>JAFUPT010000116.1 GCA_017481065.1 Clostridia bacterium | reverse complement strand
TCGCTGCAAAGCCCGCAGCAATCGGTCTGGCCGCTCTGTCCACCGAAACCCTGCTGGATCCCATCGCTGCCGCTCAGGCCGCTGGCATCCCGATCATCGGCTTCGACTCCGGCGTTCCCGGTGCTCCCGAAGGCGCAATCCTGGCCAATGCTGCCACCAACAACTACAATGCTGGCGCAGTTGCAGCTGAAGAAGTTTACAAGCTCGTTGCTGACAAGATCGCAGCAGCTGAAGGCACCGTCCGCATCGGCGTTATCGCTCAGGACAACGTATCTGAGTCCGTAACCCTGCGCGGCCTGGGCTTCATCGACAAGATGGCCGAGCTGTGCGGCGAAGTTGCTCTGGAAGGCGACACCTTCTACTGCGACAACGCAAAGGTTGAATCCAAGGCCGACGCCAAGGTTGTTATCGAGACCCTGGTTCCCGCTCAGGTTACCGCCGAGCTGTCCCTGACCGACGCCAACACCATCCTGTCCAAGGAAGACACCGTTGCCATCTACGGCTCCAACCAGCACTCCGCAGAAGCTATCGTTTCCGCTAACGAGAACCTGCAGGTTTGCGGCGCTGACGGCATCATCGCTGCTGGCTTCGACTCCGGCGCAGTTATCCTCGGTGCTGTCCGTGAAGGCATCTTCGCTGGCGCTATCACCCAGGCTCCTCTGGCCATGGGCGAGTACGTTGTTGAGCTGTGCGTTGCAGCTGTAAACGGCGAAGCTGTTGCAGATGTTGACACTGGCTGCCAGTGGTACACCGCAGAGAACATGGACAATCCTGAGATCGCTCCCAACCTCTACGAATAATCCACAGTCTGATTCAGACACACAAGAGCCTGCTTATGCAGGCTCTTTTTTTTATGGATTGCCCTGCGGCGCAGCGGGGTTTTTCATTTCTACACCGGGAAAGGGTGAATGTTGAATGAAAATGCGAAGGACGAAGTGCGGGAAAAACGGAACAAAATCCGAAATTGAAAATGGAATGTTCGTATTATTTACGTTACATACGTTGTAACGTAACTTTTGAAGTGTATGATAGGTGCATACCCCGATTACATTATTCACGGAGGGAAAACAATAATGAAAAAGGTTCTTGCACTGGTTCTCGCAGCCATCATGATGCTCTGCGCATCCGCCATGGCAGACACTTCCGTATCCAACACCGCTGCTGAGCTCACCGGCGACCCCGCCGCCATCAAGGTTGGCGCTGTCATGCTCGGCGACGAGAACGAAGGCTATACCTACGCACATATCGCTGGCATCCAGAAGGCTGCCGAGCAGCTGGGCATTGCTCCCGAGCAGATCATGTGGAAGTATCATGTAACTGAGGACGCCACCTGCTACGACGCCGCTGCCGACCTGGCAGACGCCGGCTGCGATGTGGTATTCTCCAACTCCTACGGCCACCAGACCTACATGCAGCAGGTTGCCGCCGAATTCCCGGAGGTTCAGTTTGTTGCTGTTACCGGCGATACCGCCAACAAGTCCGGCCTGGACAACTTCTCCAACGCCTTCAACGAGACCTTTGAGTCCCGCTATGTTTCCGGCGTTGTTGCCGGCATGAAGATCGCCGAAATGATCGCCGAGGGTTCCCTGGCTCCCGAAAACCTGGACGCCAACGGCAATGTGAAGCTCGGCTACGTCGGCGCTTATCCCTATGCTGAGGTTGTTTCCGGTTACACTGCCTACTACCTGGGCGTAAAGTCCGTGGTGGAGAACGTGGTTATGGACGTTACCTACACCAATTCCTGGTTTGATATCACCGCCGAGGCCGAGGCTGCCAACGCCCTGCTGGCCAGCGGCTGCGTGATGATCTGCCAGCACGCCGACTCCACCGGCGCTCCCTCCGCAGTGCAGGCTGCCCGCGAAGCAGGCAAGAATGTATACTGCGTAGGCTACAACATCGATATGCTGTCCGTCGCTCCCGACGCTGCCCTGACCTCCGCCACCAACAATTGGGACGTATACTATGCTTACGCCATGGCACAGGTCATCAACGGTGAAAAGATCGCCCGCAACTGGACTGCCGGCTACGCTGAGAATGCAGTTTGCATCACCGCCCTGGGCTCCGGCGCTGCCGCAGGCACTGCCGAGAAGGTTGCCGAGGTTGAGGCTGCCCTGAAGGACGGCTCCCTGAAGGTATTCGATACCAGCACCTTCACCGTTGGCGGCGAGGTTGTGACCTCCACCTTCGCTACCGATACCGACGGCGACTTCGTATACGATGCTGATGAGGCCATCATCGACGGCGCATACTGCGAATCCTACTACCAGTCCGCTCCGTCCTTCGCCCTGCGCATCGATGGCATCACCGAACTGCTGAACTAAGATTCCGAGAGGAATAAAGGGAAGCTCATATTCTGAGCTTCCCTTTAGCTGTCATTTCGAAATCCCCTTCCACGCGCCCGGCGCGAATTTCTATCTGAAAGGGTGGCTTACATTTGGAAACCAAAGCAGCAATCCGTCTGTCGCACATCACCAAGGTATTTGGCAGGGTTATTGCGAACCAGGACGTGAGCATGGAGATCAACTACGGCGAAATCCTGTCCCTGCTGGGCGAAAACGGCAGCGGCAAGACCACGCTGATGAACATGCTGGCCGGTATCTATTACCCCGACGCGGGACAGATATACATGGATGATCGTGAGGTCTCCATCCGCTCCCCCAAGGATGCCTTCGAGCTGGGCATCGGCATGATCCACCAGCATTTCAAGCTCGTGGATGTGTTTACCGCGGCGGAGAACATCATCCTGGGCCTGCCGGAGAAGGGCCGCATCAACCGCAAGGAAATTGCCCGTAAGGTGCGGGAAATCTGCGATAAATACGGCTTTGACCTGGACCCCAACCAGAAGGTTTACGAGATGAGCGTTTCTCAGAAGCAGACGCTTGAGATCGTGAAGGTGCTCTACCGCGGCGCAAAGGTGCTCATTCTGGACGAGCCCACTGCGGTGCTCACTCCCCAGGAGACGGAAAAGCTGTTCAAGATCATCCGCAACATGAAGGCGGATGGCAAGGCGATCATCATCATCACCCACAAGCTGCATGAGGTGCTCTCCGTTTCCGACCGGGTGGCCATCCTGCGGCTGGGCCAATATGTGGGCGCGGTTCCCACCAAGGAGGCCACCGAGCTCTCCCTCACCGAAATGATGGTGGGCAAGAAGGTTTCCCTGGCGATTGACCGTCCCCAGTCGGAAACCCTGAAGCTGCGCCTGGCGGTCCGCAACCTGAGCTATGTGAACAAGGATGGCATCAAGGTGCTGGACGACATCAACTTCGAGCTCTACGGCGGCGAAATCCTCGGCATCGCGGGCATATCCGGCTGCGGCCAGAAGGAGCTGCTGGAGTGCATCGCCGGCGTGCTGGACGAGGGCGAGGGCAGCAGCGTGCGCTTCTACCCGGGCGATACCGCCAAATTTGAGGAGCTTACCCACTGCACCCCGCGCCAGATTCGCGAGCACGGCGTGGCCCTCTCCTTCGTTCCGGAGGACCGCCTGGGCATGGGTCTGGTGGGCAGCATGGGCATCGCCGATAATATGATGCTCAAGGATTACAACAACGGCCATTCCTTCTTCACCAACCGCCGCAAGCCCCGCGAGCTGGCGGCCCGGATCAAGGAGGATTTGGAGATCAAGGCTCCCGATCTGATCACGCCTGTGAGCCGCCTCTCCGGCGGCAACGTGCAGAAGGTGCTGGTGGGCCGCGAAATTGCATCCGCGCCTGTGGTGCTGATGACGGCCTACGCAGTGCGCGGCCTGGATATCAACAGCGCCTACACCATCTTCGACCTGCTGAACCAGCAGAAGATGAAGGGCGTGGCGGTAATCTATGTTGGCGAGGATTTGGATTCGCTGCTGGAGCTGTGCGACCGCATACTGGTGATGTGCGGCGGCAAGGTGAACGGCATCCTGGATGGCCGCACCTGCACCAAGGAGCAGGTTGGCCTGCTGATGACCCACATGAAGAAGGAGGAGGATGCCCAGTGATGAACCATGCCAACAACAAAGGCGTGCACGAGCCCTTCGTTCGCATCGCCAAGAGGGATTCCATCCTCTGGTCCAAGGCCTGGCTGATCCGCGCGCTGGCCATCGTTGCCGCGCTGGTTGTGGACGCCCTGATCATCTATTTCATCACCAAGCTGAATCCCCTGAAGGTTTACGGCACGATGTTTGAGGGTGCGTTCGGCACCAAGCGCCGCATCTGGATCACCGTTCGCGAGATCATGATGCTGCTGTGCATCGGCGTGGGCCTTGCTCCGGCGTTCAAGATGCGCTTCTGGAATGTCGGCGCGGAGGGCCAGATTCTGGTGGGCGGCATCGCCACCGCTGCCTGTATGATTTACCTGAACAACCTGCCCACTCCCGTGCTGCTGGTGCTGATGTTCATCGCCAGCGCGGTGGCAGGCGCCATTTGGGGCTTGATTCCGGCCATCTTCAAATCGAAATGGGACACCAATGAAACCCTCTTCACCCTGATGATGAACTACATCGCCATCCAGCTCACCTCCTTCATGGTGTCCCTCTGGGAGAACCCCTACGGCTCCAACAGCGTGGGCGTGATCAACCAGAGCACCCAGGCGGGCTGGTTCCCCAAGATATTCGGCCAGACCTACCTGCTGAACGTGATCATCGTAATGGCGCTCACCATCGGCATGTACATCTACCTCAAGCGCAGCAAGCAGGGCTATGAGATCGCCGTCGTGGGCGAATCCCGCAACACTGCCCGCTATGCAGGCATCGATGTGAAGAAGGTAATTATCCGCACCATGCTGATCTCCGGCGCCATCTGCGGCGTGGCGGGCATGATCGGCGTCGGCGGCGCGGACCACACCATTTCCACCAACACCGCAGGCGGACGCGGCTTCACCGCCATCATCGTGGCATGGATGGCCAAGTTCAACACCATCACCATGATCCTGATCACCGCCCTGCTGATCTTCCTGGATCGCGGCGCGGCGGAAATCGCCTCCATTTACAACCTGAATGAATATGCTTCCGAGATGATCATGGGCATCATCCTGTTCTTCCTGCTCGGCTGCGAATTCTTCATCAACTACCGGCTGATCTTCAGAACGAACAAGGAGGGCAAATAAATGAGCCAGTTTGTATCCCTCATTCAGGCGGCCATCGTGTTTGGCACTGTGATCATGTTCGGCGCGGTGGGCGAGACCCTCACAGAAAAATCCGGCAACCTGAACCTCGGCGTGCCGGGCATCATGTATCTCGGCGCGATTGCGTCCCTCACCAGCACCTTCCTCTATGAAAATGCGGCGGAGAACCCGAGCATGGTGATCTGCCTGGTGCTCGCGCTGGTGAGCGGCGTTGCGGCTTCGATGCTGGGCGGCCTGATTTACAGCTTCCTGACCATCACCCTGCGCGCAAACCAGAATGTTTCCGGCCTCGCGCTCTCCATCTTTGGCAGCGGCGTGGCAAACTTCTTCGGAGCTTCCCTGAACAAGCTGGCGGGCGGCGTGGGCCAGATTTCCGTTGCCACCACCAGCGCCGTCTTCCGCATGAAGATTCCCTTCCTGTCGGGGCTGGGCATCGTGGGCGAACTGTTCTTCTCCTATGGATTTATGATGTACCTGGCGATCATCATCGCGGTGATCATGCAGTATTTCCTCAGCCGCACCCGCACGGGCCTGAACCTGCGCGCAGTGGGCGAGAACCCCGCCACTGCAGACGCTGCGGGCATCAACGTGGTGAAGTTTAAGTATCTTGCCACCTGCATCGGCGCGGGCATCTCCGGCCTCGGCGGCATTTACTACGTCATGGACTACATCAAGGGCACCTGGGCGAACGATGGCTCCATCGAGAAGCTGGGCTGGCTGGCGGTTGCGCTGGTTATCTTCACCCGCTGGAAGCCCAAGAATGCCATCTGGGGTTCCTATCTCTTCGGCCTGATGTACTGGCTGTTCTTCTACATCAGCGGCCTCTCCCGCTATTCCCAGGAGCTTTTCAAGATGCTGCCCTACCTGGTCACCATCGTGGTGCTGATCCTGGTGAGCCTGCGCAAGAAGAAGGAGGACCAGCCCCCGGCGAGCCTGGGCCTGGCTTACTTCCGCGAGGAGCGATAAGGCTGGCCGTGCGAAGATAAAAAGAGCTTCCGATCTTTGGATCGGAAGCTCTTTTTGCGCAGTATCACAGAATGGTCTATTTTTCTTTGTAATATAGCAGGCAGTGGCAGTAGCCCTCGTAATCCGGGTCCTTGATCTGCTCCCGGAATTCCTTGCACATGCATTTGTTCTCCGCCGTGCGCTCCAGCCGGCAGGGGCAATAGCCGCCGGTGCGCTCAAGGCCCTCCTTCACGGAGGCCACGATTTCCGCATTATCGTTGAATCGAACCTTCATAGCTGTCCTCCTGATGAAAAAACCGGCCTTTACAGACCGGCTTTCGTGCGAATTAATAGTTTTCCTTGCGGATTTCGAAATATGCGCGGGGATGTGCGCAGACGGGGCAGATTTCCGGAGCCTGCTTGCCCATTACCAGGTGACCGCAGTTGCGGCATTCCCAGATCGCCATATCGGCCTTCTTGAACACTTCCTGAACTTCCACATTGTTCAGCAGCTTGCGATAGCGCTCCTCGTGGGTCTTTTCGATGGCGGCAACCATGCGGAACTTGGCTGCGAGCTCCACGAAGCCCTCTTCCTCCGCGTCCTTGGCGAAGTTGGCGTACATGTCGGTCCATTCATAATTCTCGCCCTCTGCGGCGGCCAGCAGGTTCTGGGCGGTGTTGCCCAGCTCACCCAGGGCCTTGAACCACATCTTGGCGTGTTCCTTCTCGTTGTTGGCGGTATCAAGGAAGATGGCGGAAATCTGCTCGTAGCCTTCCTTCTTGGCAACGCTGGCAAAATAGGTATACTTGTTGCGGGCCTGGGATTCACCGGCGAATGCGGCCATCAGGTTCTGTTCAGTCTTGCTTCCTTTCAGATTCATGATTCACACCTCCAAAGATAAAATAACCGTTTTTCTATTCTCTAAAACGCTATATCCTATTATAAAAGAAATGGAAATCCATGTCAAGCCCGGCTTGAAAAAGCGGCGCGGAACCGATATAATGGTATACAGTTCCGCAGGAGGGAGCAGAAGATGATGTTTGATTGCCATATGCACATGATCCTGGACGGCGTATACTACCGCGCTGCGATTGACGCCCAGAAGGAGCGGCCCGATGATGCGCTGATTCGCGCGCGCCTGCAGGCCTACGCAGCTGCCGGCGTCACTTACCTGCGCGATGGCGGCGACGCCTGGGGCGTGGGAAAGCGGGCGGCGGAGCTGGCGCCGGAGTATGGCATCGAATACCGTACGCCCATCTTTCCGATTCACCGAAAGGGAAGATACGGCGGCTTCATCGGCTGCGGCTTCGAGGATATGAAGGAATACCGGACTTTGGTCGGTAAAGCGAAGACTGCGGGCGCGGATTTCATCAAGATCATGATTTCCGGGCTGATGGACTTCGATCATTACGGCGTGATCACCAGCCAGCCCCTCGATGCAGGGGAGATTCGGGAGATGATACGCATTGCCCACGGAGAAGGTTTTGCTGTGATGGCCCATGCAAATGGAGCGGAGACGGTAAAAGCGGCTGTGGAGGCGGGCGTGGATTCCATCGAGCACGGGGCTTACCTGGATGATGAGGCGGTGAAAATGATCGCCGAGAGCGGCGCTGTGTGGGTGCCTACGCTGGTGACCATCGGAAACCTGATCGGCGACGGGCGCTATCCGGATGGGGTGCTCAAGCCGCTGATGGCGCTGCAGCTGGAAAATGTGGCAAAATGCGCGGAATTGGGCGGAAAAATCGCCCTCGGCAGTGATAACGGCGCATACCGGGTGCCGCATGTGCAGGGGACGATGGATGAATATAAGTATCTGCAAATGGCACTGGGAAATAAAACAGACCAAATTCTGGAATGTGGAAATAAAACAGTCCAAAGTCTGTTTAAGCGGAGCTGATCAATATTCCCGGAGGATGAGCTCGGTAATGCCGGGATTTGCGCCCTGCACGATGCGGCGTACCTTGGGATGGCGGGCGTATTCATCGCGGATGAAGTCACGCAGGGCAGTGCCGGAATTGCAGCCGTGAATCACGCGTATCCGGCAGGTTGCCGGGCCGGAGCGGCGCAGTGCCGCATCGATAGAAACCCGACCCTGGTATGTATTTCTGCCGTGCAGATCAATTTCTATGATGGATTCGTACATGAGGACCTCCGTAATAGAAGGGAGAAACCGACTTGGGTTTAAAATGCTTGCTTGCCTCCATGGACGGCATGAGCCACGCCGCCTTTCGAGGTATCTGCTTTGATTACGGCGCGGATGGCGCGACCACGGAGATGATTCCGGCGCTGGCCTGTGCCCGGGCGAAGAAGAAGCGCCTGCCTGTGCTGCACGCGCTGATGATGCGCGGCCCGGGGGAGCGGCATCTCGCGGCGCAGATCATCGGAAATGATCCGGGGATCATGGCGCAGGCTGCAAAGCGGCTGGAATCGCTCGGATATTACGATGCGATCGAGATCAATATGGGCTGTCCGGCGCGCTCGGTGGTGGGCAGCGGCAATGGATCGGCAATCCTGCGGGATGTCGGGCTGGCGGAGCGGATCATCCGTGCGGTCTGCGAATCCGTCGAAATGCCGGTTCGGCTGAAATTGCGGCTCGGTTGGGATGAGAGGAGCATCACTGCCCCCGAAATTGCCCGGATTGCGGAGGATGCAGGCTGTGCGGGGCTGATCCTGCATGGACGGACGCGGGACCAGATGTACCGCGGCGAGGTGCAGCTGGAAAGCATGCTGCGGGTGCGGGAAGCCGTAAAGCTGCCGATATTCGCGAACGGCGCGGTGGAGCATCCGGGGGATGCCGCCATATTTGCCCGGAAGACCCGGGCGGACGGCGTATGCATCGGCCGTGCGGCGCTGAAAACCCCTTGGATTTTCGATGACATCCGCCGCCTTGAGGCGGGGGAGCCGCTTCCGGAGCGGGATGCTGTGGAGCGCATCGGTATATTGCTGCGTCTGGCGGAGGGCATTTGCCTGCAGAAGGCGGAGGACCTGGCCATGTGCGAGATGCGCAAGTTCAGCCGCTGGTACTTGCCCGGGCTTACGGGCGCGGGGGAAGTGTGCGGCCGCATCAACGGCGTCTTTACGCTGGAGGATTTCCGCAGGGAGCTGGAAAACTACCTGGATGGCCTGCTCCGCAGCAACGATATTCACATTCACCCCGAGCTGGAGCCGGAATGGACGCTGGATACGGTGCGTAGGGGCGAAAAAGCCAGACTAAAGTCTGTTTAAGTATAGAACAGACTTTAGTCTTCTTTTTTCTCTTCTTTGTCCTGCTTTGGCTTGCGGCGGAACATGGTGGAGGCGAAGAGATCCGGGACCTGCTTTTCGTATTCTTCCGGATTATCATAGTGCACCTCGCTGCCGCGGTTTTTGCCGATGAGGCGGGTGAGGGCGAGGCAGGCGTATAGTATGATGAGTACGATGGCGATGACAACCAGGTATTGCAGCGCCGCAGGCAGGCCGCGGACCCAGTCGCCGATGAGGGAATTGAGCATAAAAAACCTCCGAAAGTATAGCTTTATGCCCATTATACCGAAGAAGTGAAAAAAATACAATAAATCGGGGAAAGAAAACAGTTTTTCAATGAGACAAAAACGCAAACTTGTTGTATAATGGTTTCAAGAGCCCGGAAGCGGGCAAACGCAAAGACAATGGAGGTTACATACGATGCTGAAAGGTATTCCGAAGATCATTTCTCCCGAGCTTTTGAAGATTCTTGCCGAGATGGGCCATGGCGACGAGCTGACCATCGGAGATGGCAATTTCCCCGGCCACACCAATGCCAAGGTTGAAATCCGCATGGACGGCCACAATGTGCCGGAGATTCTGGAAGCCATCCTGAAGGTGATGCCGCTGGACACCTATGTGGATACTCCTGTGATGCTGATGGCCAAGGTGCCCGGCGACACCGTGGAGACCCCCATCTGGGACACCTATAAGGAGATCGTGGCGAAGTATGATCCCCGCGGCGCGGCCTGCTTCGGCGAGATCGAGCGCGGCGCTTTCTATGACCGCACCCGTGAAAAGAGCTGCTGCGTGATCATGAGCGGCGAATCCGCCCTGTACGCGAACATCATTTTGAAGAAGGGCGTTATCACCGACGCGGAATAAGAAGGTTGCTTATGGGACGCCGGCAGGGGCGCTGGCCCTGCACCATGCCAAGGGGAATGATTCCCCTTGGAACCCTCTGAAAGCGATGCTTTGCATCGCTGGGGGAATAAAATGATCGGGATGTTACAGGGCATGGCGGCTCTGCGGAGAAGTTGGCAGAAAGGCTGCTCCTTGGCTCCCGGAAAGTGATGCTTTGCATCGCTGGCAAGTAAAAAAAGACCGGAGTTTGTTATGATTCCATAACAAACTCCGGTCTTTTTATTCCTGTTCTCCTTCGGAATTCAGGATGAAATCCCGGAATTCGATTTGTTCGGGGGAGAGGTATTTTTTCTTGCTGACGAAGTAGAGGTGGTGGGGCATATTGCCTTCCAGCGGGAAGGAGAGGAGCTTGCCATCCGCCAGGTATTCGCCGACGGCGACCTCGGAGATGACGGAAATACCCAGCCCGTTCGCCACGAGGTGCTTGATGGTTTCGGTATCATCGATGGCGGCGGCGATGCGCAGCTTCACGCTGGGGGCGTTCTGCTTGATCCAGCGCAGGAATTCCTGCTGGAGCGCGGAAGTGCTGCTGCGGGTGATGAGGGGTTCCTGGTCGAAGAGTTCCACGGGGAAGGGCTGGCCCTGCAGCGCGCGGAAGCGCTCCTCGTTGGGGGTGATGATCACCAGGTGGGAAGATTTATAGTGTTTCACGGCATAATCCGAATCCATGATCTTCATATTGCAGAAGGCGAACTGGAAGCCGCCGGCGTGGAGCTTATTGGGAATTTCGGAATTATAGCACACGGTGATATTGAAGCTGACATCCGGATGGATGCGCTTGAATTCCACGATGCGGTTGGCGAGGTAATAGCGGCTGGTGTAGGGCGTGGCGACGATATTGATGGCCTTCTCATTCTGGTCTGCACGGGTGAGAGCGAACATGGAATCCCGGTTGAGCTTGAGCATCTGCTTGGCATAATAGTAATAGGTCTGACCATCGCTGCTCAATTCCATGCTGCGGGTGGTGCGGTTGAGAAGGCGGGTGCCCAGCTCTGCCTCGAGATTGCGGATGTGGATGGTCACCATGGACTGGGAGAGCTGCAGGCGGTCCGCAGCATTGGAAAAGCTGCCCTCATCCACCACTGCCACAAAGGATTCCAGCTGCTTGAAGTCCATAGAAATACCTCCGATTAATGAAGAATATTAATAATTATAAATGATAAATTGGGAAATGTCAATGATATGGAGGTAAATATGATGCATAAAACCTGTTCCGAAAATGCGGAACAGGTTTTATAAGGGTATAGCCTCCATCAGCCCCTGCCGGCCATCTTTCGCTTGAGCTCGGTGATCACCAGATCGCCGGTGACGGTTCGATCCTCGGCGGAGAAGGCCTGGGGGAAGTTATCCGAGAAGAGAATCTGGGCGTTCGGGGGGAATTCATCATCGCCCTCCCAAACGATCAGGCGGATCTCATAGCCGGGCATGACCTCAATCTGGAAGGCGGCGTCGCCATACCTGACCGGGATCGCCGGGATGCTTTCGCCTGCGGCGCGGAAGGCTTCGATGCGGGTGCCGAAGGTAAAGGCCGCGCGGGTGAGGCATCTTCCGGTGAAGGGCTTGAGATATACATCGCCCCAGGGCATTTCGCGGTAGGGCAGGAAGGAACCGCTGCCGGTGGAGGCGCAGCCCTCCAGCAGAAAGCGGATCAGGAAGATCTGCGCGGGAATGCCCTTGAGGGCCAGCGCATCGGGATTATCGGATTCGATGCGGAATTCCGGCCAGTAGAGGCGATAGTCATCGTAGAGCAGGCGCATTTCGAAGCAGGATTTATCCTTATCGAAATGCACGCCCGTGCGCACGGCGGCTTCCTCGGTGTTCAGGTTTCGGTAGAGGGAGAGGTAGTGCTCGAAGGGCACCATCTCTTTGTTATTTTCGATGTTGTTTTTATCGATTGCGGGCATGTGCATTTAATCCTCCATGCAGCTGGGGAAGAGATCGGCGTTGGTGTGGGGCAGGAAGCAGGCGGCCACGAATTCATCCATGTAGCCGGGGGTGGTGGAGAGCTCGAGATAGGTCATGCTCTGGGCCAATTCCTCCACCTTTTCCCGGGCCTGGTCGGACATGACCATGGCATAGGCGCCGGAGAGGGAGGAATTGCCGATGTAGGTGAAGCGGTCCAGCTCGATATCCGGGAACATGCCGATGCGCACGCAGTTCTTCATATCGATGCCGCTGCCGATGCCGCCGGCGACATACATATGCTCGATGCAGGAAACATCCATATCCAGCGAGCTCATCATGGTGCAGATGGCGGAGAAGATGGCGCCCTTGGCACGGATGAAATTATCGATATCCACAGTGTTGATGGTGATGTTGCGGCCGGTTTCGGATTCATCGGCGAAGGCCAGGATATAGCAATCGAAGCCGTTGGCATCCTGGGATACGCGCCTGCCCTCGCGGACAAACTGGCCCCTGGCGGAGATGATGCCGCAGCGGAAGAGCTCGGCGATCACATCGATGATGCCGGAGCCGCACATGCCGATGGGCTTCTGGCCGGGTTCGCCCACGATGGTGAAGCTGGGTTCCATGGTTTCCTTATCGATTTTGCAGGCCTCGATGGCGCCGTCGGTGGCGCGCATGCCGCAGCTGATATCGCCGCCCTCGAAGGCGGGGCCGGCGGAGCAGGCGCAGCTCATCAGGAAATCACGGTTGCCGAACACGATTTCGCCGTTGGTGCCCAGGTCGATGAACAGGCTCATTTCATCCGTATTCCAGATCATGCTCATCAGGGTACCGGCGGTGATATCGCCGCCCACATAGGAGCCGATGTTGGGCGCGAGGATGATGCGTGCCTGCCGGTTGGCGGGCAGGTTCAGGTCGCGGGCATAGAGATCGTTCCAGGCGAAGAATGCCGGGATATAGGGCTCGGTGCGGATGGGATCGGCGTCGGCGCCCACGAAGAGATGGTTCATGGTGGTGTTGGCAGCCACGCAGAGGGAGAACACGCGCTCGGGGGCGATGTTGGCGCTCTGGTACATGGTGCGCAGCAGGGGCTGTAGGGTATCCTTGATGATGGCGTCCTGCAAGCGCTTCTTGCCGCCGTCGCGGGTGGATTCGATGATGCGGTTGATTACATCCGCGCCGTAGCGAATCTGGCCGTTGCCGGTGGAGCCCTTGGCGAGCAGCTTGCCGGTTTCCAGATCTACCAGAACGGCGGTGACGGTGGTGGTGCCGATATCGATGGCCACGCCGCACATGGGGGTTTCATCGCTGGCGGCGCTTACATCCAGCACGGTGAACTTGTCGCCCTCCCGCTGGCCGCAGCAGCGCACGTTGAAGCCGTTGTCCCGGAGTGCGGAGGGGAGCTTCACCATCACGCTGTGGGGGATTACAACAAATTCCACATCCATTTCGGCCATGATGGCGCGCTGGAGGCGCTCGATGTCCGGCATGGTATCGTCGAGAGTCGGCTCATCCATGGAAACGGTGCAGCTTTCGAAATCATTGAGGAAGGCGATACCGGAATCCTGCACGGCCTGCTTGGCGTCGTTGAAGATCTTGATTTCCTCACCGGAGGAGAGGTCGGCGGTCTTCATGCGGGATTTATAGGCGGATGCGATGTCCGGCACGCCGATCACCACATCGGAAATTACCTTGCTGCAGCAAGACAGCCGCCAGCCCTCGGCATATTCAGCCTCGGAAATGTGGCGGGTCTTGGGAGATTCGAGGCTGCCCTCGATCAGCTTTACCTTGCATTTGCCGCAGGAGCCGTTGCCCGAACAGGGTGCATCAATGGCCACGTTCGCCTTGCGGGCGACCTCCAGCAGATTCTCGTTTTCGGCGGCGAAGATTTGGCGCTCATCGCCATTTTCAAAGCGGAAAGTTACCTGAAACATGGGTACGCTCCTTTGGCTTTTATAGTTGGTATTATTGTACTATACGAATGTAAAATGTGTAGGGTGGCAAAGGGGGAGAACGCCAAAGGGACGCTGTCCCTTTGGAAACCCTGCTTAAGGCTTTGCCTTAAGAATCCACCAGGGGAAATGATTTCCCCTGGACCCCTCTGAAGGCGGCGCATTGCGCCGCCGGGGGAGAAATGTTGGCAAAAGATATTTTTAAAAGGCACGCGAATGCGTGCCTTTTTGTGCGGTTTCCAAAGGGCGGCTCGCCCTTTGGTCGGGGGTCTGGGGGCTGAAAGCCCCCAGCGTCT
>JAFUPT010000115.1 GCA_017481065.1 Clostridia bacterium | reverse complement strand
TTTTCGGGAACAATCCCTCAGTCACCTTCGGTGACAGCTCCCTTTGCACAAGGGAGCCTATCGGTGGACCGCTGCGGTTCTCTCCCCTACGGGAGAGACCGCCAGCAGGACCCTGCTCCTTAGGAGAACAGCGCGATGAATACGCCTGCAGCAACTGCGGAGCCGATAACGCCGGCCACGTTGGGGCCCATGGCGTTCATCAGCAGGAAGTTGCTAGGATCTTCCCTCTGGCCTTCCTTGTTGGAAACGCGGGCAGCCATGGGAACGGCGGATACGCCTGCGGAGCCGATCAGCGGATTGATGGCATTGCCGCCGGAGAGCTTGTTCATCAGCTTGGCCAGCAGCACGCCGCCTGCAGTACCGCCGCAGAAGGCGATGACGCCGAGGACGACGATATACAGGGTCTGGGCGGTCAGGAAGGTCTGGCCATTGGTGGTGGCGCCGACGGTGAGGCCCAGGAAGATGGTGACGATGTTGATGAGCTCGTTGGAAGCGGTCTTGGTGATGCGCTCCACAACGCCGGAAACCTTCATCAGGTTGCCGAACATCAGCATGCCAACCAGGGAAGCGGCGTCGGGCAGCAGCAGGGATACCACGATGGTAACCATGATCGGGAAGATCACCAGCTCGGTCTTGGAAACCGGGCGCAGCTGCGGCATGCGGATCAGGCGCTCCTTCTTGGTGGTCAGCGCGCGCATGATGGGCGGCTGGATAACCGGAACGAGGGCCATGTAGGAATAGGCTGCAACGGCGATGGCGCCCAGCAGGTGGGGAGCCAGCTTGGTGGTGACGAAGATGGCGGTGGGGCCGTCTGCGCCGCCGATGATGCCGATGGAGCCCGCCTCAGCGGCGGTGAAGCCCAGGGCCTTTGCGCCGATGAAGGTGATGAAGATGCCCAGCTGTGCGGCAGCGCCCAGCAGCAGGCTCTTCGGATTGGCGATCAGGGGGCCGAAGTCGGTCATCGCGCCGATGCCCATGAAGATGATCGGCGGGAAGAGGCCGAGCTTAACGCCCTGATAGAGATAATACAGCAGGCCGCCGTTGGCAGTCTGGAGGCTGTACTGCATCATGCCGGCAGCTTCATTGTAGCGCCAGATGATATCGCTGCTATCCTTGCCCAGCGCTTCTGCGGCAACGGCTGCATCATGCAGGGTGGGATAGAAGGTGTAGGATGCATGGTTCATCAAGCCCGCCATGGGCAGGTTTGCCAGCAGCATGCCGAAGGCGATGGGCAGCAGGAGCAGGGGCTCGAACTGCTTCACAATTGCCAGGTACAGCAGCACGCAGGCAACGGCGATCATCACATACTGGCGCCATTCACCATGGGCAAAGCCGGTGGACATGGCGATCTGCTTGATGCCGTTGATAACATCGATCTCGGGATCAACATAGGCATCCTGCTGGGCCTTTACGGCTTCATCGATAGCGGCCGGATCGGTAACTTCCTGCACCACATACTGGGCGGGAGCTTCGGCGGTTTCCGCGATGGAGAAGCCCATCAGCAGGGTGAACATGAGCAGCAGGCACACGAAGGCGCGGGTGCGGCTCACCTTTTTCAGATTAAACATAGGATAACCTCCTTGCGTTTTCCCGGCAATTAGCCGATGGAAACGAGCAGGTCGCCGGAGTTGACGGTAGCGCCCTTGGTTACGGCTACGGAAGCAACGGTGCCATCGCAGGGAGCCATGATTTCATTTTCCATCTTCATGGCCTCGAGGATAACGAGCACATCGCCCTTCTTAACGGCCTGGCCGGCTGCAACCTTCACATCGTTGATGGTGCCGGGCATGGGAGCGTTTACGGCTTCTGCGCCGGCGGGTGCGGCTGCGGGTGCGGCTGCCGGGGCGGGAGCTGCGGCCTTGGGAGCTGCGGCGGGAGCCGGAGCGGCTGCGGGTGCGGCTGCTACGGGAGCGGGAGCTGCAACGGGAGCTGCGGCTACGGGTGCGGCTGCAAATACGGGAGCTGCGCCGATTTCTTCGACTTCTACTTCATAGGATACACCGTTTACGGTAATCGCGAACTTGCGCATGGTATGTTTCCTCCTAAATACTCTTCTATAACGAATCTGCTAGAGTTAGAAATGATACAGGTTTTCGCTGCGGGCGGCTTCATTCCAGCCGGATACGCGGCGAACCTTGCGGACGACGAGGCGCTTGTTGCCGCCATCGAAGGCAGCCAGCGCAGCGGCGATCACGGCGATGAGCTGTGCATCGTTCTCCACGGGGGCTTCTTCCACCACGGGCGCGGCCACGACGGGCGCGGGCGCGGGTGCAGGAGCCGGGGCGGGAGCGGGGGCAGCGGGCTTTTCAACCTTCTTGCCAGTGGCTGCCTGGAAGATCTTGCCCATGATGCCGATGCACACGATCAGGATGATCAGGCCCAGGAACACGATCAGCATACCGATGACCGCTACAATTCCGCCGTAGCCCAAAGTTTCAAGAATATTCATGAATCTGCCTCCTTACAGCGGCATATTGCCATGCTTCTTGGCGGGCTTGGATTCGCGCTTGCCGGCCAGCATTTCCAGAGCGGCTGCGATCATCTGACGGGTCAGGGCGGGCTCGATCACATCGTCCACATAGCCCTGCTGGGCAGCGTTCACGCCGTCGGCAACTTCTTCAACATAGCGGGCCTCGAGCTCTGCGCGCTTGGCGAAGGGATCTTCGGCGTCCTTCATTTCATCTGCGTAGTTCAGCTGCGCAGCAATCTTCGGGGTGATTGCGCTGATGCAGGCGCCCGGCCATGCATAAACCACATCTGCGGCAGTGCGGGAGGCCAGCGCTGCATAGCCCATACCAACGGCGTTGCCGGCGATCAGGGCGATGCGCGGGGTGGAAGCCTCGGCGTAGGCGAACATCAGCTGTGCGCCGGCGCGGGAGAGCTCACCCTGGGGTGCGGCGCTGATCTTCATGCCCATGGAATCCACAACGGTGATTACCGGGATGGAGAAGCAATCGCACAGGTTTACGAAACGGGCGGCCTTCTTGCAGCCATAAACGGTGAGGCGGCCCTCATCCTTGGATGCCTGGTTGGCCACGAAGCCGACGGTGGTGCCGCCGACCTTGGCGATGGCGGTGACCATGGAGGGAGCAAATTCTGCGCCCAGCTCGATCACTTCGTTCATATCGGCCACGCGGGTGATCAGATCGCGCACATCATCCAGGGAAGAAATGGCGTTGAGATCATTCAGCTCGCGGTTGATGTCATCCGCGCAGAATTCCTCTGCATCGGCCATGTTGTTGGCGGGCAGCATGGAAATGAGCTTGCGGGCCTGGGCGATGGCTTCTTCATCGGTCTCAGCAGTCAGGTGGGCCATGCCGGACTTTACGCTGGCCTGGGGGCCTGCGAGGGTGTCCATATCGATATCTTTGCCGGCAACAGCGGAAACCACCAGCGGGCCGTTTACAAACAGCGCGCCGTTCTTGCTCATCACGGTAACATCGCTCATGCCTGCGATGGCGGAAGCGATGCCGCCGCAGGGGCCGAGCACCAGTGCAACCTGCGGAACCACGCCGGAGATTGCGTTGGCCTTGCCTGCCATCTTGGCGTAGGCGTCCATGGCGTCGATGCCTTCATCGATGCGTGCGCCTGCGGTGTCCAGAATGGCCACCACGGGAGCGCCGGTCTTTTCGGCCAGGTCCATCACCTTGCAAACCTTGCGGGCGTGGGCTGCGCCTACGGAGCCGCCCTTGACGGTGAAATCCTGGGCGTAGACATAAACAGGATTGCCGTTGATCAGGCCGTAACCGGTAACAACACCGGCTTCGGAATTCAGCACATCCAGTTCGACAAAGCTGGCAGCATCCAGCAGCAGGCCGATGCGCTCTCTTGCGATGAGCTTACCAGCCTTCTTCTGCTGAGCGCACAGCTCCGGGTCGCCCTTGAGAATCGCCAGCTTGCGCTCGCGAATCACGGGCAAATTGCGTTCAACATTCATATTTTTCCCTCCATACTCAAAATTGTACAGCAAAAAACCAATGGAACCCAAGTTCTAAAGATTCTATATTTTTCCCTTTATTCCTGCATTATTTAGCGTTAAATTTTGCCAATGCGACAAAGTTTGACCAAACCTTGGCTTTTGGGAAAGGATTCTTCCCTTCCCGGCGGGAATTCGTTACATTCTCGTCTTTGAGTATTGACTTCCAATTTGGTATAATAATTATGGTTTATTGGAAATCTATCTCCTGCGAAAGGTGTTTCAATATGCAAGCTACATACAATGATTCCGCATCCACGATGCTCTTTGCCACCGGCCGCGATTATATGATGCGCTCCGAAAAGCGCAGCCGCAGCGCAGGCTCCCCCTCCTCCGGCTCGCCCAAGCGCCGGCCGCCCCGGAGGCGCAGGAAGCGCGCGGGTTTCTTCTACAAGCTGATCATGATGGTCCTGCTGCTGGTGCTCTGGCCGGTGGGCCTCGTGATGCTCTGGCAGAGGAAGGTGCGCTGGGGCGTAGGCACGAAGCTGCTCACCAGCGTAGTGACCTTCGCCGCATGCATCATCCTGATCGGCTTCGCCCTCACGGTGAACACCAACAATGCGGATTATACCGCCATGCAGGACAAGGCCAACAGCTTCCTGGATGTGGCGGCGGATGCGCTGGTTGAAGCCGGCGATGTGGCGGCCGAGAAGGCCGTGGTGGTCTATGAGGGCGCGGCAAACATGCTGGACGCCGCATGGACCCGCGGACGGCTCATCCTTGCGGACGGCATTGATTTCGCCGCCGAAAAGGGCGCGCAGGCCCGCGTGGAAATCGGGCAGCTGATCGACAGCATCGGCTCGGAAGATGATGTTGTGGATTCCACCGAGGAGCCCGCAGCGGACCAGTCCACCCCGGCTGCTGAAACCACGCCGGAGGCCGAGCCCACTGTGGAGATCACCGTGGGTCCCGAAAGCACGGAGCTCCCCGTGTACATCCCCTCTGCGAGCCCCGATGCTGAAACCGGCACGCCCGTGGAAACCGGCATCCTGGAGCGCGGCGGCGTGCTGAGCACCGCCACCCTGCCCGCCACCAAGGAACCCGTGATCACCCCCGAGCCCACCCCGGAAGTGCTCAGCTTCACCGTGAAGAGCGCCGCCGAGGCCGTGGTATATTATAATGAAGGCGGCAAGTGCTACCACATGGCCTCCGAATGCGGCACCATGAAGAGCGCCGCCCAGCATACCTTCGGCGATACCCTGAACAGCAGCGTGCGCCGCTGCAGCAAGTGCGGCACGCCGGACAAGGCCATCCTGGATGAAGCGCTGATCGTATGGACTGACGGCAGCAACATCGCCCACCTCACCGATGAATGCGCGGCATTCGTAAATGGCTGGAACATCGTAACCGCCGCCCAGGCTGCAGAAGACAAGCTGGTGGCCTGCACGGTTTGCAGCGCGGATGATTATCTCACCGCCATCGCAAACGGCAAGCAGATCCAGGTGGAAGCATCCGTTCCCGCCGCCATCGCCGCTCCCACGGAACAGCCCACCAAGGCTCCCACCGCGAAACCCACCGCCGCTCCCACCGAAGCGCCCACGGAGGAACCCGCCGCAGAGCCTGTGGTGGAGATCATCTCCCTGAGCCTCGACGGCGCGGATACCGCCACGGAGGCGCCCACCGAAGCGCCTGCTGCTGAGCAGTCCGCCGAAGCGCCCACGCTGGCTCCCAGCGCAGAAGCCGCCGCCCAGGCCACGCCCACGCCCATGATGATCACCCCCACCCGCGCCCTGAAGGCCGCCGGAGAGGCCATCGTGCAGCTGGAGGGCGATACCATCCACCTGCGCAGCGATTGCAGCGCCATCACCGCTTCCGTTGCCGCCGTTTCCCTTGCGGAATGCGCGGGCAAGGCCAGCTGTGAAACCTGCATGGCTCCCCTCGCGGAATATGCTGAGGAAAACTGCCTCTGGAAGGATGAGGATGGCCTGTGCCACACCGGCGATGAATGCGAAGCCTTCAACGGCCAGTATGCGCTTATCCTGCGCGATGATGCGCTGGAGCAGGGCATGGCCGGCTGCAAGCTGTGCAAGGCATCTGAATACCTTTTCCCCAGAACCGCCATCAACTATGCGGCCGTAAAAAAGAATTGATTACATATCCTGTCCTCCCCCTTCCGGGGAGGATTTTTTTGTGTCAATGTAAAAAAAGGCTGTACCAACGCAGCCCATTTGTGCTATAATAGCCAGGTACCATCAATTTGATTTGAAAGGAATGAACCCCAAATGGCAAAGAAAAGCGCTGCATCCAAGGGCTACCGCAAGGTAAAGAAGGCAAAGCCCTTCCTGACGAAGAAGGAAATCATCGCACTGGCCGTGATCGTGGTGGCCATCATCATCGGCGTGATCGTGATCAACCAGCTGCCCAAGCTCGGCACCATCCCCGCCAGCAAGGTGCAGGAAGGCGATATCATCTCCATCGCAAACACCGAAGCCCGCAACCGCTACGTCAAGGTGGGCACCATCGGCTCCCTTGAGGGCTACACCCTGGAGGCCAGCACTTCCACCGAAAACCCCACCGGCGGCTACCGCTTCATCCCCGAGGATGAAAGCAGCAATATTGAATATATGCGCGTGGGCGGTGCCATCTGGGATGCCGAGCGCATGATCGCCAATTCCGCATCCTATATCCAGGGCGGCGGCGTAGGCACCGATGACCACACCCTGGAACCCATCGAAACCACCATCAACGGAAGCCGCGCCTTCATCAGCTCCGCACGCACCATCCGCACCGATGAAGAAATCGCCGCCTCCGAGGAAGAACTCGAAAAGTACACCCAGTTCATCTACGCCTATGTGGATTCCATCGATGGCCACTCCGTATCCATGAACTTCACCCTCTCCGGCGATGACAGCTCCGTTCATATCCCGGATGAAGGCCTTGAGGAGTTTGTGACCCAGTTTGCCGGCGCATTCACCCTGCCGGAGGACAAGTAAATCCCAGCAGAAAAAAGTACGGAACTTCGGTTCCGTACTTTTTTTGTTCTATTCTCCCCCTCCGGCGCACAAAATAGAGCAAACATGCCGGGGAGGAATGATCTGTGAAGAAGTTTTGCGCACTCTTGCTGGGAATTTGCCTGCTGTGCGGCTGGGGCTGCGCGGAGGAAATCGATCTCTTTGCCTCTCCGTCCCCCGAGGCCACAAGCGCGCCCCGGGCGGCGGATTCCATACCCGATCTCTCCCTCTCTCCCCTGCTGGAAGCGCCGCCCATGAACCTGGACTGCGCCGCCGCCCTGCTGCTGGAGCCCGAGAGCGGCCAGATCATATTTGAAATGAACGCCGATGTACCGCGGCCGGTGGCCTCCGTCACCAAGGTGATGACCATCCTGCTCACCCTCGAAGCCATCGAGCAGGGCCGGATTTCCCTCGACCAGGTTATGACCATCTCCGAGAGCGCGGCGGGCATGGGCGGCAGCCAGGTGCTGCTGGATGTGGGCGAAACCCAGACCGTGGATGTGCTGCTCAAGAGCATGATCGTGGGCTCCGCCAACGATGCAAGCGTGGCCCTCGCCGAGCTGATGTACGGCTCCGAGGAACTCTGCACCGCCCAGATGAACCAGCGCGCCGCCGACCTGGGCATGACCGGCAGCCACTTCATCAATTCCACGGGCCTGCCCGCCGAGGGCCAGCACACCACCGCCCGGGATGTTGCCCGCATGGCCATGGCCATGCTCAGCCATGAGCTCTACTTCAATTATTCCACCATCTGGATGGACGAGGTGGACCACGGCGATGGCCGCGTCACCCAGCTGACCAACACCAACAAGCTCACCCGGCTCTACGATGGCTGCGACGGCGGCAAGACCGGCTCCACCGACGAGGCGGGCTTCTGCATCGCCGCCACGGCCAAGCGCGGCGATATGCGGCTGATCGCCGTGGTGCTGGGCGCGGATACCGGCTCCGAGCGCTTCGATATCGCCGAAGAAATGCTGGACTACGGCTTCGCCAATTACCGGCTCTACCCCGTGGCCCAGCGCGGCACCAAAATACGGGGAACCCTGCCCGTGGAGGGCGGCAGGCCGGACAATATTAGCCTCGTGCTGGATGGAGACCTTACCCTGCTGGTCACCAAGGGCAGCGAGCAGGATATCCAGCTGGTTCCCGAGCTCCCGGAAATGCTCACCGCGCCCGTAAACACCGGGGACCTGATCGGATATGTGCGGGTGGACCAAGGCGGCAAGACGCTGGCGAGGCTGCCCGTCACCGCCTCCTCCGCCTCCGAAATCAAGGGCCTGAGCGGCAATTTCCGGCGGATCTGGGGACAGTGGGGGTATGCATGAGGCAAACGAAGGTAACGTTGGGCACTGCCCAGAGAACCCGGCAGGGACGCTGGCCCTGCCAAAGGGAATGATTCCCTTTGGCAACCCCTGCAAAGCAAATCACGCCGTAGTCCGGCGCGATTTGCAGAATAATATAAAATCAAACATCGATCCCGCTCCGGGATCGATGTTTTTGCATGGGATTCTTAAAGGACAATGTTCCCAAATCGTATTCCCTACCCCTTGAAGCCGTCCTTTTCGCAGGCATTCATCCAGCCGCGCAGGCGCTGGCAGAATTCCGCGTTGGTTTTGGTTTTATCCATCATGGAGATCAGCTGCTCGGCAGTTTCCTGGGGACTGCCCTTGGAGAGCATGCGCCGGGCCTGGTAGCTGCCGTCGAGTTCCTCCTTGCTGAGCAGCAGCTCCTCGCGGCGGGTGCCGGATTTAAAGAGATCGACGGCCGGGAAGATGCGCCGGTCGGACAGGCTGCGGTCCAGGTGCAGCTCCATATTGCCGGTACCCTTGAATTCTTCGAAGATGATATCATCCATGCGGCTTCCGGTATCCACCAGGGCGGTGGCGATGATGGTGAGGCTGCCGCCGTTTTCAATGTTCCGGGCCGCGCCGAAGAAGCGCTTGGGCTTGTAGAGCGCCCCCGGATCGAGGCCGCCGGAGAGGGAGCGCCCCGTGGGCGGAATCACCAGGTTGTAAGCCCGTGCAAGGCGGGTGATGGAATCCAGCAGCACCACCACATCCTTGCCCAGCTCCACCAGCCGCTGCGCCCGCTCCAGCACCATTTCGGATACCCGGGTGTGGTTTTCGGGGGCCTCGTCGAAGGTGGAATACACCACCTCGCCCTGGATGGAGCGCTTCATATCCGTCACTTCCTCTGGCCGCTCATCGATGAGCAGCACGATGAGGTGCACATCCGGATTATTGGTGGTGATGGCGTTGGCGATCTTCTTGAGCAGCGTGGTCTTGCCCGCCTTCGGGGGCGAAACGATCATGCCGCGCTGGCCCTTGCCGATGGGGGCGATCAGATCGATCAGGCGCAGGGAGATGTCCTTCGGGTTTTCGCCCTCCATGCGCAGGCGTTCATTGGGATAGATGGGCACCAGCGAATCAAAGAAACGGCGGCGGCGCGCCATATCCGGAGTCTGGCCGTTCACGGTGCTCACGAAAATCAGGCCCACGGAACGGTCGCCCATCTGCTGGGCGCGGGTTTTTCCGGTGACATGGTCGCCGGTGCGCAGGTTGAAGCGGCGGATCTGGGCGGCGGATACATAGACGTCCTTGTTGCCGGGCAGGTAATTCTCCGCCCGGAGGAAGCCGTAGCCGTCGGCGTGGATTTCCAGGATGCCCTCGCCGTCGCCGCAATCGCCGCTCTGGAGCAATTCCGGCACGCCGGGGTTCAGCTGCTGGGCATTGCCATCGGCGCGGGTCTGGGTATCGGAAGCCTGCGGGGCTTCCGGGGATTCCGCAGCCTGGGGGCGGCGGTAATTCTGCTGGGGCAGCTGGCGGCCGGCAAACTGGGGCCGCTGCTGGGGATTCGCCCGGTTCAGCTGGGGCCGGAACGCCGCCTGCTGGGGATAGGTCCGCGCGCCCATGCGCTGCTGGGTGCTCAGCGGGCGCTGGTAGGCGGGCCTTTCATCCGTCTCCGGCTGGGGCTCCGGCTTATTCTCCGCCGCGGGCGCTTCCGGCCCGGGAGCGGGTTCAACAGGCGCAGGCTCCTCCGCAGCGGGAAGCAGCTCCTTGCGGGGCCTGCCGCGCTTCCGGGGTGCCTCCGGGGCAGGCGCTTCCACGGCCTGCACGGCGGCGGAGGCCTGCCCTTCCAGGATCAGGCTCACCAGATCGGCCTTGTTGGTACCGGCGGGAATTTTTACGCCGGCCTCCTTGGCAATTCTTCGCAGATCCGCGACCGTCTTCATGTGAAGCGTGCGATAATCCATTGATTTCCTCCTAATTGGTTCTCTTCGCCACCGCGATATCGCGGGTGACGGCCTGCTCCACCCAGTGGCTGAAGCCATCATATGCGCCGCCGCGCTTCACCTCAAGGCCCGCCTCCTCCAGAAGAATGCGCACCTTTTCGGTCTTGAAGCTCTGAGCATTGAAGGACAGGGCGATGGCGCCGCCCTTCTTGAGAGCCTCCTTCCAGCCGGGCAGCGCCTGCCGGAGCAGCTTTTCCGGGCTCGCACCCACGGAGGCATGCTGCACGCCGTAGGGCAGGTCGCATACGATCATGTGGAATTTTTCCTTGCCGAAGATTTCCCGCACCCGGGCGGCGTCGGCATTGGCCAAGCGCAGGGAACAGCTTTCACCGGCCTTGAAGTGCTCCGGCGTATCGGAGAAGGCAAACTGGGTCACCGCCGCGCTCTTTGCGCCGGGCACGGTGCGCGCCTCCTTCTTCATGGCGTGCTTCATGCGGTGGTATTCAAAGTAGCGGCGCAGGAACTTCTCGGCCTCGGAAAGGTCGTTCCTGTCCACATCGGTTCCGGTGGTGTTCCAGCCCCGGTTCGCGCCCACGAAGAGGGTGGTGCCGCGGCCGCACATGGGGTCCAGCAGCTCCAGCCGCTCCGCGCCGCGGCGAGCAAAGCCGCCGGCATAGAGGGCCACATTGGTCATCAGCTGCAAAAAGAGCTCGTTGGTCTTGCCCTTGTACTTGAGGATGCCCGGCAAATCGCTGCCCACGAAGGCTTCCTCCCTCCCGGCCACGGGCAGCAGCAGGCCGCCATCCCGGATTTCAAACAGCGCGTAGAGCAGCGAATGACCGCGGATGGCCGAAATGAGCCGCGCATCCATTTCATCCGGGGTGCGAATCTCAAGCGCGGGCATGTTCAGCCCCTCGTATACGGAAATCTCCGCATCCGGGGCAAAGATATCCAGCATGAGCTTGAGTTCGCTCTGGGCCAGCTTCAAAGTTTCATTCTGGTACCGCACATTGGCATGCGGCCACAAAAGCATGCAATATTTCATTGTACACCTGCAATTATTCTATGAATTGAAATTTGGAATGATGAATCAAACACAAAAGAGAAATGCCGCGAACCGGCAAAAAAGCGATGAAAAAGGGCCTGCAAATTCATGGGCTTACGGCTTCGTAAGTGAATGAATTTGCAAGCCCTTTTAACGATGGAAGCAGAACCCGGCAATAGAAAGGGCCGTTTCCCGCCTCCACAAGCTCCCGGAGAATAGAAATCAGCCCCTTTGGCTTACCAAAGGGGCTTCATTGGCATTAATACTTGCGCTTGCGAGCAGCTTCAGCCTTCTTTTTACGCTTTACGCTGGGCTTCTCGTAATGCTCACGCTTTCTTGCTTCAGCAAGAATGCCATCACGAGCGGTCTTGCGCTTGAAACGACGCAGTGCGCTTTCCAATGATTCATTTTCGCGGATCCGTACCTCGGACATGTGTTTTCCCTCCCCTCGCGTTTGGACTGGCATACGC
>JAFUPT010000114.1 GCA_017481065.1 Clostridia bacterium | reverse complement strand
CTCCGGCGACCTGGCCGATCTCAAGGTCAAGTCCTGCGATGTTGAAGCATGGTCTCCCCGCCAGCAGAAGTACTTCGAAGTCGGCTCCTGCTCCAACCTGGGCGATGCACAGGCCCGCCGCCTCGGCATCCGCGTCAAGGGCGAAATTGGCAAGAAGTACCTGGCCCACACCCTGAACAACACCGTCGTCGCACCGCCGCGCATGCTGATCGCCTTCCTCGAAAACAACCTGGAAGCCGACGGCCGCGTTCGCATCCCCGAAGCCCTGCGCATGTACATGGGCGGCAAGGAATATATCGGCTGAGAACCAATCTTGGGAAACACTTAGGGGGACGCTTATGTAACACTTAGGGGACGCTGTCCCCTAAGAACCCCTGCCAGGGGAAATGATTTCCCCTGGACCCCTCAGAACAAAAGGCCCGCACTGCGGGCCTTTTTGATTTAATGATTCCGATATTTTATCTGTATGTTCAAGCGCGGACATGGTTCATCATTATACTTCAGATGTTCAATCTTAGCAATGTAAGCATGCGGTGCCTGGGGATTGTCCTGCAATCCCTGCTCAAGAAGCATTTCACATATTCTGGATTCCTCAAGGAATGTTGCTGTGGTACTTATGTCACGCAAACTGATATGCGAGTCCCATTGATTCAAAAAACCATACCTGTTACCGTACAGACGCTGCGCATGATGTATGTCAAAAAAGAAAACATCCTGTTTGCATAAATGCTTATTTTCCCTGGCTTCCAAAGCAGACATTCTGCGTATAGATACTTCAATCAGAGTATTATCATCATATATGGACATCGCTTCTCCAAGGCATACCAGAAAGTCAACTGTATCCCAGAAGTTTTCTGGTGCACCATTCTTCATCAATGCATCCAACCTTTCCCAAAATCCTTTTGGAAGCATGCTTGTATTCTCATGGGCATAAACTTTTCTCTCAAAAGCAGGAGAACCATTGTAAGTTGATGCGCTATCATCCTTCTCTCCCCAATTCACCAGCAGAGCAAAGGTAATAATTACTACGCCAATGACAATCAAGAGTATTACAATCATTTTTCCTTTGCCTCCTCTATCCATTCCTTCTTCAGCTTCCGCGTCCACCCGGCGTACAGTTCCCTTGCGCTCTCCATTTTGCCAGCCCGGATTTCCCGGACGCATGGAACGATCATCGCTTCGTACAGTTCCCGCAGCACCTCAGCGCAGTTTGGCGCAGCATGAATTGCATCCACAATCGGCGGTGCTATGCGGTAGTATTCATCGATCGTCTCCCTGCCGCCGGGCTGCTTGGCCAGCCAGCTATCCCGGAAACCGCGAAGCACAGTCAGCTCGTTGCAATCATCCGCAAGCCCCATCGCCTCCACGCAGGCACTGGTCAGGTAGCAGCCTCCGTTATCCGTCGGTTCCCCCTTGAAATGCGGGCATCTTGAATATCCGCTCTCATAGTTGTGGCAGTAATTGTTGTAAAGCGCCGATCCGCTCTCCACCCTTTCCCGCGTTGCTGCGCATCGCATGCCTCCCATAAAGCCGATGCTGTTATCCCACTGCAAAAATGGACAATCCCGCGCCATATTACCCCTCCCAAGTACATCATTTGTTGTATTTTGAGTAGCATTATACATCAAATGTTGTATTATGTCAATACTATTTTAAGGCAACGGCTTGCAGGAGGGCGAAACTTTGTTCTATCGAAGGCTGCGGGATTTGCGGGAGGATCATGACCTGACGCAGGAAGAACTGGTTCATCTCCTGCAAATGCATAAAACCACCTACACGAATTATGAGCAGGGCAAGCGTGAAATCCCCTTTTCCCTCGCGATCCGCCTTTCCAAGCTCTACAATGTAAGCCTGGATTACATCGCCGGAACCATCGATGATCCGCTCCCCATCGAAGGCGAGAACATGTATCCGCGCAAATAAACGCGGCCATCTGCATCAGATGGCCGCGTTTATTTGCATGAAAAAAGCTCCGCTGGTTGGCGGAGCTTTTGGGTTTGTTACTTCACAGCGATGCCGCGGTTGCCCTTGGAGCGGTCGATGGAAAGCACGATCATGGCCAGTACGAAGATACCGAACACAACATCCTGCCAGTATGCGTCGACGCCGATAAAGGTGAGGCCGTTCTTGATCACGGTAACGGTCAGAGCGCCGAGGATGGTACCCAGGCAGGAGCCCTTACCGCCGGAGAGGCTGGTGCCGCCCAGAACGCAGGAGGCAACCATCATCAGGGTGTAGGGATCGCCCAGGGTGGGGTCGGAGGACTTGATCTTCGCTGCCAGGAACACGCCGCCGAGGGCCGCGCAAGCGCCTGCCAGGGTGAAGATGGTGATCTTGGTGCGGTCTACGCCCATGCCTGCGATGCGGGCAGCGCGCTCATTGCCGCCGATGGAGAAGATGGTGCGGCCGAACACGGTGCGGGTCTGCAGCAGGTAGAACACAACTGCGATCACGATGGCGATGATCAGCGGCAGCGGCAACCAGCCCTTGCCGATGAAGGCAATCTTGTACCACTCGTAGGTGCCCTTCATGAGCCGCGGAATGGCCTCAGCCTTGTTGGAAATCAGGTAAGCTGCGGAGGTCCACACGGACATAAAGCCCAGGGAAGCGATGAAGGAAGGAACCTTCAGCTTCACATGCACGATGCCCATCAGCAGGCCGGAAGCCATGCCGACAGCCAGACAGCATACGATCGCCAGCAGCATTACGCCCATGTAGTTCGGGTCCTCGATGCCCTGCGCCTTGAACTTCTCGGCGAAGGTTACGATGATGCGAACATAGAGTACGTTGGAAACGGAGCACATGGCGCCCATGGAAAGGTCCATGGAGCCGAATACCAGAACGGAGGTCATACCTACCGCCATGGTGAGCAGAACGGCATTGTCGCGCAGCATGCTTGCCACGTTGGTGCGGCCCAGGAAGTTGGGCTGAATCTGCTCAAATACGATTGCCAGCACGATGATGGCAAAAAGGCTGATGAAGCGCATCAAATTTTCGCGCTTGAAAAGCTTACTCTTGATGGACATTTTTCGCCTTACCTCCCTTACATCATGTGGCTGACAACTTCAACCTGGGAAGGCTTGTTGTCAACAGAAGCATCGAATTCGGCGGTGATCAGGCCGTCCTGCAGCACGATGATGCGGGAAGCCATGCCGATGCACTCATCCAGGGTATCGCCCAGCAGGATAACGCTCTTGCCCTGGGCCACGATGTCGCGAATCAGGGAGTAAATTTCTTCACGAGCGCCTACGTCAACGCCGCGGGTGGGATGGTTCAGGATGATGATATCGCTCTCGCTGGCCAGCGCGCGGCTGAATACGGCCTTCTGCTGGTTGCCGCCGGAGAGGGACATAATCAGGGCCTTCGGGCCGGCAGTCTTGATCTTGAGCTTGGCAATCCATTCGTTTGCCTGCTTGTTGATCTTCTTGGGAGATACGGCAAAGCCGTTCCTGAGTCTTTCAAGGTTGGAGAGGGCGATGTTATCCTCAACGGAGGAAATGCCCACGATACCTTCCACGAGGCGCTCCTTGGGAATCATCAGGATGGAATTCTTCCTCGCCTTTTCAGGAGAGCCGAACTTGATCTCCTTGCCGTGCAGCTTGATCTTGCCGTAGGTGGGATCCTCATCGCCGCAGATTACGGAGCAGATTTCTTCCTTACCGGAACCAACCACGCCGCAGAAGCCCAGGATCTCGCCCTTGTGGAGCTTGAAGTTGATATTCTTGAATACGCCGAACTGGCCCAGGTCTTCCACTTCGAGCACAACCTCGTCGGTGGGCTTTACCTGCTTCTCCAGCTGGTAGTATTCGTTGGTGGAGTTGCGGCCTACCATCATCTCGTAGAGGATGGATTCATTGGCGTCCTTGGTAGCGATGGTGCCTACGGAAGTGCCGTCCTTGTAAACATAGATGCGGTCGGTGATCTCCAGGATTTCATCCAGGCGGTGGGATACGAACACAACGCCGTGGCCCTTGGCAGCCAGCTTGCGCATCTGCTTGAACAGAGTCTGTACCTCTTCCTCGTTGAGAACGGAGGTGGGCTCGTCCAGCAGGATCAGGCAGCTTTCGCCGTCGTCGCGCTTGGCTACGTTTACAACCTTCGCGATTTCAACCATCTGGCGGGTCGCGAAGTTCAGGTCCAGAACCTTCTTCTTGACGGGAATATTGGTGATATCGCAGTTGGCAAGCACCTCTTCCGCGTCCTTGTTCATCTTCTTCCAATTGATGAAGCCGTTCTTGCGGTACTTCTTCTCATGGCCGAAGAAAATATTCTGGGCTACGTTCAGATTTACGATCAGGCTCTGCTCCTGGAATACCATGCCGATGCCCTCGCGGTTGCCGTCCATGGGATTTTTGGGGGCATAGTCCTTGCCGTGCATGGTCATGGTGCCGGAGGACTGCGGCTGTGCGCCGATGATGATCTTCAGCAGGGTGGACTTGCCTGCGCCGTTTTCACCAACCAGACCCACGATCTCGCCCGGCTTCACCTCAAGGTCAACGCCCTTGAGCGCCTGGGTGCCGGAGAAGGATTTGGTGATATTGTGTGCTGCGAACAGCGTCTTGTTGTTTTCCATTGTAATCCTCCTCTCTTACTTGCTGATCACGGTCTTGCCGTGTGCGCTGGTCAGGATAACGCAGAGCAGAATGATCAGGCCCTGCACGCCGTCGGTGATGAATGCGGAAACGCCGCACATCAGCAGGCCGTTGTTCAGGATGGTCATAATCAGTACGCCGATCAGGGTGCGCTGCACGCCGCCCTTACCGCCGCTCAGCGCCGTGCCGCCGATAACTACGGCAGCCTGTGCGGGGAACATCTGGTTTTCGCCGATCTGGATCTGGCCGATGCCCAGGCGGATTGCGCCCAGCACGCCGGCAACGCCGCTCAGCAGGCCTGCCAGCATGAACACGCGGATCTTGACGGAGGCCACGTTTACGCCAACAGACTTCGGAATGGCTTCATTGGTACCTACGGCATACACATGGCGGCCGAAGGCGGTGTATTCCTGGATAATCAGGCAGACTACGAACATCAGCAGGGCAACCCAGGTGATGAAGGGGATGCCGAGGATCGACAGGTTTGCCGCGCCGATCATCATGGGGTCCGTAATCTTCAGGATGCGGGAATGGTAGGATACGCGGCCGATGCCCTGGCAAACATACATGAATGCATAGGATACCATGAAGCTGGGCACGCGCAGGTGCACGTTGATCACGCCGATCAGGAAGCCGACAAGCACAGCGGACAGGATGGCCAGGGCCACGCCGAAAATGCCGAGGTTGAAGTTGAAAACTTCATTGGCCACGAATACGCCCGCCAGGGAGCCTGCCATACCAACAACGCCGTTGATGGACAGGTCGATGGAGCCGATCATGATAACCCAGGTGAGACCCAGGGCTACGCAGAGCGGGATTGCCAGCTGCTTCAGGATTGCCACGATGTTGGTCGGGGCAAGGAACACATTGAATCCGCAGATCACCGAGAAAACGAGAATCATGCCGATCAGGATCATGATCGGGGCTACGCTCATGATCTTATCCTTGGAATTTGCACGCTTAACCTTCTCGGCAAATTCCTGAGTGATCGTCATGTTTGCGGACTTTTCATTTGCCATACGCCTTCACTCCATTCATTCTCTTGTTGCCTAGTTACGATCTATTTCCAACGCAGCAGCCGGCCTTGCAGCCGCGCAGCCGCGAAGTTTTCAAAATCCGGAGGCCTTCCAACGTTAAGGAAGGGTCGTTATATTTAACATTGTATCACAATTTATCAAAAGACACAAGAAGGGGCCGGGCAAAAACCCAGCCCCTTTTTGGTTAGCCGTTTAAATCTGTTTCAGCTGGGATTAGTCAGCCTTGCAGAAGTATACGTCGGAGAAGTCGAATGCCGGAGCGCCAGCCATGTATTCTTCAACGTTCTCAGCGGTGATAACGGTTGCGGGAGTTGCGAACATACGATAGTCTTCCGGAACTTCGTTGATGTCCAGCAGGCCGGTCCATACAGCGTAGCACAGAGCCAGGGTGTAGCCGCCCTGGAGGTAGCCGTTGGAGGAAACGGTGGCGGTGCAGGTGCCATCAGCGATAGCCTGAACGATGTCAGTGTTGGCGTCGAAGCCGCCTACTGCAACCTGGCCCAGCTTGCCAGCAGCTTCCAGAGCCTGCAGGGTGCCGGTGGCCATGTTGTCGTTTGCGCACCAGATAGCCTTAACATCGGGGTACTTGGTCAGGTTGGTTTCAACCAGGGTCAGAGCCTCGGTGGTGTTCCAGTTGGCGGTATCGTCAACTACAACTTCGATCTTGCCGCCGGCTGCGTTTACTTCTTCAACTGCCTCGTAGAAGCCCTTAACGCGGTCGATGGAAGCGGTGTTGGTCAGCATGCCTTCGATGCAGAAGACCTGGCCTTCGTTGCCGATAGCCTCGAACAGGGCCAGAGCAACAGCCTTAGCATTCATGGTGTTGTCGGGAGAGGTGTGGCATACCCAGTTCTCCAGATCCATGGGAGATACGTCGTCTTCCTTGTTCCATGCGGTGCCAACATAGCCGCCGGTCTCAGCCATGGCCTCTGCCAGGGCGAAAGCGATGGTGTTCTCGTTGGGGTCAGCATAAGCGATGGCGTTGCCGTCTGCCTTAGCTGCGAAGGAAGCCATGTTCTGAACTTCAACGTTGGAGTCGCCGCCGGAGTCCAGGATCTGGGTCACATACTTCTGGCCGATGGAATCCAGGTAAGCACCGAACATTTCCATGCCTTCAGCGATGGTGGCGATGTAGGGGTTGGTCAGGTCGCGAACGGAAACGGCGACGTACAGGGTGGTGTCCAGCTTCTCCTGCGGAATCTGAGCAGGATCAATCTTAAAGGACTTGAGGTTTGCGTAGTCTACTTCTGCCATTGCTGCGCAGGAGAGGACCATTACGAGAGCGAGTACCAGAGCGAGAATCTTCTTCATGGTTTTGTCCTCCTAGTTATTTTGTCCGGCCACCCCGGCCGGTGGGGCACAATTTTTCTGTCTCAGAGTTGCTGCAATATGTCACTACATTATTACTTTGAGACGTTACATTTCCATTATACGGTTTTTATCCATTTGTCAAGCCTATTCATACATTTTTTCGCCGAATGAATAAAACTCATTATTTTTTCTTGACCGAGACGCAAAAAACTGTTTTTTCAGGGATATATAAAGTTGATTTCGTGAAAACTTGCCAAACAGCGGAATTCACGGGAAAATAATCCTTGCGTCTGTCGTAATGTCATGATATAATGATAAAGGAAAAAGCAGTTATAAACTGCAGCACAATTTCGACAGCATGCTATGGAGGCTCTGCAATATGGAAAAGATGAGAACTCTGATCGTCGAAAAGGACGGCGCTCTTGCAATCAAGGAAGTCAATAAGCCCCGCTACAACGAATATCAGGCACTGGTTAAGACCATCGCCTGCGGCATGTGCGGCACGGATGTAAAGCTCTGCCACCGCACCTTCAAGGGTTTCCCGGAATCCGTCTACCCCATCATGCTGGGCCATGAGGGCGTTGGCGAGGTCGTGGAAGTGGGCGCAAAGGTCACCAGCTTCAAGGTGGGCGACCGCGTGCTGCTGCCCTTCGTGGATCCCGATGAAGAAAATAATCCCGGCCTCGGCTCCGGCTGGGGCGCCATGAGCGAGTACGCCGTGGTATGCGATCCCGCCGGCCCCGACGCACCGGACTGCGCGTTCGCCCAGACCGTGCTGCCCACGGACATTGATCCCGTGGACGCCGCCATGATCGTCACCTTCCGCGAGGTGCTCTCCTGCATCCGCTACTTCGGCATCAAGCCCACCGATTCCGTCGCCGTCATCGGCTGCGGCCCGGTTGGCCTCACCTATATCAAGTTCATGAGCCTCGTCGGCGTGAAGAACCTGGTTGCCTGCGATATCATCCCCGAAAAGCTGGAGCAGGCCAAGCTGAACGGCGCCGCCCATGTGATCAACTCCAAGGAGACCGATCCCCAGGTGGAAATCCGCAAGCTCTATCCCGAAGGCGTGGACTTCGTGCTCGATGCAGCCGGCTTCCCGGCCATCGTAAACCAGGGCATGGGCATGATCAAGGACCGCGGCGCAGTGCTGTGCTACGGCGTGCCGGAGAAGGAAGAAATCACCATCGATTTCTCCAAGTCCGATTACAACTGGCGCGTGATCTTCCAGCAGATGCCCCGCAAGCGCGAGGAAGGCGCTGCCCACGAGCAGGTTATGGAATGGATCAACAATGGCGACCTTGTCATCAAGGATTTCATCTCCGATTACTTCGATTTCGATCACGCAGTTGAAGCCTATGAAGCCCTGCTCTCCCGCAAGATCATGAAGAAGGGTATCATTAAGTTCTAAGAGGTGCTGCCAAGGGGACTCTGTCCCTTTGGAAACCCTGCCAGGGGAAATGATTTCCCCTGGACCCCTCTGAAATAAAAAATGGCCTCGGAGCGAGGTCATTTTTTATGATCTGTTCTACAATACATACCTTATTATATAAGGGGAACCTGCTCAGCTTTTCCGGGCAGATTTTCTTCATTATTATATATGTTATGTATTCACTCAAGCAAAAACAATCCTGCCCATTCTTGCCGGGCAGGATTGTTTCTATTATTTCTTCTGCGGCACAGAGCGCCGCTATGTGAGGGGTGCAGGGGAAATCATTTCCCCTGCCGGGGTTCCAAGGGGCAGCGCCCCTTGGGCGTCTCCTCCAACCGTCCCCCTTAGTCCTCCAGGTCCAGCATGGCCATGGTGGCGGGAACTTCGTGGGCAGTGTTCACCTTCTGGTCGTCCACAACGCAGTCGAAGCAGGAAACGATGATCTTGCCGTTCCATACGCAGGGCTCGCCGGGCTCATCCAGGCCGCCCTCCCAGCCGGTGCAGTCCGGGGACTGGGCGATGCGGGAAATCTTGCCCTCGGGGGTAACCATGCCGATGGCGTTGGCGGAGAAGTCGGCAATGTAGATGTTGCCCTTCTCATCGATGGTCATGCCGTCGGTGGTCTTCAGGTTCTCGGGGTCCGCACACCAGAACTCCTTGTTGATCATCTTGTCGCCCTTTTCGCTCAGATAGATGCGCCACAGGGAGCCATCGCCGAAGTTGCCGATCACGAGGCGGCCCTGCTTGTCAAACACAATGCCGTCCACGCCGTACTGGCACAGGGGATTTTCGGTGATGAAGGTGCAGAGGATGTTTTCATCTGCCAGGGTGTTGGTGCAGTGGATGTTTTCATCATCCAGGCGGAAGCAGTAAACGGCGCTGAGCAGCTTGCCGGATTCGGTCTTCACCAGCTCCATGCAGGACTGGGTAAGGTACATGTAATCGCCCTTGATGCGGATGCCGTTGGGATGCTCCATGTTGTCGGCAACTACCTTGCAGTATTCGATGTTGCCGGCGTCATCAACGCGCATGCGCAGCACGCGGCCGGTGCGAACCAGGTCCTCGCGGCCGGTCCAGCCTGCGTTATCGATGATGTAAAGATCGCCGTCGGGGCCGAATTCGATGCCCATGATGCGGCATTCGCCGGTGGCGGGATTTACGGGAACATCAAACCACTTGGTGATCTGCTTGTCGGGGGTGATCTTCAGCACGCAGCTGGGCAGGTCCATGTTGGCGAAGTTGGGGCAGGCCAGGATCAGGTTATTGTGCTTATCAATCGTCATGCCGTCGGGGGTAGCAACCCACTCCTCGGGCAGCAGGGTGAACAGCTTGGAAGTCTGCATGGTAATTCCTCCTATATATATATGATTCTTGTAGTCGTCCATGTGCGTTGCAGGAGCCAGCAGAAAAGGCAGCCTGCAATTATTTTCCGGCCATCTTGGCATAGATGGGCAGCATCGCCTGGTAGCACGCCTCGAACATATCCTTCACAGGTGCGTATGCCTTCACGTTTGCCGGGTTCGGCTCGTGCACGGCAGTGATATCCAGGAAGCGGTCGATCTCATCGAAGCTCTTGAACAGGCCAACGCCCACGCCGCCGGTCACGGCCGCGCCGATGGAGTTGGCTTCCTCGAGCATGTTCGGCACCTTGATGCGGGCATCGTAGATATCCGCCATCATCTGGCGCCATACCGCGCCCTTCGCGCCGCCGCCGATGACCATGAGCTCATCGATGGTCATGTGCTTGCGCAGGATCTGCAGGATGATTTCCAGGTTCATGGTCACGCCCTCGAGCACGGAGCGGAACACATCCTGGCGCTCGTTTTCCATCTTGAGGCCGATGAAAGCGCCCTTGGCGTCCGGGTTCCAGCGCGGCGCGCGCTCACCCAGCATGTAGGGCAGGAATACCACGCCGTTTGCGCCCACGGGGCTCTTTTCGATGGCGGCGTTGATCAGGTCGTAGGCGCTGCAGCCCAGCTTATCCGCCTCGGCGGATTCATGCTTGCAGATCTGGTTCTTGAGCCAGGAATAGCTCAGGCCCGCGGCCTGCATGGTGCCGTTGGGAGAATACATGCCGGGAACGATGTGCGCCCAGGTCACGGTGCGCATTTCCTCGTCAAACACCGGCTTATCGCTGGTGGTGGCGATCCATGCGGAGGAGCCCATGCATGCGAAGGTCTGGCCGGGACGCACGGAACCCGCGCCGACATTGGCGCACAGGCCGTCGCCGCCGCCCATGACGACCGGGGTGCCCACTGCAAGGCCGGTGGCCTCGGCAGCTTCGGGGGTCACGCCGCCCGCCACATGGGTGGAGGGCACGATCTCGGGCAGCTTGTCCGGGTCAATGCCGGAGATATCGATGATCTTCTCCGACCAGCCCAGGGTGTTCAGGTCCACGCATGCGTTGGAGGATGCATCGGAGGGCTCGGTGTAGAACTTGCCGGTGAGCTTCAGCACGATGAAATCCTTGGCATTGAGGGTCTTGTAGGTCTGCTTGTAGATATCGGGCTCGTTGTCCCGCACCCACATCAGCTTCTGCAGGCCATAGCTCGCAGCGTTGCGGTGGCCCACGATGTGGTAGTAATCATAGAGGGAGATGTGCTCGCCGATGGCGTTCTGCTGGGCCTGGGCGCGCTGGTCCGCCCAGATAATGGAGGGACGCAGGGGATTTCCGGCCTTGTCCACGCAGAGGCAGCCCATCATCTGGCCGGAGAAGGAAACGGCGGCCACATCCTTCTTATCGATGCCGGCCTTGGCGATCAGGCCCTTGGTGGTATCGCAAACGGCCTTCCACCAGTCTGCGGGGTCCTGCTCCGCCCAGTTGTCGTTGAAATAGTGACAGCCGTAGCTGTACACGGTGGAACCAATCAGCTTGCCCTCCTCGGAGAAGAGCGTCGCCTTATTGCCGGAAGTGCCCAGGTCATGGGCGATGATGTATTTCATAATCGTTCAATCTCCTTTGGGGATGCACAGCAGCGGAAGCAGTGTGCGCCGCTTCCGCTACTGGATTGTATTTTTACTGGAGGTCGCGAATGATATTGTCGGTTGCCATCTGGCCCATGTTCTCGGTTGCGCCGCGGGTGGATGCTGCGCAGTGGGAGCCGATTACCACGTTGTCCAGCTCAAACCATGCCGGATCCTCCGGGGGTTCCTGGGCAAAGGCGTCAATGCCTGCGCCGTAGATGCGGCCTTCCTTGAGGGCATTGAGCAGGGCTGCTTCATCAATCAGGCCGCCGCGGGCGGTGTTGATGATCACGGCGTCCTTCTTCATCATGGCGATTTCCTTTTCGCCCACGAAATTGCGGGTGCTCTCCATCAGCGGCAGGTGCAGGGAGATGAAATCGGCGTTCTTGAAGATGGTCTCCGCATCGGCCTGCTGGATATCGTTTGCCTTGGCATACTCTTCCGGCCAGTAGGGGTCATAGGCCAGAACTTTCATGCCGAAGCCCTGCGCGCGCTTGGCGACATGCTTGCCGATGGCGCCGAGGCCGAAGAGGCCGAGGGTGGCGTTGGAGACGTCACGGGTGGAGATCTTGCTCCAATCCTTGGTGCGGCACTTGCGGTCGATCAGCACTGCCTTGCGGGCAACGGCCATGATCAGGGTCATGGCGTAGTCGGCCACTGCCTCGGAATTGGCGCCGACGGTGCGGCTTACCTTGATGCCGTGCTCTTCGCAGTACTTGAGGTCAATGTTGTCAACGCCCACGCCGTACTTGGCAATGGCGCGCAGCTTCGGAGCGCAGGCCAGCACTTCCGCATCCAGCGGGTCAACGCCCACGATGATGCCGGAGCAGTCCGCGATCAGTTCCTTCATGGTCTCCTTCTCGAGGATACCGCCGGTGGTATTCTTAACAACCTCGTAGCCGGCCGCTTCCAGCTGGTCGAAGAGCTGGGGCATGTTCTTGCCGTAGGAGCGGGGCGTGGTCAGGATTTTTTCTTTCATGATGAATCTCCTCTTTCTATAAAGGAAAATACCCGTTCAAAACCAGCGTCATACGCGACGGATTTCGAGCGGGTTTTTCGCGAGTCCAAGGCGAAGCCCCGAAGGCGTACCGGGTCGTACGTCGAGGGGCTTCAACACAGGAATCGCGGAAAAGACGCCGAAAGACTCAGCGTGCCAGACGATCGCACATTGCCAGACGCTCGCCGGTGATATCGATGTGGAAAACTTCCGCGATAACCTGGGTCCAGCCGTGGATGAAGTAAGTCCAGCCGTTCTCAATCTGCAGCTCGCGCTCGGCCTGCTGGGCCTCTGCCTGGTGCATGAACTCCAGGGAGCCGCGATAGTTGAACTCCCAGATGATGCCGTGCTTGGGGAATTTGCAGTTGTCGGTCAGGGGGGAGCCGGGGCGGTCCTTGCCCATGCCGGTCGCGTTGATCACGATGGAGCCCTCGGGCAGGCCCTCAACGATCTTATCGTTCCACTCAGCCTTGGGGCAGAGGTGGTAGCTCATGGGCACGCGGCTGCCTTCCAGCAGGTGGATGGCCTCGGCCAGGCGCGGCACGGAGCGGTTGTTTACATTGATGCGGGCCGGCACATTGTCGCCGTGCTTTTCATTCTGCAGGTAAGAGGATACTGCCAGGGAGCTGCCGCCTGCGCCCAGTACGCATGCCTCGGCTTCCGGATACTTCTTCCAGTGGTCCGCGGGAACGAAGGAATCCAGCGCCAGACCCACGGAGATGGGATCCTTTGCATGGCCGCAGAGCTTATCCCCATCCTTGGAAATGGAGGAAATCTCGCCGAACTGCAGTGCATAGGGATCGAAGTACTCGAACAGGTCCTTGCAGGCGTTGTACAGGTCGATCTTATGGGTGGTTACCAGCGCGCCCAGGGACAGCGGATCGTTCTTGATAAACTCTACGGCTGCGCGATAGTCCTCGTCCGGAGCATGCAGGCCGATGTCAATGCCCTTGATGCAGGCGTCGATGCCCAGTGCTTCCGCCCATACGGGGAAAATCTTCATGATGGAGGACTGGCCGGTGGTTACGCCGATGAAGTACATCGTGGGACGGGTTGCGGATTCAGGCAGCTTAATCATGGTGTTGCACTCCTTTTAATTCGTTGTTGGGGGGGACATGGCATTACATTGTAATGTCATGATATAGCATATTAAAACGATGCGGGCGGGGCTTTCCGCCCGCATCAGGGGTCACATGGGACTGGTATCCACCTGCAGGTCGATCTCAAATTTATTCCGGTCGCCGCGGTAGCGGGCGATGGAATATTCGATCGGCTCGTTCAGGTTGTTGTAGCCGATGGTTTTAAACAGCTGCACGGGCTTGCCGCGCACCATGTTCAGCCGCTCAACATCGCGGATATTCGCCGCGACGGCCTCCAGGATGCGGTTTACGCGGCAGATGCGCGTCTTTTCCTGGGTGGCAAGCAGGTTGTAGAGCGAATTCTGGGACATATCATGGTGCAGCAGGAAGGCGCACAGATCCAGCGGCAGATAGGTTTCCACAGTTACGATGGGATCGCCGTCGGCACATCTCCTGCGGTGCAGGTATACAGCCTTGGTTCCCGGCTCCACACCGAATACCTGGGCAACCTGCTCCGGCATGGGCAGCGTTTCAAAGGCCAGCAGCTGGGTGCTTGGCACGCGGCCGGTGCGCTCGATCTGCTCGTTAAAGGGCTCGAGCCGCTTGATGAAATCCTGCTTGATCTTTACCCGGGCCACGAAGGTGCCCTTGGATTTGATGCGGTAAAGCCAGCCCGCCTGCACCAGTTCTGTAATGGCCTGGCGCACGGTGGTGCGGCTGATGCCGAACATTTCGGAAATTTCCTTTTCCGTGGGAATCAGGCTGTCCACAGGATATTCATTCTTTTTGATTTCTTCCAGCAGCAAACTTTTCAGCTGGAAATACAGTGGTATGGGTATCGTCTTATCCAGCTTGTGGTCTTCAAGCATGCGAAACTCTCCCACCCTTCTTATATAGTTTTCGCTTTTGCTGCTTCACAGCATAACATTGAATGTCGTAACAATACATTCCATGCCTATTATACCACAAATATGATATTTTTCAATAGATAACGCAAGCAAATACCCAAACAATTTGTACAGTTTTTTTCGCTTTGGGTACATATGCCCCCTTTTTCGGTTGACAAAAGCAGATGCAGGACTTATACTAACAATGTAGTGACATAGCAATATAACTTTAACGTACATTCAAACATGTTTTTTATTCATAAGGAGGTTAAGCAAAATGATTCAGCAGGTCATGACCCAGCCCGGCGTGATTGAATTCCGCGATGTTCCCGTTCCCCAGGTGCAGCCCGGCCAGGTGCTGGTAAAGATCGAAAAGATCGGCATCTGCGGCTCCGACATCCATGTATACCATGGCAAGCATCCCTTCACCAAGTATCCCGTGACCCAGGGCCACGAGACCAGCGGCACCGTCGCCGCCGTGGGCGAGGGCGTCACCAAGGTTGCCGTCGGCCAGAAGGTCACCATCGAGCCCCAGGAAGTGTGCGGCAAGTGCTATCCCTGCCGCCATGGCAAGTATAACCTGTGCGAAGAGCTGAAGGTTATGGGCTTCCAGTGCACCGGCGTGGGCAGCGAATTCTTCGCCTGCGACCAGAGCAAGATCACGCCCCTGCCGGAGAACATGACCCTGGACCAGGGCGCCATGATCGAGCCCCTGGCAGTTGCCGTACACGCCATCCGCCAGTGCGCGGGCGGCATCGAGGGCAAGGATGTGGTCGTCATCGGCGCAGGCCCCATCGGCAACCTCGTCGCCCAGACCGCAAAGGGTCTCGGCGCGCGCAAGGTGATGATGACCGATGTTTCCGATTACCGCCTGCAGCTCGCCAAGGAGCAGTGCGGCGTCGACGTTGTGGTCAACACCCGCGAAAAGGACTTCAACGAGGCCATGGTTGAAACCTTCGGCCCCGACAAGGCAGACGTGATCTACGATTGCGCCGGCAACAACATCACCATCAACCAGGCCATCCGCTCCGCCCGCAAGGGCAGCCAGATCATGCTGGTCGCCGTATTTGCCGATATGGCCACCTGCGATCTCGCCGTGCTCAACGACAAGGAGCTGGACCTGAACACCTCCATGATGTACCGCCATGAGCACTATGTCACCGCCTTGGAGCTGGTTGCCGAAGGCAAGGTGAAGCTCGAGCCGCTGATGAGCAAGTTCTTCGCATTCAAGAACTTCCTCGACGCCTATAAGTTCATCGACGCCAACCGCGAAACCACCATGAAGGTTATCATTAACGTACAGGAATAAAAACGCACCGATATTATAAGGAGAAACAGCATGTTCCCGAATTATCTTCAGAAAATGTTCTCCCTTGAGGGCAAGGTAGCCCTCGTCACCGGCGGCGGCCGCGGCATCGGCCAGGTCATCGCCCGCGAACTGGCCCGCGCAGGCGCGGACATCGCAACCTTCACCCGTTCCGGCGCTGCCGAGACGGTGAAAATCATTGAGTCCGAGGGCGGCAAGTGCCTGGACATCACCTGCGACGTGACCAGCGAGCAGCAGGTCAAGGCCGGCATCGACAAGATCATCGAAGTTTACGGCCGCCTGGATATCGTCGTCAACGACGCCGGCGTATGCTACCACAAGGATATGTTCGAAGCCACCGTTGAAGAGTGGCGGCAGTGCCTCGATATCAACCTCACCGGCGAGTACATCGTCTGCCGCGAAGCCGCCCGCGCCATGATCGCCAAGGGCATCGAGGGCAGCATGATCAACATCGCCTCCGTCTCCGGCCATGTGGTCAACATCCCCCAGTGCCAGGCCGCCTACAACGCATCCAAGGCCGGCATCATCCACATGACCAAGTCCCTGGCCATTGAGCTGATCGACAAGAACATCCGCGTGAATTCCATCTCCCCCGGATACGTCGCCACCCCCATGGCCACCGATCCCGATTTCGTCGAGCCCGAGCTGCTCGCCGCCTGGCAGCCCCTCTTCCCCATGCACCGCATGGCCGAACCCGAGGAGCTCTGCGGCTGCATCATCTGGCTCTGCAGCAAGAGCGCAGGATACACCACCGGCGCCGACATCATCATCGACGGCGCTTACGGCGTGATCTAAGGGAGGAACCATCAGGAGCCCTGCCCCTGAAACCCCGCTCAAGGGACCTTGTCCCTCGAGAATCCCATCCATAAAAACCGGCCCCGGAGCGGGGTCGGTTTTTTGAGGATTGGAAAACCAAAGCCTTCTCCTTAAGGAGAAGGTGGCCCGCAGGGCCGGATGAGGTATATTTCAAAGAACAAAAAGGCCCTCGGGCCTTTGATTTTAGGAAAACACACAACAATCATCAGAAATCCGCTGCTTTAATCTATGGCAGCGGATTTCGTCGTTCCCGTATTACATGACAAAAGGAATGAAACGTCCTACATACAACAGAACCCCGACCCATTCTTGCCGGGTCGGGGTTCTGCATGTGGCTGTCGGCCCTGCCGACTTAGAACTCCAGCTTCTTTTCCAGCCAGGCGTTCAGTTCGGAGATGGCAACAACTTCCTGCTGCATGGTATCGCGGTCGCGGACGGTGACATTGCCGGTTTCGGCGGTGTCGAAGTCAACGCAGATGCAGTAGGGAGTGCCGATCTCGTCCTGACGGCGATAGCGCTTGCCGATGGAGCCGGTCTCGTCGTAATCGCAGCGGAACTTCTTGGAAAGCTGTGCATACAGCTCCTTGGCCTGGTCGCCCAGCTTGTTCTTCTGCAGGGGCATTACGGCTACCTTGTAGGGAGCCAGCGCCGGATGCAGATGCAGCACGGTGCGCACATCGCCGCCCTCGAGCTCTTCCTCGTCGTAGGCGTCGCACAGGAAGGCCAGAACCAGGCGGTCCACGCCGACGGAGGGTTCAACGCAGTAGGGGATGAACTTCTCGTTGGTGGTGGGATCCATGTATTCCATGCCCTTGCCAGAGTGGTTCTGATGCTGGGTCAGGTCGTAGTCGGTGCGGTCCGCCACGCCCCAGAGCTCGCCCCAGCCGAAGGGGAACAGGTATTCGAAGTCGGTGGTTGCCTTGGAATAGAAGGCCAGCTTCTCCGGCTCATGGTCGCGCAGGCGCAGGTTCTCTTCCTTCATACCGAGGGAGAGCAGCCAATCGCGGCAGAAGCCGCGCCAGTAATTGAACCACTCCAGGTCCTCGCCGGGCTTGCAGAAGAATTCCAGCTCCATCTGCTCGAATTCACGCACGCGGAAGATGAAGTTGCCGGGGGTGATTTCGTTGCGGAAGGACTTGCCGATCTGGCAGATGCCGGCGGGCAGCTTCTTGCGGGTGGTGCGCATGGCGTTGAGGAAGTTTACGAAGATGCCCTGCGCGGTTTCGGGGCGCAGGTAGATCTCCGCGGCGGAGTCCTCGTTCACGCCCTGGTGGGTCTTGAACATCAGGTTGAACTGGCGGATGCCGGTAAAATCCTTCTTGCCGCAGGTGGGGCAAACCAGGTCGTCATGCTCGGCGATGTAGGTCTCCAGCTCGGCGTTGGTCCAGCCGTCGCCGGTCTCCTCGCCCTTGGTGTAATCCTCGATCAGCTTGTCCGCGCGGTGGCGTGCCTTGCATGCCTTGCAGTCCATCAGCGGATCGCTGAAGCCGCCGACGTGGCCGGAGGCAACCCATACTTCGCGGTTCATCAGGATCGCGCAGTCCAGGCCGGTGTTGTAGGGAGATTCCTGAACGAACTTCTGCCACCAGGCCTTCTTGATGTTGTTCTTGTATTCCACACCCAGCGGGCCGTAGTCCCAGGTGTTGGCCAGGCCGCCGTAGATTTCAGAACCGGCGAAGATGAAGCCGCGGTTCTTGCACAGTGCGACGAGTTTATCCATCGTGAGCTTTGCCATTGCGATAACCCTCTTTTTTCAAATTTATGAAGCCCATTGTAGCAGATTTCACGCATATTTTCAAGCGGCATGTGTTAAATAAGGTATAAAAGGCGGAGCTTCCAGCAATATTGAAGCTCCGCCCCTGCGCTATATGCGTTTTTCCGTCGCCAGGTCGATCTCCGCAGTCCACCATCCGGCGTTGTTGCCGCCCATCCATGCGTAATCCTCCAGCCCGGCGGGCGGCTCGGCGGCAAAGGCGGATGGTATCGCGTAGCACACCGCCGTGGGCCTGCCGTTTTCGGCCCGCAGCCCCGCCGCAAGGTAGCTGTATCCGCCGCCCTCGGGAAGGGGCGCCGCGATGTAGACGTAGCCGTTGTCCGGCGCATCCGTAAGCTCCTCCTGCGCGGCAAACATCGCCCGCAGCGGTTCCACGGAATCCGGCCAGGGCATGCTCATATCGATGCCCAGCACTTCCCCGGCGGTCTGCACCGGCACCATAGCGGGCGCGGGTTCCGCCGCCGTCTCAACCGCGCAGCCGCATTCCCCGGGAACAATCTCCTCCGGCGCCGCCTCCTCCAAGGCCAGCGGCGCGGCTTCGGGAACCGGCTCCTCCGCAGCCTGCGGAACCGCCTCATCCGCCTCCTGCCGCTCCGGACCCGTGTTGAAGCTCAGGCACAGCGCCTGCTCCACCCGCTCCCAGCTCAGGTCCGCATGGCCGCCCACGTTTCCATAGAGCACGGCATTGCAGCTGCCGCCCGAAATATTCGCCACCGCGATCATCTGGTATTGCTCCAGCTCCCGTCCGCAGATGTTCCGCGGATCGAAGCTGTAACTCAGCGTCGCCTGTCCCCGGCTGTCCCGGCGGAATTCGCCCAGCGGGCAGGCGTAATAATCATTCCTTCCCCTGCCCACCAGCGCCGCATACAGCGTTCCGGAATCCTCCGGCGCCTGCAGCATGAAATACATGGTTCCCATCAGCGTCCGCCGCTCCAGGCGCACATGGCCCGAATATCCCGCCGCATTGCTGCGCAGCAGGATCAGCGACCGCTTGTAGTCGTTTCGCATCATCGTCCAGACCCCCTTTACGGCAAGTATATGCGCCTTCCATCAGCGATTGTCCTGGATGTGGCGGGTGTTCACCCGGTCGTGGCTGCGCATCAGCGCGCTGTAGCTCGAATGCCGCGGCACAAACTGCGGCGCTGGCCTCGCGGCCGCCTCCTCCCGGTATGCCGCCTGCGGCGCGGGCTTCCGCCGCCGCGCCTGCCGCGCCCTGTAAAGCATCTGGCCCGGATTTTCCATTCCAAATCCCCTCCTCCCCCTCAAAATGGGTTTAATTTTATGCAAAAAATGACCTCGATGTACATTTTCCAACGCAGAAGTAAATATTTTTTGTTATCTGCCGCGCAGAGCTTGCCAGAATTGCAGAATGTGTTATAATGAATGTGTATAGTTATGATTCCTGTATAATTTCTGCATACCATGCGATACAATGAGAGGCGGTAACGCTATGAGCAATAACCGAAACAACAGCCCCGAACTGGACTATTACGAGCTGCGCCGCAGGCACGAGCAGTATAAGTCCCGCCAGCGCAGCCCGGAGGCAGCTTCCCAGGCCGAGCCTGAGAAGATGGCTGCCGCGCGCCCGGCTGAAGCGCCCGCAGCGCAGGAGGAGGAAGCGCCGCGCCGCGCCTTCATCCCCAAGCCCAAGGCAAAGCCCGCTCCCGAACCCGTGGAGATGGATGAGGACGCCTTCGACGATGACTTCGAGGATATTCCCGAGGACGCCGAGGACGAAATCGAAGATGCTGCGGATGAATTGTATGAAAATCCCAACCCCTTCAATACCATGATCCAGTTCTTCAATGGCGTGAAGGGCAATCTCTCCAAGCGCGGTGCAAAGCGCGCCTCAGGGGAAGATTTCGAGGATGAAGCTCCCGCAAGGCGCCGCAAGGCCGCCCAGCCGGACCTGAGCGAGGCCGAGTACGATGATATCGACGAAGCCCCCGAAGCCCAGGAGCCGGTATCCCGCCGCGCCCGCAGGGCCACCGCAAAGCAGGAGAGCATCCCGGCAGATTTCGATGAGGACGCCTTCGATGAAGATTTCGACGGCGAGGATTTTGACGAGGATATCATCGATGAAGAAAAGCCCCGCAAGGGCGGCTTCAAGCGCTTCATGAGCCTGTTCGTATCCCGCGTGGACGAGGAGGATGAGGAAGACCTCGAGGACTACGATGATTTCGAGGACTTCGATGAGGACGAGTTCGATGATGATCCCGACGGCGAAGATGTGCCCGCGCCGACCGCACCCGTGCGCCGCGCAGCCCGCACTGCCGAAGGAGGACAGAAAATGGACGAACTGAACCAGCAGCCCGCCGCTCCCGAAATGGCCGCCGCCGCAGAAACCAGCGGCATGTCCCGCCGCGAGCGCCGCGAGCTGGCCGCTCGCCTGGCCGCCGAGGAGGAAGCCCGCAAGGCCGCCGAAGCGCCCGCAGCGGTTGAAGAAACCATCATCGTGGAGGAAACCGCTCCCGAGCAGGCTCCCATCGAGGAAGTGGGCGGCGATACCATCGTCGTTTCCACCGCAGCCGTAAAGGCCGCCGCCGAAGCCATCGAGGAAAAGAAGGCCGAGGAGGCCATCCTGGTTGAGGAGCCCACCCGCGAATTCAAGCCGGTTTCCCGGGAATCCGTGTTCGACTTCGATGATGAGGATGAAGAGGACGAGGAAGAGAAGCCCCGCTTCGGCCTGTTCTCCCGCCGCAGGAAGAAGGAAGAAATCGTTGAAGACGATGAGGATGAAGACGATTTCGACGACGACTTCGACGATGAAGACGAATATGACGACGAGGACGAAGAAGAGGAAGATGTTCGTCCCGCCAAGAGGGAAAAGAAGTCCCGCGGCCTCGTCGGCCGCCGCAATAAGAAGGTTGCGGATGATGATGAAGAGGACGATGAATTCATCGATGATGATGAAGATGAATACGAGGACGAGGAATACGACGAGTACGACGATGATGAGGATGACTTCGACGACGAATACGATGAGTATGACGACGACGAGGACGAGGATGAAGACATCGATGAATTCGATGATGAGGATGATGGCCGCCGTTCCTTCGGCCACCACCTGCTGGGCGTGCTGCGCGCCATCGGCGGCATCGCGCTGCTGCTGGTGATCGTCATCATCGTGCTGAATTTCCTCTACATCGGCGGCCATGGCGGCCTGGTTTCCAGCCTGAATGAAAAGTTCGGCGATACCCCCGCTTTCCGCCTGCTCTTCCCCTGCTGCGCTGTGCGTGAAACCATGCCCGCCGCAATCGAGGTGGAGGCTACCGAGATGCCCGTCGTCACGGCCCAGCCCACCGCCATCCCGGCAGAGGAAAACATCCTTGAGATCCCGAACCTCGATACCAACGCCGCTTCCACCGCCGCCCCCACCGAGGCTCCGGTGATCGAAGCCGCGCCCGTGGTCGCCGCCGCCCCCGTTGAGGGTGCCGCCGCCGCAGGCACCGTAGGCTAAGCAAGCATACCCGGCCGGCAATCGGTCGAACGCAATCCGGCACCGGCCGATGGATGCGCTCCGTCGGCCCTGCCGGATTTTTGAATTCCTCCAAGAAAAGGAGAGGCTGCATTCGTGAAGTACATCGTATCTCTGGATCAGGGCACCACCAGCTCCCGCGCCGTGGTGTTTGATCAGTTCGCAAACGTGGTTTCCTCCCACAATGTGGAATTTCCCCAGATTTATCCCAAGCCAGGCTGGGTGGAGCACCGCCCCCAGGATATTCTGGATAGCCAGCTCCGCGCCCTGAAGGTGGCCGTGGAAAAGGCGGGCATCGATGGCCGCAGCATCGCCGCCATCGGCATTGCCAACCAGCGCGAAACCACCCTGCTCTGGGAAAAGGCCACCGGCAGGCCCCTTGGCAACGCCATTGTGTGGCAGTGCAGGCGCACCGCGCCGCTGGTGGAGCGCCTGAAGGCGGATGGCCTGAGCAACCTGCTCCGGGACCGCACCGGCCTCATTCCGGACGCCTATTTCTCCGGCACAAAACTGCAGTGGATGCTGGATACCATCCCCAATGCCCGCGCCCGTGCGGAGAGGGGCAAGCTCTGCTTCGGCACCGTGGACAGCTACCTCGCATGGAACCTCACTTCCAACCATGCCCATGTGACCGACGCCACCAACGCCGCCCGCACCATGCTCTACAACATCCACGAGCAGAGGTGGGATGAAATGCTGCTGCGCATGATGAATATCCCGCCGCAGCTGATGCCCGAGGTGGTGGATTCCAGCCATGTGATCGGCATGCTGGATAAGCGCATCCTCGGCCGGGAAATTCCCATCGCATCCCTCGCCGGCGACCAGCATGCCGCCCTCTTCGGGCAGGGCTGCTTCGCTCCCGGCATGTGCAAAAACACCTATGGAACCGGCTGCTTCGTGCTGATGAACACCGGCTCCACCCCGGTAAAATCCTTAAACAACCTGGTCACCACCATCGCCTGGCGGCTGGATGGCAAGCCCCGCTATGCGCTGGAAGGCAGCGTATTCGTGGGCGGCGCGGTGGTGCAGTGGCTGCGGGATGAAATGAAGCTGGTGGAAACCGCCGCCGAAACCGAAGCCCTGGCCGCATCCGTGCCGGACAATGGAAATGTATATTTCGTACCCGCCTTCACCGGCCTCGGCGCGCCTTACTGGGATATGTACAGCCGCGGCACCATCGTGGGCCTCACCCGCGGCAGCAACCGCGGCCATGTGGTGCGCGCCGCGCTGGAATCCATCGCCTACCAGTCTGCGGATGTAATCTCCGCCATGGCCAGCGATTCCAGCATGCGTCCCACCGTGCTGCGCGTGGACGGCGGCGCCAGCGCAAACAGCTTCCTGATGCAGTTTCAGGCGGATATCCTCGGCGTGCGGGTGCTGCGCCCCAAAACCATCGAAACCACGGCCATGGGAGCCGCAATGCTGGCAGGCCGCGCCGTGGGCATCTGGAACGACGCCCAGCTCAAGACCCTCCTCCAGCCCGACCGGGAATTCGTGCCCAACATGGAGGAAATTACCCGGCAGAAGATGCTGCGCCAGTGGCAGCGCGCCGTGGAAGCCGGCCGCTTCTGGGCCAAGGGCGAGGATTGACGAAAAAATGCCAGGGCAATCCATTCCCTGACCTTCCAGCCTCAAGACAAATCAAAAACAGCTCCGGCGGGGGATTTCCCCCCCGCCCTTTCTTATTCTTTATCTCAGCCACGGCGCGCAATCGCACCTCGATCTTCTCCTCGGCTGGCAGCAGGAGCGCGGCGGCCGGCGCACGCATATGCTCAGGTTGCCATCGCCATCCACGCACAGCTCCACATCCACATATTCATCCCGGCAGGCGGGGTTGCAGATGCGCACTGTCTGGCAATCCTCGCAGCAGGAACTGTTGCAGCTGGAGCGGCATCCATCAAACACGGGCATGCGCATGCAGCTCTGGCTCTGGCAGCTCGGCGGAAACAGGGGCATTCGGCCATAGGACATGCTTCTTCCTCCTCTCGACCAGAATATCTGGCCGTTCATCCCTATGCGAATTCGCGCTTTCGGGTTCCTGCGGGGTTTAAAAAACAGGGCAAATGTGGTATAATACCGAAAGAATTTAAATTCTCCGGAGGCCACAAATGAAATATTTTCGGAATTCCGAGCTTAAAAACACCCTCTTGATCCTGCCCGGCCTGTTTTTTGCCGTGCTCGCCTTCAATGTATTCCTGATTCCCAACAACATCGCCGCCGGCGGCTTCACCGGCATCGGCCAGCTGGTAAACAGCGCCACCGGCTTTCCCGTGGGTACGGTTTCCCTGGTGCTGAATATTCCCCTATTCCTCGTATCTATGAAAAACCTGGGGCTGCGCTTCGGCGTGCGCTCCTTCATCGCCACCGCCGCCTTCTCCCTGCTGCTGGATATCGTGCCCGTGAGCGCGCTGGTGCAGGACCGCTGGCTGGCAGCGGTATACGGCGGCCTGTTCGCTGGTCTGGGCTTTGGCCTGATCCTGCGCGGAAACGCCACCACCGGCGGCACCGATATGCTCGCCAGCCTGATTCACCGCCTCGTTCCCCAGGTGCGCATCAGCTGGGGCATCTTCATCGTGGACGGCCTGGTCATCCTCGCTTCCGCCTTCGTATACGATATGATCTCCGCCATGTACGCCCTCATCGTGGTATTCCTCTGCAACATCGTGGTGGATTTTGTGCTGGAAGGCCCGAACGCCTCCCATTCCTTCTTCATCATCTCCGATAAGAGCGATGAAATTGCCCGCCGCATCATGCAGGAGCTGGATCGCGGCGTGACCGGCATCGACGCCACCGGCATGTACAGCGGCAAGGAAAAAAGGATGCTCCTCTGCGTGGTAAACCGCCTCGAAACCACCCGCCTGCGCAGGATCGTGTTCTCCACCGATCCCCGCGCCTTCCTGATCTCCAACAAATCCAACGAAACCTTCGGCGAGGGCTTCAAGGCGCACCGGTAGGAACGCGCCAAAGGGACTCCGTCCCTTTGGAAACCCTGCCAGGGGAAATGATTTCCCCTGGACCCCTCTGCAATGAAAAATGCGCCGCTAAACGGCGCATTTTTCAAAAGAAACTTTCCTTATCTACAACAAAACATCGTTCCCGCTCCGGGGGCGATGTTTTATCATGGGATTCTCAAGGGACAATGTCCCTTGAGCAGGGGTCCAGGGGACAGCGTCCCCTGACGTCTCCCCACCGCACATCACACCTCCAGCTTCATTGCGCCTTCCTTGATCCAGCCCTTCTTCCGCATAATTTCGGAAACCAGCAGGGACAGCGCCGCAGGGAGTATAAAGTGCAGCAGAATCATCTTCCAGAGCACGCCGCTCTCCCCCGTCATGGCCGCCCAGGTGCCGAACTGGCCCACCAGGCCGGAGGTGCCCATGCCCGCCGCAGAGCCCACATTCTTCATCTGGAAGATGGTGGTGGCGAAGGGGCCGAGGATGGCCGAAGCCAGCGTGGGCGGAACCAGGATTGCGGGGCTGCGCAGGATGTTGCCCACCTGCAGCATGGAAGTGCCGAGTCCCTGGGCAATCAGGCCGGAAACGCCGTTCTCCCGGAAGCTGGACACCGCAAAGCCCACCATCTGGGCGCAGCAGCCCACCGTGGCAGCGCCTGCCGCCAGCTGGAGGCCGAGACCCATCTCGCCGCCCTCGGGCACGGTAAACACCATCGCCGCCAGCGCCGCCGAGGAAATGGGCGCGGTGAGCGCGAGCCCAAACACCACGGAAACGATCACGCCCATGGGAATGGGCTGGAGCGTGGTGGCCGATTCAAGGAAGCGCTGCAGCGCCGCAATGCCCGCGTTGATGGCGGAGGAAGTGAAGTTGGTCATCAATCCGCCCGCCACAATCACCACCGTGGGAACGAGTATGATATCCAGCTTCGTCTTGCCGGAAACCAGGCCGCCCAGCTCCGCGCCCACCACTGCGGCGAGATATGCGCCGATGGGGCCGCTCATCTGGTAGCCGAATGCACCGGCAGCCGCGCAGGAAAAGATGGCCAGCGGCTTCACCTTCAGCCCGTAGCCGATGGCCACGCCGATGGCGGCGCCCACCACCGGGGAAGAAGCGCCCACCACTGCGGCAAAGGGGCCCAGGAAGCCGAGGAAGGAAATCTGGGACAGCTGGGACAGAATCAAACCAATGATCAAAGATGCAAACAAACCCATGCCCATGGCAGACAGAGCATCAATGATATACCTCTTGTACGCCTTTTTGAGCCACGCCTTCACGCAGTTCGCCTCCATTTGTTTTTTACTGGGTATTATAGCACACAGCCGCTGGATTTCCAGTATCCGCCATGTTATTTTTCATTTCACGGCGCGGCGGGAATACCGCGGTGTGGCTCCTGCCGTCGTCCACCATCTCGATATAGCCGGCGCACGGCTCGCCGTCGAGGGTAATCTCCCCCGCATCCCGGCTGCAAACCAGCTCATACCTGCTGGAGCCGAAATGCACGGCAATGCTCGCCTGCTTCCATTCTCCCAGCAGGGCGTTGATCCGCACCCGGTTTCCCCGGCGTTCAAAGCCCAGCAATTCATAAATCACCATCAGCATCCATGCCCCGGAGCCGGTGTACCAGCTCCAGCCGCCGCGGCCCGGATGCAGGGGATTGGTATACACATCCGCCGCCATCACATAGGGCTCCACACGGTAGATATCCGCCTCCTCCCGCGTGCGGGCGTGGTTCACCGGCAGCAGCATCCGGATCGCTTCGTGCGCCCGCCTGCCGTCGCCCATGCGAATCAGCGCAAGGATGAGCCAGCAGGCCCCGTGGGTATACTGCGCGCCGTTTTCCCGTATGCCCGGCGGATAAGCGGCGATATAGCCCGGATCGAAGCCCTCGCCGTCGAATGCCGGGGCGAGCAGCCGTATCAGCCGCAAATCCTTGTCTGCCAGCTGTTCCCAGGCGGCGTCCATCGCGCTTTTGCACCTGCCGGAGTCCAGTCCCGCCAGCACCGCCCATGCCTGGGAGATGGCGTCGATGCTGCAATTCCTGCTGGCCTTGCCGCCCAGCACCCGGCCGTCATCGGCATAGGCGCGCAAGTACCAGCCGCCGTCCCAGCCCGCGCTTTCGATGGCGGCGCAGAGCCTTTCATTCAGGGCATAGAGCCATGCCCTGTCGTTTTCATCCGGCGCAATGCGGGCATAGTCCGCCGCGCATACGGCAAGGAATTCCGTGAGCCATACGCTCTCTCCCCTGCCGTCTGCGCCGACCCGGTTCATGCCATCGTTCCAATCACCGCTGCCCATCAGGCAAAGCCCGTTGCGCCCGGTTTCAGCACAGCGGCGGAAGGCGCGCATGCAGTGCCCGTGCAGGCTCTCCATCACATCCGAGCTCTCCATCGGCGCATAGATATCCTCGCCGCCCTCCGGCATACCCACATCCTTCAGATAAGGAACCTCCTCCCGCAGCACTGCCGTATCCCCCGTGACAAGCACATACCTCGCCGCCACAAAGGGCAAAAACAGCAAATCATCCCTTATATTCGTGCGCACGCCTATGGCGGGCTCGTGCCACCAGTGCAGCACATCGCCGGCCTCAAACTGCTTTGCCGCGCAGCGTAGCAGGTGCGCCCGAACCCGCTCAGGCTCGGTGTAGACCAGCGGCAGCATATCCTGCAATTGATCCCGGAAGCCATATGCGCCGCCCGGCTGGTAGAGTCCCGTCCTGCCGAGCACCCGGGCATACTTCACCTGTGCCTGCAGAAAACCATTGGCGAGGCAGTTCACGGCCGCATCCGGGGTGTGGATGCGCAGTATATCCTCACCGGCCGCTTCCCTTTCGCCCGCCTGGAAGCTCCGCAGCAGGGCATAGGCCGCCTCCTCTGTATCCGCGCCGCCCAGCAGGAAGCGGGTTTTCTTTTTCTCTCCGGGGCCCAGCCGCAGGGGAAGCCGCAGCGTCCAGCCGCTGCCGGATTCCTCCGGCATACCGATTCCATCGGGATTGTTGATGTCCCCGCTGCCCAACAGCGCGTTCCTGCCGCAGCCTGCCTGCGCAAGCGGATCATCCGCAGCAAAGCAGCCCACGCCGCTCGCGCCTGCGGCAAAGCATGCGCCGTATTTCGTCCATGCGCTGATCATCCGCGCATCCAGCGCATCCACACCCAGCAGCCAGTCCACCGCGCCGGCGAGCGTCCATTCGTTTTCCGCCCTTCCACGGTTCTCCACCGTGATTTCAAAGCGTATTCCATCCTCCGCAGCCCGGGCTTCCACGCAAAACGCCGCCTCCCCCGCAGCCGCCTCCCAGCGGCAAAGGCCCGGCGAAAAGCGCACGGTGTAGTCCGTCATCGGCACATCGCCCGGCAAAATCCGCGTCCAGCGCCGCTTCCTTGCATCCGTAAGGTAAAACATCCATCCCCAGCCCTCACGCAGCATGTCGTTCCGGAAGGGAGTGAGCCTGCCGCTGCGGCTGTTCTTCCGCCATGCAAAGCCGCCGCCCCGGTCGGTAAGCACCGCGCCCGCCGTCTCTGTGGCAATGATATTGCTCCAGGGCGCGGGCGGCAGGGTATCCCTGCTGAGGCAGATCACATAGGCTTCGCCGTCAAAGCCGCCGTAGCCATTGAAAAATTCCAGGTAATCCTGCGGCGCGCGGTTCACCGGCTCCATGGGAAGCCATTCCTCCCGCCTGTTCAGGTTCAGGCATTCCAGCCGGATGCGCAGCTGCCGCGCGGCGCTCCTGTCACCCTCAAAGCGCAGGGCAGCAGCACGCCGCAGCGCATCCGCGCTCCGGGGATCCAGCTTCTGCCCATCCAGTATGAACACACCGCCGGGCAGGTTCCTGAGCGCATGCAGGTGGCTGGCGGAAATCAGCCCGTCCAGCGCATCCCGCAGCGGCCGCTGGTAGCCGCCCTGCTCGCCATCGATGATCACAAAATCCGTCTCCACGCCCATCATCCGGTAGAAGGCGTGGGCGTGCGCCAGCTCCCGCACGCAGTCGATCCGTGCATTTTCCTTCACTTCCAGCAGCAGGATGGGCAGATCTCCGGATATGCCGCAGCTCCACAGCCGCTCCCGGCCCGCAGCTTCCCGGGAACCCCTCTCCTGCGCGGCGCCGATCTTCGCATCCACCAAGAAGGCCGCTGCACGCTGCAGCAGGCGGTGCGCCGGCGGCTCCACAGCGGCATGGCGCAGGGCAGCCCGGGCATGGGCTGCCGCAAGCTGGCAGGCGCGCTCCGCAGAGGCCGCATCCTCAAGCTGCGCCGCCCTCGCCTCGCAATTCTGCCCCACAGCCAGCGCAAAGTGCAGCTTGACCCGTTCTCCTGCGGGCACGCGCACAGTGCGCCGCAGCGCAGCGCAGGGATTGAGCACCGCGCCGCTTGCTCCCGTAAACTTCCCAGCCAGGCCGCCCGGCATGCCCAGCGAACCCGCGCGGCATACCAGCGCTTCGAGGTCGCTCTCCCACTCCGCCTCACCGGAGCAGCTGTAAATCATATCCGGAGCCGCAGCCCCGCGCTCCCGCTGGCGGCGGTGGAAGATAAGACCGTTCCCTGCCCTCCGGCTCTCAATAAATAGGTTTTGGAAGGTGGGATGGGCGCGCATATCCCCCTCATTGGCCAGCGCCACAGCCATGCAGCCGGTCACGGCGATCCGCTTTTCTTCTTCACCGCTGTTTTCCAGCTCAACCCGCTGGTAGAGCGCGCCGTCCTCCGGGGAGATAAATACAGCCAGCCGCGCGTTCACCTTGCCAATCTTCTCTTCAAAGCATGCGATACCCGCATCAAATTCCGCCCTGCCGGATGCGCCGAACAGACTCTTTTCCCCGCCTTCCAAATCTTCCAAGTGCACAAACATGCCCTCATGCCGGTTCAGCAAATCCCCGGAAAAGCGGTTCAGCAGCATATGGTTCCGCCGGGCAAATACCGCGCCCCGGGCTGTGACCAGCGCCGAAGTGCCGCCGCCGGAGAGCAGGTGGGTATCGGCAATCCTGTCCCCGCCCGCCATCCTGCGCCAGCTGCGCTCCGGGCGCGCGGGCTCCCGGCCCAGAAGCGGCCTTTCCCTCCGGGAAGGCATTTTCATTCGCCCGAAGGGCTTCTCCTGCAACAGCAGCCGCAGCGCCCGGGCCTCGGGAATTTCCATGAAGCGGCGGGAGAGCAGCTTCCCTTTCATCGCATTGCAGATGGCACAGAGCACCATGCCCTGGTGGTGGGCCATGCAGCTCTTCACCAGCCGGGGCTCGCCGGAATTCTGGTAATCCGCAGCCTCGTACATGCCGTATTCATTGTGCCAGCCGAGCCTTCGCATCCGGGCGATGTTCTCCGCCGCCGCGACCGGCCTGCAGCACAGCGCCAGCGCGCTGGCATAGGGGGAAACCACATCCGCCGCCGCACTGCCGCTCAGCGCCAGCTCCCGCAGGCCAAAGGCGCGGTACTGGTAGGCAAGATGCAGGTCGAAGGCATAGTAGCCCGATTCCGAAACGCCCCAGGGCCTATTCCGCTTCCCGGCAAAATCCATCTGCGCCTCCACCACGGCATTTTTGCTGCGCCCGGCGAGGCTGTCTCCGCAGCTTCCCAGCAGAAGCTCCGGCATCAGGTATTCAAACATCGTACCGCTCCAGCTCAGCAGCGCCTGCGCCTTCCCCGCCCGCACCACGGGCCGGGAGAGCCTCTGCCAATGCTTCACCGGAGCCTGGCCCAGCATCATCGCCGCATAGCTCAGTATGCGGGCCTCGGAGGCATACAGGTCGTAATGCGCCTCGCTGATGCGCCCGCTTTCCACATCCGCGCCGATGAAGAACAGATCCCGCTCCCCATCGTAGAGCATATCCAGCCGCATTCCCCGGGCCAGCGCATCCAGCCTGGAATACAGCCCTTCATCCTCCCCGGCAACACACTGGGCGCACAGCAGCAGCGCCGCGGCAAGGTTTCCGCTGTCCACAGCGGAAACATACCTCGGCTTCAGCGGCGCCAGGCTTTCGGTGTCGTACCAGTTGTACAGCTGGCCGTTCCACTTCTCCAGCCCCTCCAGCGTATCCGCGCAGCGGCGCATCCGGGAAAGCATCTCCTCCCCGGAGAGCAGCCCCAGCTCCCGGGCAGACAGGCAGCTCATCAAATACAGGCCGATGTTCGTGGGCGATGTGCGCGGCGCAGCGCCCGCAGGCGGGTCAAATTGCACATTGTCCGGCGGAAGCCCCGCTCCATCCGCAGGCACAAAGCTTTCAAAGAAGCGCCAGGTCTCTGTAGCCAGTTCCCGCAGCATGGAAAGCTGCTCCGGCCTGAGCTCCGCATCTTCCTCCACAGGCTTCCGGGACAAATCCTCCGCCCAGTCCACACCCACCCAGAAGAGCATGGCGAGGGCCAGCGCGGCGGGTATCCAGAAGGGGCGCAGCATGCCCGGCAGCAGAAGCAGCGCCGTGGCCCTGCCGGGTATGCGCAGCCCATCCCCACTGCCGGAAGCATCCGCAGCGGGAACCCAATCCATCAAATGCCTGCGGGATACAAACAGCCGCCACAGCGCCCGCAGGATCGCATCCATCAGCTTCGCCGCCGTTGCCGGAAGCAGGGCCAGCTGCAAAGTCGCCCGCCTCCATGCGGAGGCCTGCGCCGGATTCAGCAGCGCATCCACATAGACCGCGGCCAGCCCCAGCAAAAAGGCCCGGGGCATATCCATCCAAACTGCGCCCACCAGTAGGGCGATCAGTGCAGGTGCAAACAGGCTGCGCAGCAAATTGCCCAGCATTTTCAGCCTGTCCACCGCGGCGATCTTCCTCTTGGAAAAGAGCACCCGCAGCAGCTGCCAGTCGCCCCGCGTCCAGCGGTGCAGCCTGTTCAGCTCCGTGTTCACATTGTCCGGCACACCGTCGTAGAAGCACACATCTCCCACAAAGCCCGCACCCGCGAGTATGCCCTCGATCAAATCGTGGCTCAATATTTCATCGTCCGGCAGCGCGCCGTCGGTGGCCGCCGCAAAGGCCGCCACATCGTAGATTCCCTTGCCGGAGAAATTTCCCCGGCCGGTCATATCCTGGTAGAAATCCGAAACATTCACCGGATAGCTGTCCACGCCGCCCATGCCGCAGTTCAGCTTCACATAGGCATTCACATTGGCCTCCGCAGTCATCTGCATGCAGGGCTGCAGCAGGGCATAGCCCCGGTTCTGGGGATGCAGCATCGCACCGATGAGCTTCTGCAGGGTTCCGGGCAGGTATTCGGTATCCGCATCCAGCGTCACCACATACTTGTAGCGCCCGGCAATCTTTTCCGCCGCGCCCTTCTCCGCCCCGAAGGCCTCCGCCGCGCCATCCCGGTTCAGAATCAGCCGGTTCAGCGCCGTGAGCGCGCCCCGCTTGCGCCCCTCGCCCATCCATTTTCCATCCAGCTCCCGCAGCCGGCGCTCGCGATGCAGGTAGAAATACTTCTCCCTCCCTGCGCGCCGGTTCAGCGCGGCAACGCCATCCCTCGCAGCCTCAAGGATTTCACCATCCCCCTCCTGCTCCGCCGTATCGCTGTCTTTGAAATCGCCCAGCAGCAGGAAATCGATGTTCTCATCCCTCTCCAGGCAGCCCAGCCCCTCCATATGTGCCGCCATCTCCCGGGCGCGCGCCGCGCTGCTCAGCAATACCGGCAGCACAACAAGGGTCCGCGCATCATCCGGGACCCGTTCCACATCCATTTTCAGCAGCGTCCTCGGCTTCACCCAGCGGGAATAAAATCTGCCGATCACCTTCGTAGCGAATATCCACGCCAGCGGAACGCAGTGAATCCACAGCAGCGGCGTGCCCACCGCCCAGCAGCACAAAACCAGCATCAGCGCAGTCAAACTGCCCAGCAAAGCTGTGCTCAGCCTGCTGCTGGGGTCCGGAACCCTGCGGTTCAGCCTGCCCCTTGCGCCGGTGCTGCGGCGCAGTTCATCCCTGCCGCCATCGTCAACCAGGAAATGGCATACCTCCTTCTCCTGCTCCGCCGCCAGCCGCAGCGCGCAGCGCACCACCGCCGCTTCCCGGAGGCCAAGGCTGTCCGCAAGCTCTGCCACGGCGGCGCGAACCTGCGCCCGGGAAGCCTCGTCCATCCCGGCATAAGCCGCATCTTCCCTGAGCTCCGCCTCCACGGAGGAAATTTCCTCAAAGCACGCCTGCCAGTCCACCGCTTCCAGCAGGTAATAGAGCCGCATCAGGTTACCATAGCGCAGCGCGCAATCCGCATCTGCGCGGCTGGCTTCCTCCACGATGCGCTCCTCCCGGCAGTGCTCCAGCAGCTTCTCATGGGCGGCAAAATCCTCATTTTCCGCGCTCAGCCGCAGGCCATGCTCCAAAAAAGCCGCGTCCACCCTGCCGGGCAGCCTTCCGCCCCGCTCCAGCCATTCCCCGGCCCGCTTTCGCGCGCGGGCATGCCGCAGTATATCGCCGCTCAGCTCCGCCATGGCCTCGCAAAAGGCAATCCGCAGCGCATCCGGCAGGCTCTGCAGCTCCCGCATGCGCAGCGGACGCACGCCCTCAAAGGCGGAGAGGGCTCCGAGCAGCTTTTCCTTATCCAAGCTCTCCCCGCCGCCGGAAACCAGCTCCCGGGCGATGGCCAGCAGCCGCGCCTCCCTCTTCAACGCCGGGAAAACCTCCCTGCAGGCCGCAGCGCGCAGCCAGGCCTCAATGCGCCGGGAATCGCCGCGCAGGCGCTCGATGTTTTCATCCTCCAGGCCCGCCCTGCCCAGCTCCTCCGCCAGTGCAAGGTTCCGCCGCAGCGCCAGGCGCACCCCTGCGGGCAAGGCAAGCCTCCGCCTGCCGCCTTCGGGCATCTCCGCAATCCTGCGCATGCGCTTTTCCAGCGCATCCCCTTTTTTGCCGGAATATCTTTCAAAGGATTTCATAACTGTTCCTCCTGCATGAAAGCAAAATGACAGAAACAGTATGCCCGTTTTGCATCACTTCATGCCAAATCCCGGAAATCCGGCATTTTTTCCACGCAAAAAGCCCGCCCGGCTATGCCGGACAGGCAATTTGGAATTCAATTTTCAGTTTCGGCTTATTCGGCCTCGTCGCCCAGCTCGGCGCGGCGGCGGCGGATGGACTTGCAGGCCTCGGCCAGCTCATCTTCCACGGATGCAAGCAGCTGGTAGGCGTCATGATTGGCCTTGAGCCGCAGCTCGCTGGCTTCCACGCGGGCGTCATTCTTGATGATGCGGGCGTCTTCACATGCGCGGCGAACGATTTCGCTCTCATCCACCATATGGTCGGCGCGCTCCTGCGCATCCGCCAGAATGGCGCGGGCCTCGTTCTCAGCATCAGCGATGATCTCCTCGGCTTCGCGCTTGGCCTTCTCCAGGGCGGCGTTGGCGCGCATTTCGGCGGAAGTCACGCGGTTCATGGCGGCGGTTTCCGCAGAACCCATGATGCGCTCCTTCTCGGCAAACATCTGCATGCCGTACTGCACGGCGTCGGGCAGGTTGCGCTCCATATCGTCGATGATCATCAGGCATTTATCGGCGTCGATGATCTTCTTGTTGGTCAGCGGAACATTCGCGCCGGAACGAATGGCAGCGCGCATGTGCTTGAGCAGTTCAAGAAAATACTTCATATCGTCGATTTCATCGACGGGATTCTGCTGAACCTGCTGCTCCGCCTGAACCTCCAGATTCTCACCATCGTAGAATTTTTCCTGATCGTGATCCATTCTAGTCCTTCCTTTCCGCACAGGGCTGGACGCCATATGCAGCGTAGATTTTCCCGATGATCTTCTCCGGCACCATCGAATCGATGGGCGCGCCGTGGGAGGCGCAGTCCCGCACGATGGTTGAGGAGACCATGCTGTACTCGGGTAAACAGCTGATAAATACAGTTTCAATCTTTCCGATCCGCCGGTTGGCCTCGGCCATCTGCATCTCAAAGATGAGATCCGAGGAATTGCGCAGGCCGCGCAGGATAACATCCGCGCCGTTGCGCTTTACCACATCCACCAGCAGACCCGTATCCATTACCACGCGGACATTTTGAATATCCCGGGTGATTTCTTCCAGCATTTCCTTCCGGACTTCCGGGGAGAAGGTGTATTTCTTCGCCTGCTGGGAAAGCACGGCGACGATCACCTCGTCAAACATCTCCGCACCGCGGCGGATGATATCCAGATGTCCGTTGGTCGGCGGCGAAAAGCTGCCGGCATATACCGCAATCATTCTTTCTCCGCCCTCATTCTTCCGCCTGGGTGGGCTCTTCCGCCCGCAGGCGCACAAAATCAATGGCTGTTTCGCCATAGCCGCGGCTGTCGTAAATCTCAAAGGCTTCGGGAATGCACACTTCGGCATTCTGCTTCCGCTCAGCCACGATCACCGCGCCTTCATTCAGCGCCCCCGCCCTCAGCAAACGCTCCATCGCATCCGCGTAGGCGTCCAGCATGCGGTACGGCGGGTCCAAAAATACCAGATCAAAACGCCTGCCGCCCAAGCCGGAAATCGCCGTGCGGTAATCCGCCTTGAGAATCAGCGCCCGCGCCTCCAGCTCATCCTTCAAAACATTCGAAGCATTCCTGCGGATCGCCTCGATGGCCTGCCTGGATGTATCCGCGATCACCGCGCGCGCGGCGCCGCGGCTCAGGGCTTCCAGCGAAAGCGCGCCGGTTCCCCCAAAGAGGTCCAGCACCTCCGCATCGATTACAAGCCCGCCGAGTATGTTGAACAGCGAACCCCTGATCTTATCCGAGGTCGGCCGCGTCTGGTCCCCGGGCGGCGCAAAGAGCGTCCGTCCGCGAGCCTCACCTGATATTATACGCATAACTCCACCTGATACTATCGGCAGATAAGGGACAATACGCCCCTGAGGGCCGCAAAGCACACGCTGACTGCCTTCTCGCCCTTGGAGGGTACGGCCCGCCTGCGGGCTGCGGCCTTGTCATCCCGTACTTTGCAGTCCTCAGCGGTTCTGCGAAGCTTTTCGGGATGCGGCGGCATTCCTGGCAAGGCAGACGACGAAGCCTTATCGACCATATGGCGAGGAGGATAACACAGCCAGGAAGGTCGCCTCGCCTGAAAAACCGTGTTGGCCCTTATCTACCGATAGTAATTGTCGTAATTATATCACAATTCACCTACGTTTGCAAACGTTATTTTCGAAATATTATCAAAATTCAGCCCTCAAAAGTGAATTTTTATGATATTTTACAAAAAAATCCAGCTTCACTGGGGCATTTCGTCTGCATAAACGTTCCTTACCCGGGCGGAAAAACCCAACATAATTTCATAGGGAATGGTTTCGGCCAGCTCCGCCAGCTCGTCCGGCGTGATGCGCTCGCCGCCCTGGCTGCCCATCAACACCACTTCGCTGTCGAGCCCCGCCTCCGGGATGGCGCTCACATCCGCCATAATCATATCCATGCAAACCCTTCCCACCAGCGGCGCGCGCCTGCCGCAAACCAGCACATCCGCGCGGTTGCTCAGGATGCGGGGATAGCCGTCGCCGTAGCCGATGGGCAGGGTCATGATGCGCATATCCCGCTCCGCCCTGAAAGTGCGTCCGTATCCCACAGTATCTCCCGCCGCTATGCGTTCGATGCGAACCGGGCGGCAGCACAGCTTCTGGGCATATGTAAGCCTGTCCGCGAGCTCCGGAAGCTGGGAACCATACAGGGCGATGCCCGCGCGCACCATGTCGTGCTGGTATTCCTCTTTCAGCATCGCGCTGGTGGCCGCCGCATGGGCGATCGGGGAAAAGCCCGCGCTGCGCACCCGCGCAAGCGCCTCCTTGAAGCGCTCGTTTTGCAGTTTCGTGAATTCTTCGTCGCTCTCCGCCACGCAGAAGTGGGTAAAGATGCCCTCCATCTCCACATGGGGGCATGCCCTCCAGCGCTCCAGCATCCCCTCCAGCGCCGCCATGCCGCGCACGCCGATGCGGCTCATGCCGGTATCGATCTTCAAATGCGCCTTCGCCGTGGTTCCAAGCTCCACAGCCGCCTTTTCCAGCGCATCCAGCATTTCCGGCGCGTACACCGCCTGGGACGCGCCCGCCTCCACCGCCTCCCGAAGGGATTGCGCATCCCCGCCGCCGAGGATCAGGATGGGCTTCTCAATCCCGGCATTGCGCAGCTCGATGGCCTCCTCCACGATGGCCACCGCGAAGGCGTCCGCGCCTGCGCGCAGCATGGCCTTGGCCGCCGCAACGCTGCCGTGGCCATAGGCATTCGCCTTCACCACGCACATCATCTTCACTCTGCCGGGTATATTCTCCCGTATGGCCTTCGCATTTTCATAGAGGGCATTCGGGGAAATGATCAGTTTCGTCGTCCGCACGGCACGCGCCTTCTTCCTTTTTCGAATACATTCCAGTATAGCGTTTTTTCATCCAAATTGCAACACATTCCCTCCATCCTCCTTGCCAAAGCCGGGTTCAAAGTGTATACTAAAATAGAGAAAATAGGAGGCTGAACCATGGCACTCAAGGATCTTTTCAACAGCTACTTTTACGGCAGGCCCGGCAAGGCCGATTTTACCGAGAGGGATCTGCCCGCCAACCGCCTGCAATTGTTCAAAGATGTGCTGCTTGTGCGCAAGGGCAGCATGGTGGGGCTGAATTTCCTCTATTTGCTCCCCTGGCTGCCCGCCGCAATCTGGACCTTCATCAATGCCGTGCAGCTGCCCGGCATCATTTCCGGCAATCTTGGCTGGAAGCCGGAGGAACTGCTGTTTACCTACCTGCTGGTCCTCTTCCCCCTCATCGCCATCACCGGCCCCTTCCGCATCGGCGTGAGCTATGTGATGCGCAACTGGGCCCGGGATGAACACAGCTTCCCCTTCCTGGATTTTAAAAAGGCCATGAAGGAAAACTGGAAGCAGGCGCTGCTCTTCAGCATCATCGAGGGCGCGCTGCCGCTGCTGGTGTATATCTGCGTGTTTTTCTATTCCGGCATGGCGCAGGGTTCAGCCATTTTTTACCTGCCCATCGCCGTCGTGCTGCTGGCGGCCATCCTCTGGAACCTCAGCGCCCAGCTCATCCCCACGCTGATTGTAACCTACGAAATCAAATTCCCCCACATCGTAAAAAACGCCGTGCTGATGACCCTCGCCGCCCTGCCGAAGGCCATCCTCGCAAAGCTGGCCACGCTGGCGCTGCCCATATTGCTTCTCCTGCTGGCCCTGTTTATCCCCTCGGCGCTCAGCTGGGCGGGCGCGCTCGTGCTCACGCTCTACCTCGTCTTTATGCTCAGCTTCAACAAGCTGGTTACCGCCAGCTACGCAAACATGGTCTGCGAAAAATACCTGAATACGAAAATCGAAGGCGCGCAGGTAAACATCGGCCTGCACCCGAAGGATGATTGACTATGAACAAACAATTTGAACTCCTCGCCCCCGCCGGCGATCTTGAGAGACTCAAAACAGCCCTGCGCTTCGGCGCGGATGCAGTGTATGCCGGCGGCCCGCTGCTGCAGCTGCGCGCGGGCAGCGTGGGCTTCACCATGGAAACCCTGGCCGAAGGCGCAAAGCTCGCCCATGCCCAGGGGAAAAAGCTCTATGTCACAGTAAACGCCTTCGCCTCCAACCGGGAGATCGACGCTGCCGCCGATTACGCCCAGGCCCTCGAGGCCATCGGCGCAGACGCCGTGATCGTGTCCGACCTCGGCCTGATCTCCGCCATCCGCAAGGCCGCGCCCAATCTCCCCGTGCATGTCAGCACCCAGGCAAACTGCCTGAACTACTCCGCCGCAAACGTCTATTACGACCTCGGCGTGAAGCGCATCGTGCTCGGCCGGGAGATGAGCCTCAATGATATCCGCGAACTCCGCTCCCGCATCCCGGATGATCTGGAGCTGGAGGCCTTCGTGCATGGCGCAATGTGCATGTCCTATTCCGGCAGATGCATGATCTCCGCCTACCTCACCGGCCGCAGCGCCAACAAGGGGGCCTGCACCCAGTCCTGCCGCTGGAAGTACCACCTGATGGAGGAATCCCGCCCCGGCGAATACTTCCCCGTGGAGGAGGACGAGCGCGGCATGACCATCCTCTCCTCCTTCGATATGAACTGCCTGCCCTTCCTGGACCAGGTGATGGATGCGGGCGTGGTATCCTTCAAGATCGAGGGCAGGATGAAGTCTCCCTTCTATGTGGCCACCGTCACCAATGCCTACCGCAAGCGCATCGACGGCATCCTCAATGGCACATCTTCCAAGGAACAGATAGAGCTGCTCCAGCGGGAGCTGAACGCCGCCAGCCACCGCCCCTACGCCAGCGGCTTCTACTTCGGTGAAATGAAGCACCACAAGCCGGACGACGGCAGCTACCTGCAGGATACGAACTTCGTGGGCGTGGTGAAGGAGGTTCAGGGCGGCAGGATCGCCGTAGAAATCCGCAACCGCATTTTCGAGGGCGACCGGATCGAAATCCTCTCCCCGGACAGCCTGAACCAAGCCTTCACCGCCCGGGAAATGCTGGACAATGAGGGAATTTCCGTCACCGCCGCGTCCCGCCCCAGCGAAATTTACACCATGGCCTGCGATGCGCAGGTCTCCGAGGGCGATCTTTTGCGGGTAAGGATTGAAAAGTGAGAGACGCTCGGGGAACACTGCCAAAGGGAATGATTCCCCTTGGAAACCCCAGCATAAAAAGGGAGAAAACCCCGCCTCCCCTGATGAGGGAGAAAACCGTCTCCCCTTCATAAAAACCGAGGGTTCCGGACAAGCTATCCGGAACCCTCTTTGCGTTTATCTTTAGCGTGCGCCGCTCATGGAGCGCTCCTGTGCCTCGATCATCTTCTTGACCATGTTGCCGCCGATGTGGCCTGCATCCTTGGAGCTCAGGTTGCCGTTGTAGTCCTTGTTCAGGGTGATGCCCAGTTCGTTGGCAACTTCCTGCTTCATGTTGGCCATGGCCTGGCGTGCTTCCGGTACGTTGATGCTGGAATTCTTCATAATTGCAATCTCCTTTTTCGATCTGCGATGCTTCGCAGCTTGATTGATTTCGACCGTTTCGGGCGTTCGTCCGAATCAGTCTGGAGCTATTTTGACCAGCCGCCAATCAATTAAACTGGAAATTGTGCACTGGGAAATTCTGCGATCAACGCCAAGGGACGCTGTCCCTTGGAACCCTGGCAGGGGAAATGATTTCCCCTGCACCCCTCATAAATGAAAATCGCGCCCGGAGCGGGCACAATTTTCAAAAAATATTCAAAGGCATGCGTATGCATGCCTTTTGCTGAGGGTTCCAAGGGGGATCATCCCCCTTGGCGGATTCTTAAGGCGGAGCCTTAAGTGGGGTTCTTAGGGGCAAAGCCCCTAAGCATCTTCTCATCAGTTCAGCGCAGCGTCCTTAAACTTCTGCACATACGCCGCTTCCGCAAGGGCAATCACGGTTTTTGCATCCTCGCTTTCGGCATTGCGCAGAAGCTCCCGCGCCTCATCGTATACGGTTTTGAGCAGCTGCGTGTCGCCCGCAAGGGTACTCACGCCGACGACAATCGTGCCGGACTGCCGCGTGCCGAACAAATCGCCCGGGCCGCGAATCTCCATGTCCTTCTGGGCAATTTTGAATCCATCTGTGGTGGAGGAGAGGAATTTCAGCCGCTCATTGGATTCCGCCATCAGGAAGCACCATGCCTCGTCGCTGCCGCGGCCAACCCTGCCGCGCAGCTGGTGCAGCTGGGCAAGGCCAAACCTCTCGGCATTTTCGATCACCATCACGCTGGCGTTGGGCACGTTCACGCCCACCTCGATCACCGTGGTGGACACCAGCACATCCGCCCCGCCGCTGCGGAACTTCTCCAATACGGCGTCCTTATCCGCCGCCTTCATGCGCCCGTGCACCAGCTCGATGCGCAGATCCGGCAAATCCCGGGTGCGCAAATCCTCGTACACCTGCTCGGCAGGCCGCGCGTCCACCGCCTCGGATTCCTCCACCAGGGGGCATACTACATACACCTGCCTGCCCGCCTGCACCTCCTTGCGCAAAAAGCCATACATGCCCTCGCGCTTGTCCTCGGGCACGATGCGGGTGCGCACCTGCTTGCGGCCCGGCGGCAGTTCATCAATGATGGAAATATCCAGGTCGCCGTAGAGAATCAGCGAAAGCGTCCTCGGAATCGGCGTCGCGGACATCACCAGCACATTGGGCTTTTCTCCCTTCCGGCCCAGCATCGTCCGCTGGCGCACGCCGAAGCGGTGCTGCTCATCGGTCACGGCGAGGCCGAGATTTTTGTATTCCACGCCCTCGGTAATCAGCGCGTGGGTGCCGATCACCACATCCCATTCGCCGCTGGCCGCCGCCTCGTGGGCGAGCCGGTGCTGCTTGGCGGTCAGGCTGCCGGTGAGCAGGCCGATCTTCATGCCCAGCGGCTCCAGCAGGGCCTTCGCACCCTCATAATGCTGGCGGGCAAGCACCTCGGTGGGCGCCATCAGCGCCGCCTGGTAGCCGCCCTTCCACGCAAGATAGATCGCGCCGAAGGCAATGGCCGTCTTGCCGCTGCCCACATCGCCCTGCACCATGCGCGCCATCGCGTAGGGAGACCGCATATCCTTCGCCGCCTCCTCCAGCACCCGCCTTTGGGCGTTGGTCGGCAGGAAGGGCATGTTCTTCCAGAATCCTTCGGTCTCATTATCCCCAAAGGGAATGGAAATGCCCGGCTCTCCCCTTCCCCGCAGCAGCGAAATGGCCAGCTGGTAGAGCAGCAGCTCCTCAAAGGCGATCCTTCTCCGCGCGGTCTCGAGGGCCTCCCTGCTGTCGGGAAAGTGGGCGTTGCGCATGGCGAAGTTGCGCTCGCAGAGGCCGTATTTCCTTCTTATGGATTCCGGCAGCTCATCCGGCCATTGGCCTTCGCACACCTTCAATGCGGCCTCCATGCTCTGGCGCAGGGCCTTGGCGGGTATGCCGGGAATATTGCGGTACACGGGAATCAAGCCCGTCTCATTTTCGATTGCCGGACTGCTCAGCTGTATGCTGCCGCCGCGCACCTCACACCTGCCGTGGAGCATCAATTCCCGGCCCTTGGTGAGCTGTTCCTTCAGCCACGGCTGGTTATACCACACCACGGGCATGGTTTCGCTGTCGTCGGTCACATAAACCTTGGTAATCACCAGCCTCCTCGCGCGCCTCTGGCTCACCTCGCCCGCCACCCGCACCTTTACCGACCACATCTGGCCGGGCCGGATTTCGCTGAGCGGCGTGAACTGGCTCAAATCCCGGTAATCCTTCGGAAGGAACATCACAAGGTCGCGCACGCTGCGGATGCCCGCCGCCTCAAACGCCTTCATCCGCGCCGGGCCGATGCCCCGGATGGATGCAAGGGAAATATCCATGTGTGTCCCTCCTTTCTTTGTTTTTGGGGAGGACGTTCAGGGGACGCTGTCCCTGGACCCCTCCGTATCAGCGCACTTCGTGTACCAGATAAAATAAAATGATATCGATTTTCGAATTTCCTCTGTAAAACAAATCGCGCCATTGGGCGGCGCGATTTGCAAATAATTATTCTTTGCGATGCGCAGCATCGCATGGATGGAATTCCAAAGGGACAATGTTCCTTTGGCAGGGTGCAGGGACAGCGTCCCTGCCGTTCCCTGTCACTCTACCGCAATCAGGTAATAGTACAGGGGCTGTCCACCGTACTGGAGCTCCACATCGCAATCGGAGTATTCCTCTGCGAGGGCGTCCACCAGCTTCTGCGCATCATCCTCGGCAACATCGCTGCCGTAATACACGGTGATCAGGCCGGCTTCCTCGTGCTCCTCCACCATCTTCGCGGTGACGTCAAGGCCCACCTGGTAGATATCGTTGCCGAGCACATTCAGCTTGTTGTCAATCATGCCCATGATATCGCCCTGATGAATCTCGCGGTCATCATAGGTGGTATCGCGCACGGCATAAGTGATGGAAGCGGTGTGCACATTTTCAGCTGCCTCGATCATGGCGGCGGTGTTGTCCTCCACGCTCATCTCCGTGGAGAATGCCAGCGCCGCGCTGATGCCCATGGGCACGCTCTTGGTGGGCAGCACGATCACGTTCTTCTCAGTCAGCTCGCTGGCCTGCTGGGCCGCAAGGATAATATTGGTGTTGTTCGGCAGGATGAACACATTCTTGGCGTGGGTGGCCTCCACAGCCTGCGCCAGGTCCTGGATGCTGGGGTTCATGGTCTGGCCGCCGTCCACGATCTGGTCCACCATGAGCTCCTTGAAGATGCCGTCCAGGCCGTCGCCCAGGGCAACCGCCACGATGCCGTATTCCTTCTGCTTGGCAGCCTCGGCCTCGGCGCGCTTGGCCTCGCGCTCACGGGCCTCCTCAAACATATTATCGATCTTGATGGCGTCCAGCTCGCCCAGCTCCAGCGCATACTGCAGCGCCTTGCCCGGCTCATTGGTATGTACATGCACCTTCACCACCGACAAATCGGAGATGACGAGCACGCAGTCGCCAATCTTTTCCAGCCGCTTGCGCAGGCGCACCACATCGCCGTCCTTCATATCCGGGCGGGGATGGGAAACGATGAATTCTGTGCAGTAGCCGAATTCGATGTCCTCCACGGAAAGATCGCCGTGGTCATCGTTGAATTCGCCGGGCATGGTGCCCTCGGCAACGCCGCCGTTTTCAATTTCGATGGTCTCGCCGGTGAGGGCCGCGTACATGCCGCGGAAGATCACCATCAGGCCCATGCCGCCGCTGTCCACCACGCCCGCCTGCTTCAATACAGGCAGCATCTCCGGCGTCTTCTTGAGAATCGCATCGCCGGATGCCAGCAGGAACTTAAACAGCTCCTTCAGGTCATCATATTTGCCGCCGGACTTTTCCATATCCTCCGCAATCACGCGGATCACGGTGAGGATCGTGCCCTCCTTGGGCTTCATCACGGCCTTATAGGCGGTATTGGCGCCCTCGCGCACGGCGCGGATCAGGGTTGCGCAGTCAATGTCCTCATGTCCGGCCAGGCCGCGGGCAAAGCCGCGCAGAATCTGGCTTAAGATAACGCCGGAATTGCCGCGGGCCCCCTTGAGCGCGCCGCGGGCAACGGCGTCCGCCACATCGCTCGCGGCGGTGTAGCGCTTGAGGTTCATCTCCTTGATTGCGGCGGTGATCGTCTGGGACATGTTGGAGCCCGTATCACCATCCGGCACGGGGAATACATTCAGGGCATCGACGCTCTCCCGGTTCTGCACCAGCAGCGCAGCACCGGAGGACAGCATCTCCTTGAGCATCATGCCGTCTATCTTCGTTATTGCCATTTGATCCTCCATCTATCAGACGCGGATGTCTTCCACGCAGACATTTACGCGTCCGACCGGAATACCCGTCAGATGTTCTACCTTGTATTTCACAGTTTCGATGATCGATGCCGCAACTGCGCTGATCGAAATACCATATTCCACGATGATGAACAGGTCAATATCTACCTTATCCCCGGAAGTGCGGATCTTCACACCCCGTCCGAGGTTTTCTCTGCCCATCAGCTGAACGATACCGTCTGTGGAGCGCTTGGACGCCATGCCGACAATGCCGTAGCAATCCAGCGCGGCATAGCCTGCCACGCGCACGAGCACATCGTCGTTGACTGTCACGAGGCCAAGATCGGTTGTAAACTTGCAATCCATGTCAAAACCTCCGTTCAGAACTTGAGCCTGTGCATTCCTCATATTGTATGGAAGGGAATGCCTATTCCAGCAGCGGATTCTAATTCCACTCACTATCAGTATAACTGCTTTTTCGTAAATATGCAAGCATATCTCGAAAAATCCGCCCTTTTTGAAGGGATTTTCCTGGGCTGGGCAGAATATTTTCGTCAAATTTCAGAATTTTACATATATTCCACTTGCGTTTTCACGCATTCGATGCTATAATTCAAATGTTTTGATGTGACATACCCTTGAAGGAGGTGTGATAGAGTATGAGAAAGTTTTGTGAAGTATGTGGTAAGGGTGTAACTTTCGGCAATAACGTTAGCCACTCCAACCGCAAGACGCGCCGCACCTGGGCTCCGAACACGCAGAAGGTAAAAGTTCTCGTTAACGGCGTTCCGAAGAGCATGTCTGTTTGCACTCGCTGCCTGCGCAGCAACAAGGTCGAACGCGCTCTGTAATTAATCCATATAAACAGGCGGGCTGCCCTATTTGGCAGTCCGTCTGTTTTTTTGTTTTTGGAGAGAACGCCGGGTTCAGGTAACGCCGGGGCGCCGTCCAGGCTCCCGCTTAAGGGGATGACGCCTTTAAGAATCCCCAGCAAGGCAAATCGCGCCATTCAGCGGCGCGATTTGCTGATAATCCATTGTTTCCAGCGGCGCATCGCGCCGCTTACAGGGGATTCCAAAGGGATACCGTCCCTCTGGCAGGGTGCAGGGATGCTGCTCGTTGGCCGCACCCTGCGCATCACCCGAAGCGCCAGATCAAAAATCCAATGCTGATCAAGAGGATCGCCAGCACACTCGTCCACACCCAGTAGGGCACGAACAGCAGCAGCACCAGCGCGCCGATCGCCATCAGCACGATGCCCACAATCCTCGACCGGGAGCCGCTGCTGCTCCCGCTTCCGCTCTTTCCCACGCAAATCTTGCTCATGCCCATCGCCTCCATGCTCCAAGGATATGCATCTTCCCCCTCCTTCGTTCCAATTTTGCATTGTTGGATGAACATAACTGTGCTATAATAGAAGCTAGATAGAAGTGCCCTGGAGGAATATCGATATGCAGAAGATCAAAACCACCGTTCGCATCGCCGGCAAGGAATACGCCATCTCCACTTACGATTCCGAAGCCTATGTGCAGGAAGTCGCCGCATGGGTGAACCGCAAAATGAAGGAGCTTTCCGAGGCCACCAAGCTGCCCGCAGGCCAGCTGGCCGTGCTCGCAGCCGTGAACGCTACGGACGATATGATGAAATCCCGGGATGAAATCCGCCGCCTAAAGCAGGAGCTGGAGGCCGCCAAGACCGAAATCGAGCGTCTGAAGGGTGAAGAATGAATATGAAGCTCCCTGAACTCCTCTGCCCTGCCGGCAGCGCCCCCGCCATGGTGGCCGCCGTGCAGTGCGGCGCGGATGCAGTCTACCTCGGCGCGGGCGATTTCAACGCCCGCAAGGGCGCGGATAACTTCGGCGGCGAGCTGGATGCAGCCGTCGGCTACTGCCATGCCCGGGATGCGAAGGTATATGTCACGCTCAACACCATGGTGCGCCAGGATGAGCTTTCCCGGCTGGAAACTACCATCTCCGAAATCTGCCGCGCGGGCGCAGACGGCGTAATCGTGCAGGATTTCGGCGTGGCCCGGGCAATCCGCCAGATGGCTCCCAGCCTCCCCCTCCACGCCAGCACGCAGATGGCCGTGCACAATCCCCAGGGTGTGGATTTCCTGGTAAAGCAGGGCTTCACCCGCGTGGTGCTCGCCCGGGAGATGGAATATGCCGAAATTGCCCGCTGCGCAAACCGCGGCGCGGAGCTGGAGGTGTTCGTCCACGGCGCGCTCTGCGTATCCTGCTCGGGCCAGTGCCTGCTCAGCAGCATGATCGGCGGCCGCAGCGGCAACCGCGGCCTCTGCGCCCAGCCCTGCCGCATGAAATACCGCATGGATGAAAGGGAGGGTTACCTGCTCTCCACCAAGGATCTCTGCGGGCTGGACGGCCTCCAGGCCCTCATCCAGGCGGGCGCGGATTCCCTCAAGATCGAGGGCCGCTTGAAACGCCCGGAATATGTGGCCCTCGCCGCATCGGCCTACCGCGCCGCGCTGGACAAAAGGGATTTCGACCTTGAATCCGCCAAGCGCGAGCTCGCCCAGATGTTCAACCGCGGCGGCTTCACCCGGGGCTACGGCTTCGGCGTGAACGACGCCGAGCTCATGTACCACAGCCGCCCGAACCACATCGGCGTGGAAGTGGGCGTTTGCAAACGAAACGGCGATGTGCAGCTCTTCTCCCGGCTCGATCCCAAGGATGCGCTGGTGCTGCGCCGCCCCGGCTGCGAGGATATCCCTGTAAAGGGCGGCAGCTTTGCCAATGCGAAAAAGGGCGATAAGCTCGTCCGCCTCGTCTCCGAAGCCCAAATGCGGGATATGCGGGAGAAATTTATCGGGGAAAAGAAGAAGTTCCCGGTGGATATCTCCCTTCAGCTGAAGGTCGGCTCCCCGGCAGCCATCGAAATCTCCGATGGCGCCCGCAGCGTTTCTGCCGAAGGCGAAACCGTGCAGCAGGCCCAGAACCGCCCCGCAGACCCGGATCGCATCCGCAGCCAGCTGGAAAAGCTGGGCGATACGCCCTTTTATATCCGAAACTACGCGGCAGAAATCGACCATATGGCCTACTTGCCCGTCTCCGCGCTGAACGCCCTGCGCCGCATCGCGGTGGAGAAGCTCTTTGAAGCCCGCTTCGGCGATCCCCACCCCTGCGGACCCATGGAGCAGCCGGAGATCACTCCCGCCGGCAGAAAAACGCCCGAGCTCATCGCCCAGAGCGGCAACCCGGAAATCTTGCGCCGCGCCCTCGAAGCCGGAGCGGACAGGGCCGTGTTTGCCCCGGAGGATGTGCGCATCGACGCCCTGAACGCCGCCCTGGAAACCCTGCCGGATCGCTTCGGCCTCGCCCTGCCGCAGGTGCTTGCGGAGGATTCCCTGAATACCCTCCACCGCTGGGCAAATGAAAACGCCGCCCGGATCGATCGATGCTACATCGCAAACGTTGGCCAGCTGGGCCTTGCCTGGCCGGGCGAAAGGATCGCCGGCGCATCCCTGAACCTCGCCAACGGCCTGTCCATCGCACAAATGCGGGACTGGGGCATGGATGCCTATGTTCCCTCGCTGGAGCTGAACAAATCCCAGATCGACGCCCTCGGCGGCAGGCGGCATCTCACGGTGTACGGCGCAATCCCGCTGATGCACCTGCGCCACTGCCCACTCCGGGCAACACTGGGCCTCAGGGGCCAGCACAGGGACTGCCGCCGCTGCGATTCCTGCGGGGAAACCATCAATCAAAAGTCCCTCGCCGACCGCACCGGCGCTTCCTTCCCCCTGCGCCGCACCGCCACGGAAAACGGATGCGTCATCCAGCTGAAAAACTCCGCAAAGCTCATGCTGCTGCGCAAATCCCTGCCCGCCTGCGAGGGCTGGCTGCTTTTGCTGGATGAGGGCGATCCCATCGAGGCCGTCGTCCGCCTCCATAAAATGGCCATCTGCGGCGAAAACTTCCGCGCCGATCCGGCGTGGCCGCTGCTGGATGAAATGAACACCACCACGGGACACTACTTCCGAGGAGCAGAATAAATATGAATGAAAAGAACCTGCGCGTGCTGGAATTCCCGAAAATCCGGGAAAGAATGGCCGCCTTCGCCATCACCGATATGGGCCGGGAATGCGCGCTCTCCCTCGCGCCCTCCAGCGACGCCTTCATCGTGCGCCGCATGCAGGCGCAAACCGAGGAAGCCGGCACCATCCTCGCCTACAACGGTTCCAATCCCATGGCCGCTTTCAGCGATGTGCGCGAATTTTTGAAGCTGGCGCAGATCGGCTCCACCCTGTCCGCCAAGACCATCTTGCAGATCGGCGACGCCATGAAGGCCAGCCGCCTGGTGCGCAGCGCCCTGGTGACCGACCGGGAGGACACGCCGCTGCTCACCGAAATGGGCGCGACCCTCTATTCCAACCGCCGCCTCGAGGAGGATATCTTCGACGCCATCCTCTCCGAGGATGAAATCAGCGATCATGCCAGCGCCGATCTCGCCAATATCCGCCGCCACATCCGCATCCTGAACGACCGCATCCGCGATAAGCTCAACGCCATCGTGCGCGGCTCCAGCGCAAAATACCTGATGGATGCGATCATCACCATGCGCAACGGCCGCTACGTCGTTCCCGTGAAGGCGGAATGCCGCGGCAATGTGCCCGGCATCGTGCACGACCAGTCCGGCACCGGCTCCACCCTCTTCATCGAGCCCATGGCCGTTGTCGAGGCGGGCAATGAACTCAAGCAGTGGTCCGTAAAGGAAAAGGCGGAGATCGAGCGCATCCTCGCCGCCTTCTCGGCGGAAATTTCCCCGGACGCCGCCTTCATCTCCGAAAGCCTTGAAACCCTGGCCGAAATCGATATGATCTTCGCCCGGGCGAACCTCGGCCGCAGCATGCATGCCGTGCCGCCGAAGCTCAACGAGGAGGGCCGGGTAAACCTGATCCGCGCCCGCCACCCGCTGATCGATCCGGAGAAGGTGGTTCCCTCGAATCTCTGGCTCGGCCAGGATTTTACCACCCTCGTAATCACCGGTCCCAACACCGGCGGCAAAACCGTCACCCTCAAAACCGTGGGTCTGCTCTCCCTGATGGCCCAGGCGGGCATGCAGATTCCCGCCGCCTACGGCTCGGAGCTCGCCATCTTTGATGAAATCTACGCCGATATCGGCGATGAGCAGAGCATCGAGCAGTCCCTCTCCACCTTCTCCAGCCACATGACCAACATCGTGAAAATCCTGGATAACGTGTCCGGCAATTCCCTGGTGCTCTTCGATGAGCTGGGCGCCGGCACCGATCCCACTGAGGGCGCGGCGCTGGCCATGTCCATCCTGAACCATCTGCTGGAGAAAAAGGTGCGCACCATGGCCACCACCCATTACAGCGAGCTCAAGGTCTTCGCCCTCTCCACCCCCGGCGTGGAAAATGCCTCCGTGGAGTTCAATGTGGAAACCCTCCGCCCCACCTACCGGCTCTCCATCGGCGTGCCGGGCAAGTCCAACGCCTTTGAAATCAGCCGCAAGCTGGGCCTTCCCGAGGCGCTGATCGACAGCGCCAAGGAAAAGCTCACCAAGGACCAGGTGCGCTTCGAGGATGTAATCGCCAACGCCGAATACCACCGCCAGATTGCCGAGAAGGAGCGCAAGCTGGCCGAGGAGGCCCACATCGAAACCCAGCGTCTCAAGGATGAAGCAGAAAAGCTCCGCGCGGACCTCGCCGCCCACCGGGAGAAGGACATCCGCAAGGCCAAGGACGAGGCCAAGCGCATCCTGCAGAAGGCCCAGCGGGAATCCGAACAGCTGATCTCCGAGCTCAAGAAAAAGAACCGGGGCGAGCTCAAGGAGCACGAGCTCCACAACCTGCGCGCCCAGCTGCAGAGCGCCATCGATGCCAATTCCGAGCAGATTTCCTCCGCTCCCAAGGCCGGGGAAACGCCCAAGGAAGTGAAGATCGGCGATACGGTGGAGCTTATCAACCTCGGCGCCAAGGCCATAATCCTCTCCCTGCCCAATTCCCAGGGCGAATGCCAGGTGCAGGCCGGCGCGCTCAAGCTCAAGGCCAAATTGAAGGATATGCGCACCGCCGAGCCGGACAAGCCCAAAAAGCAGCCCAAATCCGGCAACCGCGTGGTGGTCGGCGCGCGCCCGGTGGAAACCGAATGCGATGTGCGCGGCTGCAACCTTGAGGAGGCGCTCATGGCCGTGGACCTCTTCCTCGACGGCGCGGTGCTGAACCGCCTGAAAATTGTGAGCATCATCCACGGCAAGGGCACCGGCATCCTGCGCGCAGGCATCCACAAGCACCTCAAGCAGCAAAAATCCGTAAAGGAATTCCGCCTCGGCCGCTACGGTGAGGGCGAGGACGGCGTAACCATCGTCACGATGAAGTGATGCCGGGGGCAAGAGACGTTGGGGGCTATCCGCCCCCCCGACCAAAGGGAATGATTCCCTTTGGAAACCCCAATCAGCGATGCTTCGCATCGCAGAAAATTTTTAGCGCACGCAGTGCGCTTACAGAGGGGTCCAGGGGAAATCATTGCCCCTAGCAGGTTTCCAAAGGACAGCGTCCTTTGGCAGGAGTTTGAGGGCAGCGCCCTCAACATCCCCCTTCCCCCATATTATTCACAATTCGTTCATTCCCGGTTCACGGCTGGGTGCTATGCTGTCAATTGTACCGAAAGGAGTATCTGGCTATGTCAACGCTGAAAATTCTGCTGGTGGACGATGATCCCAACATCCGCCAGCTGCTCAACCTCTATCTGGAAAAGGAAGGCTTCGAGGTCGCAATGGCCACCCGCGGCGATGAAGCCCTGAAGATGTTCAAATCCTCTCCGCCGAACCTCATGCTGCTGGATATCATGCTTCCCGGCATGGATGGCTGGCAGGTGTGCCGCGAGGTGCGCAAGGTTTCCAATATCCCCATCATCATGCTCACCGCCAAGGATGAAACCTTTGATAAGGTGCTCGGTCTCGAGCTGGGCGCGGATGATTATGTGGCCAAGCCCTTCGATATGAAGGAGCTGGTGGCCCGCATCAAGGCCGTTTCCCGCCGCTTCCAGGCTGCCGAAGCGCCGGACCGGGAGCTGGTGTTCCCCGGCCTCACCATCAATATCAACCAGTACACGGTGATGTATATGGGCCGCGAGCTGGAAATGCCGCCCAAGGAGCTGGAGCTTTTGCATTTCCTCGCCAGCCATCCCGGCATGGTTTTCACCCGGGAACAGCTGCTGGAGCAGGTGTGGGGCTATGATTATTTCGGCGATTCCCGCACCGTGGATGTGCATGTGAAGCGCCTGCGCGAGAAGCTCACCGATGGCGAAAAGCTGGGCTGGATGATCAAAACCGTCTGGGGCGTGGGCTATAAGTTCGAGGTGAAATAAGCCATGCGCAGCAGCGGATTATTCTGGCGCATGTTCGCCTCCATCATGGCGGTCATCCTGGTCACGGTAATGCTCTTTTCCGCCATGCTGGTAACCATCCAAAGCGCCCAGGCCCGGGAAACCTATGAAACCGAGGTGCGCATGCAGGCCCGCCAGGTGGCGCAGTACATGGAGCAGCTGAACCAGCTGAACCTTGTGCGCAGCAACAACACCATCCAATGGCTCATCAATGAAAAGATCGCCGATATCTACGACCGCTACAACGCCGATATCTGGCTCGTATCCTACAACTCCAATTCCGCCACGATCCAGTACATGGACCGCAGCTGGAATACATCCGAGGGCATTGCCACGGAGGCCGTGAGCCAGCAGCTGGGCATTGTGCAGTCCGGCCAGGAGATTCGCGTAACCGGGCTCTTTGATGAACTGGGCGATCATATCGTCACCATCGGCGTGCCCTGGACCTATTCCGATGGCCGCGTTGTGGGCGCGGTGCTCCTGCATATCCCCAACGACCAGCTGGAAGTGCATATCTGGGAAACCCTGCCCGTGGCCATGTTCCCGGCAGGCGTATCCCTGCTGCTGGGCGTGATCCTGGCCTTCCTGGTTGCCCGCAGCCAAACCAATCCCATCCGGGAAATCGAGGGCGCCGTGCGCGCCTTCACCCGGGGCGACCTCTCCCGCCGGGTGGAGCTGCACTGCGGCGGCGAGCTGGAGCAGCTGGGCCATTCCATCAACCGCATGGCCAGCGAGCTCTCCGGGCTGGAGGAATCCCGCCGCAGCTTCGTGGCAAACGTATCCCATGAGCTGCGCTCCCCCATGACCAGCATAAAGGGCTATGTCGAAGCCATGCTGGATGGCACCATCGGCGATCAGGACCGCCCGCGCTACCTGCGGGTGGTGCTCAGCGAAACCAACCGCCTCACCGATCTCGTGCGCGATCTGCTGGACCTCAGCCGCCTGGAATCCGGCAAGTTTCCCATGCACATCGCCCCCTTTGATGCCAACGAAATGATGCGCCGCATCCTGATCAGCTTTGAGCAGCGCATCTCCGAAAAGGGCATTGATGTGGATATCCGCTTTGCCGCCGATCCCTGCTGCGCGCTGGGCGATATGAGCCGCATCAACCAGGTGGTGAGCAATTTCGTGGATAACGCCGTGAAATTCATGACCGGCGAAGGCAGCGTGCTCACCCTCAGCACCGTGCAGGAGGACAGGTTCGTGCGCTTCATCGTTCGGGACAACGGCCCCGGCATTTCCGAGGCGGACCAGCCCCACGTCCTCGAGCGCTTCTACAAGGCGGATAAGGCCCACACCGCCGGCATGGGCACCGGCCTCGGCCTCTCCATCTGCAAAAATATCCTGCAGCAGCACAGCAGCATGATCGAGCTCTTTTCCCGCCCCGGCTTCACGGAATTTTCCTTCCTGCTGCCCGCAGCCGAACCCGAACCCCGGAAAATTGAGGCGAATCCCGCCCGATAGTTTTGCAAAAGATACATCAAGCAAAGTGAGGAAAACAAGCATGCAAAAGAAAATCTGCGCCCTGGCGCTGCTCGCCGCGCTCCTTCTGGGCTGTTTCGCAGCCGCAGAACAGGCGCCGGGCTACGAAGTGGTATTCTCTTCCGCAAATCCCATCCCGGATATCGCCGACCGCGTGCGCCCCGCCATCGTGGCTGTGGTCAGCAAGGCGCAGAACTGGGATGCCGTCACCCGCGTAAGCTCCGAGGAAGTGCTGGGTTCCGGCTCCGGCAGCTATTTCCGCGCAGCCAGCGATGGTCCCGGCGGTTATATCCTCACCAACAACCATGTGGTGGAGGAGGGCGAAATCTTCACCATCGAATGGCTCAGCGGCGAAATCATGCTCGCCACCCTCGTGGGCCGGGATGATGGCACCGATATGGCCGTGCTCCGCTTCGAAGATGCCGTGCCCGCAGGCGTGGAACCCATCGCCCTCGGCGATTCCGATGCCCTGCGCATCGGCGAACTGGCCATCTGCATCGGCAATCCCGGCACTGCGGAAAAGCTGCTCTCCGGCACCGTGACCGCAGGCATCATCTCCGGCCTGGAGCGCGACGGCATCAACGCCGGCAACTTCAGCCGCAATCCCGGCCTCATCCAGACCGACGCAGCCATCAACTTCGGCAATTCCGGCGGCGCGCTGCTCAACAGCGCCGGCGAGCTGGTGGGCGTCCCCACCCTCGGCTACAATTCCGCCGTCTTTGAGGGGCTGGGCTTCTGCGTGCCCATCAACACCGTCAAGCCCCTGATCGAGCAGATCATCGATACCGGCAGCGTCACCCGCCCCCGCCTCGGCATCACCGTATCCGATATCGACGGCCCCGAAGAGCCCATGCGCAAGTATCCGCCCATCGGCGCGCAGGTTTTCACCGTAGAGGAAAACAGCCCCTCCGCCAAGGCCGGAATCCAGGTGGGCGATGTCATCACCGAAATCAACGGCGTGCGCATCCGCAGCTACATGGAACTGCTCTCCGAGCTGGATAAGTGCCAGGCAGGAGACAAGGTCACCCTCAAAATCTACCGCTACTACGATGCCAGCGGCGAACTCACCGGCGATTACCAGGAACTCACCCTCACCGTGAAGCTGGAAATGCTGGATTGACAGGGAACATCTAGGGAAATCATTCCCCTCGGAGCCCTCCGCAATAAAAAAATCGACCCATAATGGGTCGATTTTTGATTTAAGGGATTTTTCAAGGGAACCAGGGACGGCAAAGCCGGCTGGTTTTCAAACCGGAAATTTGAAAACATCAGCACCACTGCCCTTGATCAGGGTCCCGGAAGCGGCGCCCCAGTGTAATCCGGTGCCTCCCCTTACAGCCCCGCCTTCATTGCCTTCAATTCCTCCAGGCTCACGGGACACACCTTCGAACTGTAATGCATGATCGCCTTGTCCAGCAGCTGGGCGGCGCGGGCCTTGTCCCCATCCTCAATGCAGTACCTTGCGAGGGCATGGAGCGTGGTAATCTGGCTGGGCTTGGCCTTGTGGGCGCGCTCGAAGAAATCGATGCTGGTCTTGCGCAGCTCCGCGAAGTCCTCGCCCCGCTTCTGCGCCCAGATGGCCTGCTGGCGGTAATACTCGCCGTAGCTGTCGAGGGTGGATGCATCCTCATCGTCATACTCCATGGCCTCGTCCAGCACCACGCGGGCCTCCTCGAAATCCGCCAGTTCACCGCTCCGGCCCGCCAGCTCCACCAGGAAGGTGCACAGTCCGGAATAATAGGAGCTGTTCTTGGCATGCTTGCCGGCGTAGCGAATGGTATCGATGGCCTTGTCCAGGATGCCCAGCCGCCACAGGCAGATGGAATAATTTACCCGTAGTTCAAAGTGGGATTCCTCGCTCAGGCCACCGTTGGCGCTGATTTCCTTCATCAGCTCACGGGCGCGCTCAAATTCGCCGAAGCGCATCAGCAGCACGGAATAAGAAATCAAAATCCCGCTCTTGCGGCAGCCGGCCTCGTAAGCCTTGCCGTAGAGCTGCATCGCTTCATTATATTTCGCCCTCGCATCGGCAACCTTGCCGCGGCGGCCGAAATCATTGGCCTGCACATGCGCGTTGTAGGCGTCCCGGCCCAGCTTATCGATCTTCATATTGTCAAAAAATCCCATGTTGGCGTTTCCTCCCGCGTTCCTTTTCCAGTTTTTGGCGGAGCCGTTCCCTGCGCCGCTTCAGCGCCTCCAGCTCCTTCTGATCCACATAGCGCGCCGCCAGCTCTGCATAGCGCAGGGCGCGCTGAAGGTTCCCGAAATGATGCTCGTGCAGCTTTGATAGCTCCACATATATTTTCTCCCGGCATTGCCGGCGCACCGCCATCTGCTCAAGAATCTGCCGCATGGCCTCCCAATCCCGGTTCTTCCGGGCCAAGAGATACATGCGCCACGCCGCCTGCGCAGCAATTTCCCCGCCGCTGAGCATCGATATGCTGCCCGCAGGCGCGGGTATGGCGGCGATGCGGTAAAGCTCCCGGGCAGGCTTCAATTCCCCCTGCTTCTCCAGCGCCTTTCCCATGCTGAATAAATCCGCCCGGTGGCTCTCCCGCTCCGGATGGGCGTAGAGCTCGCACAGGTGGGCCAGCAGGGTTCCGAGGGTAAGTATATCCTGCCGGTTATGGGCGATGATATCCTCCAGCAGCGCCATATTTCCGCTCTTTAAGAAATCAAAGTATCTCTGCGGCACCTCGCTGCCGGGCAAATCTCCCTCGCGGGGCTTGCCGAGAATGAACTCCTCCAAACGGCACAGCCTGCAGCTTCCCAGCCGCAGCTTCCATGTGCGCCGCGCCGGGTAGAGCAGATCGATCTGCTCCAAATCACGCCATTTTTCCCGCATCCGGCACATCGTAAAGCGGGTGCTCAGCAGCGGCAAATCAAAGTTTCTTCCATTAAAGCTGCACACGCAGTCAAAGTCCCGCATGCGCTCCGAAAGCTGCGAAACCAGCTCCGCCTCGTCGGCGTAATCCCGCATCAGGTACTGCTCGACTACGAAATCTTCCCCTTCGATAAAGCCCACGCCCACCAGGAAAGCCACCGTTCCGGCTCCGCCGGACAGGCCCGTGGTTTCGGTATCGAGGAAGATGCAGCGGCGTATATCAAATATCCTGCCCTGCCAGCCGATGCGGCGCAGGCCGTCCGGGTCCAGATGGAACAGCCGCTCATCCGCCGCCTCCCGGTGGGCATAGCGCAGCAGGCCGCCTGCGTGCGCGGGCTTTTTCTCCGCCCGCGGCGCAGCCGCGCCGATCGCATTCAGCTTTGCCCGAAGTCCGGAAGCCATATTTTCACCTCACATTTCATTGTAGGTGAAGTATGATGGATTGTCAAGGGCGCTCCCGCCTTCATTTAATCATCGCTTGCTTGACAAGTCTGCCTGCCAATTTTATCATAGGAATATAAATTAAGTATGTACAATCCCACAGGAGGAAAATCTTTGAACAACCAGGCCCCGAAGCGCTCCATGCTGCAAAACATGCAGCTTTTGAAGCGCATGCTTCCCTATTTCAAACCTTATCTCGCCGTGCTGGTGCTGGATCTGTTCTGCGCGCTGCTCACCACCGTGTGCGATCTGGTGCTGCCGCTGATCGTGCGCTATATCACCGGCGCAGCCACATCGGATATCGCGCTGCTCACCGCCTCCATCGTGCTCCGGCTCGGCGCGCTCTACCTGGTGCTGCGCATCATCGATACCGCGGCCTATTATTTCATGCAGTCCGTGGGCCACATCATGGGTTCCCGACTGGAGGCCGACCTGCGCCGCGATCTCTTCTCCCACTACCAGGAGCTCTCCAACGATTTCTACGACAGCGCCAAAATCGGCCAGCTGATGAGCCGCATCACCTCCGACCTCAACGATATCACCGAATTCGCCCACCACTTCCCGGAGGAATTGCTGATCGTGGTGATCAAGGTCGCCGCGGCCTTCATCATCCTCTGCGGCACCAATGTGCCCCTCACGCTCATCATCTTTGCGGTGCTGCCGCTGATGGTGTATTTCTCCAATAAGTTCGCCAAGAAGATGCGCCTGAGCTTCAAGGAATCCCGCCATGAGCTGGGTGAGCTGAATGCCCAGGTGGAGGACAGCCTCTCCGGCATCCGCGTGGTGAAATCCTTCGCCAACGAGGACCTGGAAAAGGATAAGTTCGCCGTCCGCAACCGCGCCTTCCTGAAGATCAAGAAGGGCATGTACCACAACATGGCCGGCTTCCACTCCGTCACCCGCCTCTTCGATGGCGTGATGTACATCGTGGTGGTGGTCCTCGGCGCGCTGTTCATGCTGGATGGCAAGATCGATCCCGCCGACCTCGTGGCCTATATCCTCTATGTGCAAACCCTGCTCACCTCCATCCGCCGCTTCGTGGAATTCACCGAGCAGCTCCAGCGCGGCCTCACCGGCTTCGAGCGCTTCGATGAGCTGATGCATGAGCCCGTCTCCGTTCAGGAGAAGGAAAATGCCCTCGTGCTGGATAAGGTGCGCGGTGAAATCGAATTTGAGCATGTGCGCTTCAGCTATGAAAACGGCAGCGATGATGTGCTGGCCGATATCTCCCTCAAGGTGCAGCCCGGCGAAAGCATCGCGCTGGTCGGTCCCTCCGGCGGCGGCAAGACCACGCTCTGCTCCCTCATCCCCCGCTTCTACGATGTGAATTCCGGCGCCATCCGCATCGATGGCCATGATGTGCGGGATTTCACCCTCAAATCCCTGCGCAGCCACATCGGCGTGGTGCAGCAGGATGTGTACATGTTCTCCGGCACTGTGCTGCAGAACATAGAATACGGCAAGCCCGGCGCATCCCGGGATGAAATCATCCAGGCCGCCAAGCTCGCCGGAGCCCATGATTTTATCATGGAACTGGAAAACGGCTACGACAGCTACGTCGGCGAGCATGGCCTCAAGCTCTCCGGCGGCCAGAAGCAGCGCATCTCCATCGCCCGCGTGTTCCTGAAAAACCCGCCCATCCTGATCCTCGATGAAGCCACCAGCGCGCTGGACAACGAATCCGAGCGCCTCGTGCAGCAATCCCTGGAAAAGCTGATGCGCGGCCGCACCACCTTCACCATCGCCCACCGCCTCACCACCATCCGGGGCGCCGCCAAGATTCTCGTGCTCACCGATGAAGGCATCGTGGAGCAGGGCAGCCACAGCGAACTGATGGCGAAGGAAGACGGCGTATACCGCAATCTTTACCAGCTCTACACCCTGTAAAACCGGCAATTTTTTTACGAAAGAAGATGGATTACCTATGCATCTGAGCCTCCTGCTCGCCCAGAAAATCGCCGTCATGTTCCTGATGATGTTCTGCGGCTTCATGGTGGTTAAACTCAAGATTCTCAAGTCGGAAGACAGCAAAATCCTGGCCAACCTCTGCATGTATGTGGTCATCCCCTGCATGATCATCGATGCCTTCCAGATCGAATGCACCCCCGAGCGCCTGCATGATTTCCTGGCCATGCTGGGCGTATCGGCGTTGGCCCATGTGGTGTTCATCGGCGTAACCATGCTGATCCGCAAGCCGGTGAAGCTGCGCCGCATCGAGCAGCTCTCCCTCATCTATCCCAACTGCGGCAACCTCATCCTTCCGCTGGTGGCCTCCGTATTCGGCGATGAAATGGTGTTCTTCGCCACGCCCTATGTATGCCTGCAAACCATCATGGTCTGGACCCATGGCCGCGCGGTAATCTGCGGCGGCGAGGGCAAGTTTGATCCCAAGAAGATCTTCCTGAATATCAATGTGATCTGCACCCTGCTGGGCCTCGCCCTCTTCATCTTCAAGATCGAGCTGCCCAGCATCATCGGCGATGCCTGCGATTCCCTCGGCGGCATCATCGGCCCCATCAGCATGCTGCTCACCGGCATGCTCATCGGCGGCGCAGACCTCAAAAAGGTCTTCTCCCAGGGCCACTGCTATCTGATCAGCGCCATGCGCCTCATCCTCTATCCCGTGCTTTTGATCCTCGCCATCAAGCTCACCGGCATGACCGGCCTCACCTCTTCCCCCGATGTGCCCATGATCACCCTGCTGGCCGCTTCCGCCCCCAGCGCCACCACCATCACCAACCTCGCGCAGGTCTATAACAGCGATCCCGAAATCGCCGCCACCGTGAATATCATCACCATGGTCTGCTGCATCCTCACCATGCCGCTGATCAACCTGCTGTACCAGGTGGTGCTTCTGTAGTTGACAAAGATTCTCCCTGAATGCTATACTCCAGACAGGAATATCATTCAGGGAGGATTTTTTATGCGTAAGATTCTTGCAATCCTTTTGATGCTTTCCATGCTGCTGTGCAGCGCCTGCGCCTATGCGGAAGAAGAACTTGCTCCCGAACTCAGGATTGCGGAGGAGCTGGGGCTCTGGAATAAATCCTGGCTCCGGAGCGATATTACCATCGAGAATTTCTATTCCATGCTGGACCGCATCATCGAGCTGGAAGCGCCGGACCGCCTCGAAGAATGGCAGGCGCTCTATCCCGACGCCCACGACAATTATATCGGCATGAAGCGTGCGGACGGCATGGCTGCCCTCTATCATGCGGCGCTGTTCCTGGAGGGCCCCTATGCAGAGCTTGAAAAAGTCAACAAGAAGCTCCACAAATCCATCGGTGAAATCTGGAATGAATACGGCCCGCACATGACCATCTCCCCCTCGCTCTATGAAGAGGATGACAGCGCGCTGAACGAAGTGCTGCAGGGAAATCTTTACAGCACCAATGCCTATTTCTACTGCATCAGCATGAAGAGCCCCCTGGGGGACAGCTATCTGCTGGATTTCAGCAAGAAGGAGAATTCCTTCCGCACCGCAGATGTATTCACCCTGCAGGAGGCTGCCACCGCTGCCGTGCGCTTCTATGCCATCGCCCATCCCGAAATTGCCGAATGATTTCAGAATCATACAGGAACCCCTGCCCGAAACCAACGGGCAGGGGTTCCTGTGTTTTTACGGTCAGGATTGCTTTCTGCGCCGGTTTTTCTTCACCGCGATCATCAGCGGCGGCAGCTTGGACTGGTTGAGGTAGCAGCGCAGCATGGTATCATATTTCTTTTCATCCAGGCCCTGCGCCCACTGAAGCAGGGCTTCGCGTTCCCGCGCACCCTCGTCGTGGCCGGGATAGACGCAGATGGTCATCACGCCGTCCTCCTTCAGGATTCCAAGCGCGGCATTGACCGCCTGCAGGGTGGTTTCCACACGGGTGGTCACGCCATGCTCAGCACCCGGCAGCCAGCCGAGGTTGAACATCACCGCATCGGCGCTGTCCGGAGCGATATAATTCCCCATATTCTGGTGTCCGTCCAGGATGAGCTGCGCGCGCCCTTCCACGCCCGCCTCTGTCAGCCGCTGGCGGCTGCGCTCCACAGCTTCGGCCTGCACATCAAAGCCGTAAACATGCCCCGTTTCGCCGACGAGCCCGCAGAGCCAGAGCGCGTCATGCCCGTTGCCGAGGGTCGCATCCACAGCGACTGCGCCTTCATACAGCGCCTTCTCAATAATCTCCGCCGCCCAGAAGCGCGCGGAACGAAAATCATTTGCCATGATAATTCATTCTTTCCTTGCTGAAATCATTCCTTCCCGACATGGGAAGTATACACATTTTACCACGCTCTGCGATTGCCTGACAAGCATTAACCTTCATTTGAGTTTTTCGGGAGAATCCTTTTTCAGCAAATTCATCAGGATTTGAGGAGCGCGGGAATCCGTCTTTACGCCGCGCGCCTATAATTTGAGCCGTGGGGAACAGTCCCCCACAGCCAAATTCGAAATCAAAAAGGAGAAAAACAAAATGAAAAAGATGATCTGCATGCTCCTGTCCCTGATGCTCTCCTGCAGCTGCGCAATGGCGGCGCAGAATATCACTGTTGTATCCCGCGAAGACGGCTCCGGCACCCGCGGCGCATTCGTGGAACTGATGAACGTGCTGGACGAGGACGGCGACGATGCAACCACCGATTATGCCGAAATCACCAACAGCACCGCCGTCATGCTCGCCACGGTTGCGGGCAATCAGAATGCCATCGGCTATGTATCCCTCGGCTCCCTGAACGACGCAGTCAAGGCCGTGCAGATTGACGGCGTTGAAGCAAGCGTTGAAAACGTGATCAATGGCTCCTACACCATCGCCCGCCCCTTCAACATCTGCACCGCAGCAGAAGCAAATGAACTGGCACGCGACTTCATCGCCTTCATCATGAGCGCCGACGGCCAGGCCATCGTAAGCGAAAACAGCTGCATCGCCGTGGTTCCCGACGCGGAAGCCTATGTCCCCGCAAAGCTCTCCGGCACCATCGCCGTGGCAGGCTCCACCTCCGTAGCCCCCGTGATGGAAAAGCTGGCCGAGGCCTACATGGCGCTGAACCCCGAAGTATCCATCGAAATCCAGCAGAGCGGCTCCTCCGCAGGCATTCAGTCCACCATTGAAGGTGCATGCGATATCGGCATGGCTTCCCGCGAGCTGAAGGCCAGCGAGCTTGAAGCCGGGCTGACTCCCATGGTCATTGCCCGGGACGGCATCGCAGTGATCGTGAACAATGAAAACCCCATCACCAGCATGACTGCCGAACAGATTCGCGCCATCTTCCTTGGCGAAGCGGAAAGCTGGGAAGAAATCACCGAATAAAAGCTGCGGCGGAGGGAATACACTTTCCCTCCGCATTCACCGCTGCACAGGAGTATAAACCCATGAAAAGATTCACGGAAGAAGCAATGCATGCGATTTTCCTGATCTGCGCCTCTGCATCCATCCTCGCAGTCGCGCTGATCTGTTTTTACCTATTCGCCAACGGCCTGCCCGCCATCGCCGAAATCGGCGTCTTTGACTTCCTGACAGGCATGAAGTGGAAGCCTGCCAAGGAGCTTTTCGGCATCCTGCCGATGATCGTGGGCAGCCTGTACGTCACCGCAGGCGCAATCCTGGTCGGCGTTCCCATCGGCCTGCTCTGCGCGGTTTTCATGGCACGCTTCTGCCCGAAGAAGCTCTATCGCCTGTTCAAGCCGGTAATTGAGCTGATGGCGGGTATTCCGTCCATCGTATACGGCTTCTTCGGCCTCATCGTACTGGTTCCGGCTGTGCAGGCTGTCACCGGCGGCAGCGGCAAGGGCATGCTCAGCGCATCGCTGCTGCTGGGCGTGATGATCCTGCCCACCATCATTTCCATCTCCGAATCCGCGCTGCGGGCCGTGCCTCCGTCCTATTATGAAGGGGCGCTGGCGCTGGGCGCAACCCACGAACGCAGCGTTTACACCGCAGAACTGCCCGCCGCCAAATCCGGCGTACTCGCAGGCGTTGTGCTGGGCATCGGGCGCGCTGTCGGCGAAACCATGGCAGTAATCATGGTGGCCGGCAACCAGGCCGTGCTGCCCAAGAGCCTGCTCTCCGGCGTGCGCACCATGACGGCCAACATCGTGCTGGAGATGGGCTACGCCGCAGACCTGCACAGGGGCGCGCTGATCGCCACTGCAGTGGTGCTCTTCGTATTCGTCCTGCTGATCAACCTGTCCTTCTCGGCCCTGAAGCGGAGGAACGCAAAATGAACCAGAAAAGCTTTTCCCGCATCCTCCGCTGCCTCACATGGGCTGCAGCCCTTCTCACCGCGTTTGTGGTGCTCTTCCTGCTTGCATACATTCTTATACGGGGCATTCCCCACCTGAATGCAGGCCTGTTTGCATGGAAATACACCACGGAAAACCAGTCCATGCTCCCCGCTATCCTCAACACCCTGCTGCTGACCCTTTCAACCCTGCTCGTATCTGTGCCGCTGGGCGTGGGCGCCGCAATTTACCTCACGGAATATGCAAAGCGCGGCAGCAGGCTGGTGAAGCTCATCCGCGTCACGGCAGAAACCCTCTCCGGCATTCCTTCCATCATTTACGGCCTGTTCGGCTTTCTGATGTTCGTCGTCGGCCTGAAGTGGCAGTACAGCTTCCTTGCGGGTACGCTAACCCTCGCCATCATGGTACTGCCGCTGATCATCCGCACAACGGAGGAGGCGCTGCTCGCCGTGCCGGATTCCTTCCGCGAGGGCAGCTTCGGCCTGGGCGCAGGCCGGATGCGCACGGTATTCTGCATCGTACTGCCCGCCGCCATGCCGGGCGTGCTCTCCGGCGTCATCCTCGCCATCGGCCGCATCGTGGGCGAAACCGCCGCGCTGATCTTCACCTCCGGCAGCGCCGCGAAGCTCGTATCCGGCCCCTTTTCCTCGGGCCGCACGCTGGCGGTACACATGTACTGCCTGCTCTCCGAGGGACTCTATACCAACCAGGCCTATGCCACCGCCGTT
>JAFUPT010000113.1 GCA_017481065.1 Clostridia bacterium | reverse complement strand
CTATGTCCGGCTGCCTGGGCGCTGGCGCAGTTGTATGGGGCGGCATGCCTGAGATCGTCGGCATCCTGATCGGCATCCTGTCCGGTGGCGTGTTCGGCATGTTCAATGGCTTCCTGATCGCCAAGACCACCATCCCGCCGTTCATCGTGACCCTGGCATCCCAGAACATTGCAAAGGGTATCGCTTATGTATTCTCCGGCGGTAAGCCGATCCGCTGCATGACCGATGCCTGGAAGTTCCTGGGCGCAGGCTATGTTGCCGGCATCCCCACCCCCGTGATCACCATGTTCATCGTGTTCATCGTGTGCGTGCTGTTCCTGAACCGCACCCGCATGGGCCGCCACATCTACGCAGTAGGCGGCAACGCCACCGCTGCGAAGTTCTCCGGTATCAACACCACCAAGGTGAAGTTCGTTGTGCACACCATCAGCGGCCTGCTGGCCGGTCTGGCCGGTATCACCATCGCTTCCCGCCTGTACTCCGGTACCTGCACCTCCGGTGACGGCGCTGAAAACGACGCCATCGCCGCAGTAGTTATCGGCGGTACTTCCATGGCCGGCGGCTCCGGTAAGCTGGGCGGCACCCTGATCGGCGCCCTGATCATCGGCATTCTGAACAACGGCCTGAACCTGATGGGCGTGAACTCCGACTGGCAGTTCATCATCAAGGGCGGCGTTATCCTTGGCGCGGTTTATGTAGACTTCATCCGCAGCAAGAAGAAGGCGAAGTAACCAAGGGACTCTGCCCCTTGGAACCCCGTTGGGGGCTCCGCCCCCAAACCCCCGACAAAGGGGATGATCCCCTTTGGAAACCTTCGAATAAAAAATCGTGCCGGACAACGGCACGATTTTTTAATGGAAAATTGTAGGACGAATTCTATGTGATCGCTCGCAGAGCATCATTTTCTTTTTCGGGCGCACACATAGGTGCGCCCCTACAAGGGCTATTAGGGATACATCTACCTTTTGGTTTTCCTGTCTCCAATTAAAAAATGACCTCGCTCCGAGGTCATTTTTTCTTACAGAGGGTTCCAAGGGGAATCATTCCCCTTGGCGGGGTCTGGGGCAGCGCCCCAGCATAACCCAATGTAAGCCAGCATCTCTCCCCGCTTACAGGCGGCACTCCAGCTTGGCAAGCTCGTCTACGACATAGTTGTATACGAAATCGACAGCCTCTTCCGCGGGCTTAACTTCCTTGAGGGACTTATCGCGGGAGGAGATTTCGATGGTGCCGTTCTTGAGGCCCTTGGGGCTGACGACGATGCGCACCGGCACGCCGAAGAGATCGGCATCGGAGAACATGAAGCCGGCGGAAACCTGGCGGTCATCCCAGAGGACTTCCACGCCGCGGGCGGTGAGTTCATCGTAGATCTTCTGGGACATGGCGGCCACTTCCTCATTGTCTGCGCGGAGGGAGCAGATCTGCACATGCCAGGGAGCGATGGAGATGGGCCAGATGGGGCCGTAATCATCGCGGTGCGCTTCGCAGACGGAAGCGGCGAGGCGGCCGACGCCGATGCCGTAGCAGCCCATGATGGGATGCTTGAGGGCGCCGTCCTGGTCGACATAGGTCATGCCCATGGACTCGGTGTACTTGGTGCCGAGCTGGAAGATATTGCCGACCTCGATGCCGCGGGAGGTGTATACGCTGGGCTTGCCGCAGACGGGGCAGATGCCGCCATCGAAGGCCTTGGCCACATCCACATACTCCACTTCGCCGATATCGCGGGCGATGTTGAAGCCGGTGTAGTGCATATCGGTTTCATTCGCGCCGGTGGCGAGCCAGTTGATGCCCTTGAGGGAGGCGTCGAAGACCACCTTCACATCCTGCGGCAGACCCTTCGGGCCGATGAAGCCTGCGGACAGGCCGCACTCGGGGGTGATTTCGCCGGGATGGATTTCGGCCTTGAGGTAGTTGCGGAGCTTGGTTTCGTTGATGTCCAGGTCGCCGCGGAGGAAGGCCACGACATACTTATCGGTGAGGTTCTCCTGGTAGACGACGGCCTTGCAGGTCTGCCTGGCATCGATGTTCAGGAACTTGGCCAGATCCTCGATGGTCTTGACATCGGGGGTGGGCACCTTGGCGAGCTCGGCAATTTCGCCGGACTCGTTGTTCACGATGCAGGGAGCGGCCTCCATGTTGGCGCGGTAATCGCAATCATGGCAGAGCACGATGGTATCCTCGCCGACGGGGGTGAGCAGCATGTATTCATGGGAGACCTTGCCGCCCATCATGCCGCTGTCGGAAGCGACGGCCACGACCTCGCCCACGCCTGCGCGGCGATAGACGCGGTTGTATGCCTCGTAGCACTCCATGTAGTAGGATTCCAGATCCTCCTGGGAGGTGTGGAAGGAATAGGCGTCCTTCATGGTGAATTCGCGCACGCGGATCAGGCCGCCGCGGCAGCGGGGCTCATCGCGGAACTTGGTCTGGATCTGGTAGATCATGAAGGGATACTGGGTGTAAGAATCGGCCACATCGCGCACGAAATGCACGGAGGCTTCCTCGTGGGTCATGCCGAGCACCATATCGGCGCCGGAGCGATCCTTGAAGCGGAGCAGCTCGCTGCCGATGGCCTCAAAGCGACCGGATTCGCGCCAGAGGGTGGCGGGCATGGCTACCGGGAACATGAGTTCCTGGCCGCCGATGCGATCCATTTCCTCGCGGATGATCTTTTCGATCTTGGTGGTGATGCGCTTGGTTGCCGGGAAGAGGGTGAAGATGCCATTGCCGACGGGCTTGATGTAGCCGCCGCGCATCATGAGCGCCTGGCTGGCGATCTGGCAATCGGCGGGGGTTTCCTTGTAGCGCTTGGAGATAAGATTGCGTACCTTCATGTATGTTTCCTCCTTGGAGTTGATTTGCAAATAAAAAAACTTCGCCCCCGGATTGCGAGGGCGAAGGATTGCTTCGCGGTACCACCTTGCTTGGTGCTTGGATGCCCTGTAACGGGAGCGCCCGTGAGATTTCATGCATGGGCATGGGTTCTCTCATGAACTCGGGAGGCCGGAGCCGGTCTCTTCCCCGCCGCGCGCCTTGCAGCCATGTGCGCGCTCTCTGGAGGCAGTTTCGAGGGGCTTTCTCCGTCAACGTTCCCTACCATTATACCAAATTGGCGGGCAAATGCAAGTGAATTTTCCGTTTAGGACAGAGCGCACAGGGCTTCGTGGGTGGCCAGGAGATTCGCCGGATCGGTATCAATGGGAATCTCGCAGCCTGCGGCCACGATGCTGTTTTCCGGGCAGAGCTGGGCGCAGGCGATGCTGGCATTTTTCACATCGCCGGCCGTTCCCTGGAGGGATATGGCCACGGGATCGAAATTGCCGCAGGCGCAGCCCTTGCCCAGCATCAGCTCGCCGGCGCGCTTCATATCCACCATGTGGTCGCAGTCCAGGATATCGCAGCCGGTCTGGGCGGCGAGCTCCAGGAAGGGATTGATATTGCCGCAGATGTGCAGCTTGGCGAGCGCGCCCCGGGCATGGATTTCCGCAAACATCTTCTTTTCCCGCTCGAAGGCGAATTCTTTGTACCGCGCCGCGCCGATCAGGGAAGTGGCGGCATCGCCAAGGCCGATGATCTCCGCGCCCGCATCGATCTGGGCGATGGCGAAGAGGCGCTCCTGCTCCTGGCAGAAGTCGAGAAGTTCCTGGGCGGCCTCCGGCTCATCCATCATGAGGTAGAGGAAATCGGCCACGCCCATCAGGTTGCAGGCAGCGGCGAAGGCGCCCTCAATCCAGCCGACCACGGGCGCCTCTCCCCCAGCCTCCTGCTTCAGGATGCGCACGGCCTCCACGCGGTCGCTCATAGCGCGGCCCATGGAGGGCTCCACCAGCTTGAGCTTATGGAAGTCCTCCGGGCCGGTGATGAAGGGCACGCGCAGGTAGGGAACGCCATTTTCCGGCACGATCACATCCGCGCCCATATCCTGGGGTTCGCGCACGGAATCGGAGATGGTCCAGAGGCAATCGATGCCGTATTTTTCATGGCAGCGCAGCATGCCATCGGCCAGCAGCCGGGCATTGCGCACCACCTGGCCATAAGTATGGCCGGTTTCCCGGGCGGCAAACTGCATAACGATATTCATGTTGGGAACCCGGTCCACCGGCTTGCCCTGGATGCGGTTGAACAATCTTTCGAGGGAATTCATGGCGCACCTCCTGCGGTATTTCGGTGATTATACAGGTATTATAGCATCAAAGCACGGCTTGTGTCCAGAGAACTTTCCGCCCCGGATGGCAGGCCCGGAGGATCAATCGCAGAGCCCCAGCTTGATGGTCTGCCCCGGATAGATGAGATCCGGGTTTGCGATTTCGTTGATCGATGCGATGCGCCGCCAATTCAGGCCGAAGCGCGCGGCGATGGCGGAGAGGGTATCGCCCCGGCGCACGATATATTGATCGCAGCAGGCGTAAGGCACGGAGGCATTCACCCAGAGATAGAGCCGCTGGCCGGGATAGATGAGGTTGGGATTTTCGATATCGTTGAGCTGGACGATGGAATTGACCGTGGTATTGAAGAGCCGGGCGATGGCGGTGAGCGTATCGCCGTAGGAGACCGTGACGCAGATCAGCTTCATACCGCTTGTGGAGCCGTTTCCGCTGCTGGGCGGCGTGGGCACAACGATCTGGGAGCGGAGCATGCCGGCGGTGAAGCGGCTCAGGGGCGTGCCGTTGCAGGCGCAGGCCGGGTCCAGCGATTTGCGGTATTGCCAGCCGACCCAGCCGCTCCAGGGGGAATTGCCCGCCAGCGGCGCATCCGCGCTGGTATCATCGATCACCCAGAGGGGATAGCGGTCGGCGATGGAGCGGTTCCAGAGCACATTCGCCAGATCCGCATCGGTATACACCGCGGGGGCGACCCCGGTGGCGCTCTCCACGGTGCTCAAAAATGCCAGGGCCACGCGGTTCGCCATATCGGCGCTCATGCTCCGCGCCGCCATGAAGAGCATCGCCGGGCGCAGGGTATAATCGTAATTTGCAATCGTCCGGGCAAAGAACTGCGCCTGCTCCCGGGCGTCGGCCTCGTCCTCGGCGAGGAGATAATGGTAGAAGCCCAGCCGCAGCCCGGCATCCTGCACGGCCTGTACGGCGGCGCTGAGCTGGGAATCGGCATAATCCCGGCCCGCCGTGGCCCGCAGAACCACCGCATCAATGCCGGATGATCTCGCTTGCTGGAAATTATACCCCGTGGAAAATTCGTTTACCGTGATGCCCTGAAACAGAATTTCGCCCGTTGCGGGCAATGCTTTGGACATATCCTCACACCCTTTCCTGCGGCGATTCTATGCGGCCGCACCGGAGTCTAGCACATCCGCCGGATGCATAGCTTGGAGCAAAGCTGAGAGGGGATGATCCGGTGAGGGAAGATGTGCGCCTGCGGGTGATGCAGGCCGCGGAATACATACTGGAGACCGGCGCGACCGTTCGTTCCTGCGCCGCAAAATACGGCGTGAGCAAAACCACCATCCACAAGGATATGCGCGACCGCCTGCCCCAGCTGGACGGCGTGCTCTTTCGCGAGGTGGACGCCGTGCTCAGGAAAAACCTGGAGGAGCGCCACCTGCGCGGCGGGGCGGCGACCCGGGCGAAGTATCGTAGGGACGGGGAACAGTCAGGGGACGCAGTTCCCTGAAACCCATGTTTAAGGGGCGCTGCCCCTTAAAAATCCCCGCCAGGGGAAATGATTTCCCCTGGACCCCTCTGTTACAGCAAATCGTGCCGGACGGCGGCACGATTTGCAGCAGGTTTTTGATTGGATTTTGACCGCCTTTCGGGCATGGTTTTTGGGGCGGCCTTATTTATGACCATAAATTATCCATATCTTCACCATTTCGCAACACTTTCGCGGTCGTTTTTTTTTTTTGCAGTAGAATGACATGGAAAAGATGGCCCCAAAAAGGCAGCGTTACGAGGAGGAAAATGAACATGAAAAAGATACTGGCAATGGTGCTGAGCGTAGCCATCGTGGCGAGCTTGGCAATCACCGGCACGGTTGCTTATCTGCAGGCAGAAGACAGCGCGGTAAACGTGATGACCATGGGCGAGGTTAAGATCGACCAGATCGAGCAGAAGCGCAAGAATGATGGCACTGCACAGAACCTGCTCGAGCCCTTCTCTTCCGGCGTGAAGCTCTATCCCGCCCATTACGAGGGCAGCAGCATTCCGTGGGCTCCCGAGACTGAATGGGTAAAGTCCGGCGATCAGGCATGGAAGGTTGTTCAGGACAATCCCAACGTGGTAGATAAGTTTATCACCGTTGAAAACACGGGCAAGACCAATGCCTATGTGCGCACCATTCTGGCAATTGAGGTTGGCGAGAATGGTGTGAATGATCCTTATGTTCATCTCATTCACAATGGCAGCAATATTTCCGAAGGCAGTGCTACCTGGGATTGGGAATGGGTAAAGGGCGATGACGGCGAAACCGCCGTTGTCAAGATCAACGGCGCATATTACGAACTCTATGTCGGCACCTACACCGGCATTCTGGAATCGGGCAAGGAAACCATCCCCAGCCTGAAGCAGGTTTACATGGACAAGGCCGCCACCAATGAAGATGTGGCCAAGTACGGCAGCAGCTTTGAAATCCTGGCCCTCTCCCAGGCTGTGCAGGCCAATGGCTTTGAATACACAGCGGACACCGAGCTTGAGCGCGCCAAGATTGCGCTCAACGCGGCCTTCGGCGATATCACTGCCGCTGCACATCCGTGGATTGAAGCTGAAATCACCATCCCCGTATATGTTTCTAACTCGAAGGAAGTCGTGGATGCATTGAAGAACGGCGGCGATGTAAACGTGACTGAAGATATTGATATGAATGAGGTTGGCGACACTGCTCAGGTAGGAAGTACCACCTATAAATACACCTTCGGCGCAACCGGCTCTGATACGGACTCTACCATCGACATGGGTGGTAATGATATGAACCTTTCCAGCACGGGTGCTGACGGATACACCTCATCGACCATCGCCTACTATGTGGCCGATGGTGCAAAGGTTACCCTTAAAAACGTAGGCAAAGTCAATCTTACAGGCGCTATGACCTTTATCGTCTGCGGCGGCTCTGAGCTGAACATTATGGACGGTGAATATACTTGGAATACTACGAATAAAATAAGCCCCCGTATCCAGATTAACGATACTTACGGCGCGGTAAAGGATCAGAGCAGCACCGTTAATATCTATGGCGGTACATTCAAGTTCAATAACAGTTCGAATGCCCTCTTCGTCCAGAACGGCGATGGCAGCATCAAGATTTACGGCGGTACCTTCGATTGCGATGTATCTTCTTATGTTGCTGAAAACTATCAGGCAGTCAAGACTGGCACTGATTCGAACGCCACTTGGACCGTAAGCGCAAAGCCCGCAAGCGAAACCCCTACCGCCTAACCCCGTGATCCTGAACCGAAGGTTCTTCCTCGTTTCCGTAGGTTCTTGATCATATCCCCCACTCCGACGGGAGTGGGGGGCTTTTTTGCTCTGAGGAAGGGGGGATAACAACCCCTCAGTCTGCTGCGCAGACAGCTCCCCTTACACAGGGGAGCCTTTTGGGCGCCGCGCAGATGGCTCTGTACAGGGGAGCCTTTTTGGGCGCAGCGCAGATGGCTCTGCACAGGGGAACCCAGGGGACGGGCGCACACATAGGTGCGCCCCTACAGTGGAGCCAGCCATTGGGGGATGACAACCCCTCAGTCTGCTGCGCAGACAGCTCCCCTTGAGAATGGG
>JAFUPT010000021.1 GCA_017481065.1 Clostridia bacterium | reverse complement strand
CGCCTTCAGGGGTGGACTTGGACAGGATAGGGGTTTCCATCTCGTAGAAGCCCTGCTCGTCCAGTGCGTTGCGGATTACGGAAACAACCTTGGAGCGGATGCGCAGCTTCTCCTGCATGGAGGGGCGGCGCAGGTCGAGATAGCGGTACTTGAGCCTCGCCAGCTCGTTTTCGTTGGCCTTGTCGTCGATGTAGATCGGCGGGGTTTCGGATTTGTTCAGCAGCACGGCCTCGCGGACAACAACCTCGATTTCGCCGGTCTTCATATCCTTGTTGAAGGCGGCTTCATCGCGCATGCGCACTTCGCCGGAAACGGTGATTACATATTCGCTGCGCAGGCTCTGGGCCAGCTCCAGCAGCTCGGCGGGGCAATCGTTGCCGTCGAACACCAGCTGCACCATGCCCTCGCGGTCGCGGAGCCATACGAATACCAGGCCGCCGAGGTCGCGGGTGCGCTGCACCCAGCCGGAGAGATGCACGGTCTGGCCTGCGTTTTCGCGGGTCAGAAGGCCGCAGTAATGATCACGCTTGTGGTTAAGCATTTTTGTGTCCTCCTTATTTCTTCAGAACGGCGACGATTTCGCCGCGTGCAATTTCTTCCTCAGTGCTGTTTTCCATATCGCGCAGCTTCACAACGCCCTTTTCCAGCTCGTCGCCTGCGATTACGATAACCTTCTTCACGCCCAGCTTGTTGGCGTACTTGAACTGCGCCTTCATGCTGCGGGCGGCGTGGTCGAGGTCGGCCTTGACGCCGGCTTCGCGCAGCTCGCTCACCAGCTTCACGCCCTCGATGCGGGCCTCATCGCCCATGGTGACTACGAAGACATCGTACTGGTCGGGAGCCTTCGGGGCGATGCCGCGCAGGTCCTGCACCATGATCATGCGCTCGATGCCCATGCCGAAGCCCATGCCGGGGGTGTCGGGGCCGCCGAGTTCCTTCACCATGCCGTCGTAGCGGCCGCCGCCGCATACGGTGAGGTTGCCCTGGGGAGTTTCGGTGATGATTTCAAACACGGTCTTGGTGTAGTAGTCCAGGCCGCGCACGATGCGGGGATCGATCTCATAGGCAATGCCCAGCGCGTCCAGGTACTTCTTGAGCTTTTCGAAGTGCTCGGCGCATTCGGGGCAGAGGTTGTCCAGCATTGCCGGAGCATCGGTCAGCTTGTCGCCGTCCTCCTTGCAGTCCAGGATGCGCAGGGGGTTGCGCTCGTAACGTTCCTGGCAAGTCTTGCACATTTTGTCCATCTTGGGGGCAAGGTAGGCTTTCAGCTTCTCGTGGTAGGCCTTGCGGCAGTCCGGGCAGCCGATGGAATTGATGGTGAGCTTCAGATCGCCGATGCCGTTGGCTTCCAGCATGCGGATGGCCATCTGGATGATCTCGGCGTCCAGGGAAGCGTCCTTCGCGCCGAAAACCTCGATGCCGTTCTGGTGGAACTGGCGAAGGCGGCCGCTCTGGGGCTTCTCATAGCGGAAGCAGGGGCACTGCGCGTAGTAGAGCTTGCAGGGCAGGGTATCGTTGAGATGGGCCTCGATGAAGGCGCGGACAGCGCCGGCAGTGCCTTCGGGCTTCAAGGTAATGGAGCGATGACCCTTGTCCTCGAAGGTGTACATTTCCTTCTGGACAACATCGGTGGTGTCGCCCACGCCGCGCTGGAAGAGCTCGGTGTGCTCGAAAACGGGGGTGCGAATCTCGCGGTAGCCCGCCTCCGCGCAGATGCGGCGCATGTTTTCATCGATGATCTGCCATCTGTAAGCGTCCTGGGGCAGCATGTCCAAAGTCCCTTTAGGGGCTTGTGTAAGCATAACAAAACTCCTTCCTTGGCACTTTCGGCATCTTTTCCGCCATCTCATCGCGCCGAATCCTTGACTTACCGCTATGTAAGCCTGCGGATTCTCTGCTTGACCTGACGAAAAATCTGCTCGAAATTGCCGTTCCTTTTCGATGTTTTCCTGAAAAAGCAGCAAAAATAAAAAAACGCCTCCGTCCCAACCATGTAGGGGCGAAGGTTTCGCGGTGCCACCCTGCTTGGATGCAAAAGCATCCCACTCAAATCCCGTAACGCAGGATTGCGCCGCAACGCGGGTGCTCCGGGGTGTCCTTCACTTTTATTCTGCGCAGACGCTTCCAGCCGTGGCGTCATTCTCTTTGCCGCAGAGGGAAAAGCTACTCTCCCCATCAACGCACATCATTATAAATCAATTATACGGCGGGGAGAGGGGAATGTCAAGGAAGTCGGAGAAACTTAAAGGAGCATCAGACCAATCCCATCTTCCGCAGCTTCCGTGTATTCCAGCTTTCGATATCCATGTTTCCATATATGACGCATACCGCTTCATTCAGATTGATGGATTCAATGGCATATTGTGTATGGGTAATCTGCGGAGGAACATATGTGATAAGAGTATTGGCAGGCGGGGAAGGTATGTCATTCCAGAGAGTATCAAAGTTCTGCAATCCGTCAGCATAGTCCTGAAGATCGATGATCTTCCGTATTGGTTCAACAAGCGGTTCTCCATGGCCGAGAAAGATTGAAAGGCTCTCCAGCCTGTCATTGGGCCGCAGGTATTTGCAGATAAAGTCCGGCTGGCAGTTCCCCCAATAGATGTAGCGCAGGGAAAACTGTTTTCTGATGAAGTCGTGTTCTTCTTTTGTTCTGTATTCATCTATCCAGTTACAAAGTACGGGAAATTCACGCAGCTCCATCCAGGTATTGCGCATGGGCATGCGTTGTTCATAGAAATAGATTTTCCCCGGCAGGACGGATCGTTCAAGCCGGTAACTGGCCATTTCTCCGCCCATGCTGCGGGATCTGTAATCCGGAGAAGCCATGTATTCTGCATAGCTGGAATATATTCTGTCTGGCCGTACACCATATTCGCCCGGCATCAGAGGACGATTGCAGGCAACAAAGCTGTAATAACTCACATTCTCACCTCCACATCCCAATTATAGTATACATCCATAAAAGCGTCAAATCCCTTGCCTTTTCATCTGTTTTCCGCTATGATAATATCGGAGTGTGATTGAATATGACTGAACGTCTTTATTATGATAATCCCTATCTGAAAGAATTTGATGCAATCGTAGAAAAGGTGGAAATGAAGGGTGACAAACAGATCGTCGCCCTGAACCAGTCCGCCTTTTACCCGACCTCCGGCGGCCAGCCCTTCGATACCGGCACGCTGAATGATGCGCATGTCACCGATGTTTTCGTGGATAAATCCGGCGAGGTATGGCACGAGATCGACGGCGAACTCTCCGTGGGCGAAGCCGTGCATGGTCAAATCGACTGGGCGCGGCGCTTTGACCACATGCAGCAGCACGGCGGCGAGCACATGATCGCCGGAGCTATCTATGAACTTACAGGCGGCATGACCATCGGCCTGCACCTGGGCGCGGAGGTTTCCTCGATTGATGTGGAGTTTGCCGATGGAAGCACCCACATGTCCGCTGAAATGATCGAAAAGGTGGAGGACCTGGTAAACAGGCGCATCCAGGCGGATCATCCGATCAGGTGCTGGTTCCCGGATGCGGAGGAACTGGCGGCGCTGCCCCTCAGGAAGCGGCCCACGGTTACCGAGCATGTGCGCATCGTGGCCATGGGCGATTTTGAAATGGTGGCCTGCGGCGGCACCCATCCGTCCAGCACAGGCCAGATCGGCCTGATCAAGATCGTGGACGCGGCTCCCGCCCGTGGCAAGCTCAGAGTGAGCTTTGTGTGCGGCAGGCGCGCCTACCTTGATTACCGGAGGAACTACAACGCTGCGTGGGCGGCGGCGAATTTGCTGGCTACAAACCCGGAGAAGCTGGTTTCCAACATCGAAGGTAAGCTGGCGCGGCTGAAGGAGGCCGAGCATGAGCTTGGCAGGCTGCGCAGGGAGATGCTGTTTGCGGCCATTCCCGAAATGATCGAGACTGCGGAAGAGCTGCCCGGCGGCGGGAAGCTGGTGTGCCGTCTGGTGGAGGCTGATCCGGCGAGTTTGAAGGATTTTGCATCGAAATTGATTGAAAAACCCGGCATCGTGGCGCTGCTCGGCGCGCAGGCGGGGGAGAAGTGCAACTTCATCTTCGCACGCAGCGCAGATCTGGACTATGCGATGGGCAAGATACTCTCCGAGGCGGCAAAGCCCCTCGGCGGCAAGGGCGGCGGACGGCCGGACTTCGCCCAGGGCGGCGGCCCGGCAACGGTGCTTACGGCTGCCCGGGAGATATTGAAAGGAAAGTGCGAATGATACCGGAATGCAAGGCGGCATTATTTGATATGGACGGCACGCTGCTCAGGAGCATGCGCTACTGGCGGCTGACTACCCTTGAGCTGCTACTGGGGCGGAATATCATCCCGAAGCCCGAGCAGGCGGCCCGCTTTTACAGCACATCCAGCCGCGCGCTCTGCAGGGAGGTGCTGGAGGAGCACGGCATTTTCATGGATGACATGGATATCCTGCGGGAGCTGGAGGGCTACATGTACCATCATTATGTGAATGATGTGACGGCGAAGCCCCGGGTGGGCGAATTCCTGGAAAAGCTGCGCGGAGCCGGGCTTCCTATGGCTGTGGCGACCCAGGCGCCCGTGGATTTTGCGAAGATGGTGCTGGGCAGGCTGGGGCTTGCAGATGAATTTGAATTCATCACCGATGGCTATGTGCACGGAATCAACAAGCGTTTCCCGGAATATTTTGACCTGATGGCGCAGATGTTGAACGTGGAGACGAAGGATATGTGTGTTTTTGAGGATGCGCTGTATTCGATGAAATCTGCCAAGGCGGCCGGCTGCCCGGTGGTAGCCATATTGGATGACACCCAGAAGAAGGACTGGGAGGAGATTAAGGGATTGGCGGATGTATGCATCCGGGAATATGAAGAACTATTATAAACAGAGCGAGGGGACTGTCCGGAACGGGACAGTCCCCTCTTTGTTGAGAGAAAAGAGAGACTTAGGGAAATGACTTGTATGCGATGCTTACAGCAGGGACTGACCCAAATCCTTGCATGCAGCGATGGCATCATCATCGGGTTCTTCCTGGCAGATTACGAAATCGCAGGCGAGGTTTGCACCGGCAGCGCGGCAATCCTCTTCCCAGTTGCGCATCCATTCGCCGTCGCCCCAGCCATAGGAGCCGAAGAGGGCGATGCGCTTGCCCTGGAGCGCAGGCTTACACGCGGAGAACATGGGCTCGAATTCGCTGTCTTCCAGCTCTTCTGCGCCCATGGAGGGACAGCCGAAGGCGATGGCATCATATTCGGAAACCTTGTCCGCGCTGAAATCAGATGCGGTGAACAGCTCGCCGCCGCAGGCAGACGCCACGGCTTCCGCCATCTTTTCGGTATTGCCCGTTCCACTCCAGTAAACAACTGCTACCTTACCCATTGTGTGTACCTCCTGAGAATGATGAGAATGAATGATGGTTAGGATATTCTAACCTTTGGTGAAAAAATAAAAGGTGGGTGAGTTAGATTAAACTAACTGGTGATATATTAGCAGAAGTTTCCATGCTTGTCAAGGGGGAATGGAAAATTTTTTTAAAAAGGTGGGGACGGATGAACCGTCCCCTGTTTTGCGCTCTGCTTACGGCAGGCAGATCACCCGTCCGGGCAGGAAATCCCCGGGGGCGAGGCTGGGGTTGGCTTGCAGGAGGGCTGCTGCGGTGACACCGAAGCGGAGGGTGAGGGAGGTGAGGGTTTCATTCTGCTCCATAACATAGCTGCGGGTGTTGATGGGACAGACCCGGCGGCTGCCGGAGGGCGGCGCGCAGTAGCGGGTGCCGGGGATGGGCTGGGTGGTGGAGAGGCCGGGGTTCACGCTGCGCATGGCATTGTAGGATACGTTGTAGAGCAGGAGCAGGTCGGTAAAGGTCTGACCGGTTTCGACCACGCCCTCCTGGTAGCCCGCCGGGCAGCGCTGCACGGGCACGGTGGGGATGGTGGGACGGACAGGCTGGCTGGGCAGGCTGGGCGTGGGGAGCTCCACGGGACCCTCATCCGGCTGCGCCGGAGTTTCATCGGGGAGCGCGGGGGTGGGGAGCTCTACCGGGCCTTCATCGGGCTGAGCGGGCGTGCTGCGCTGCAGCATGGAATCGTTGCTGTTGAGATGTGCGTAATGGGGCATATGGAATCGCTCCTTTGCATGTAAGGTTTCATTGGCAGATTATGCATCGGGGCAAAGAGAGGACACAAAAAACAGGATGCGGCTGCATCCTGTTTTTTTGATCATGGGAACGAATCATTCTCTCCAAGGAGAAGAATTTTGGGAGTTATCTCTCCTTCTCCGAGCCGATGAAGATGGTTTCGCCGTAGCCGGTGAGGCTGCGGATGTTATCCCGGATGGCCCGGGGGAAGAGGTTGCGGCCGGCAACCTCCCGCAGGGGAATCCAGATGGAATCAATCTGGAAGCGATCAATTTCCGAGGGGATTTCCCGGTCGCCGCTGTTGAGGCGGCAGAGGAAGATGAAGTAGATCTTGTGGCAAAGCCCTTCGTCACGACCGTTGGAGATGCGCTCGTAGATGCCGGAGAGGCGGATGGGGGTTACGGAATAGCCGGTTTCCTCGAGCAGCTCGCGGCGCACGGTTTCGGTGAGCATTTCACCGGCCTTCTGGCCGCCGCCGGGCAGGGTGTAATACTCGCCAAAGCGGGATTCACAGCGGTTTACCAGCAGCTTTCCATTGTTGATGACGATGGCCTTTGCGGAATTTCGTGCGGACAAGTGCAACCAATCCCTTCAGTTTCGTAGATGATATTTCATTATAACCGTTTTTGTGCAAAAAGGCAAGGCAGGATGCACGCTTTTTTAATATTGTTTTTGCCGGGCAGATGAAGAAGGGAAGAAAAATGTTAAATTTTGCAATGGAAGAATGATTTGCGCTTCCGGCGCCGTCTAATGGGTGTTATAACAGAGTTGTACAACGGATACCCGGAGGTTTTCATGAGCGACAACGAATATGTGCGGCGCGTGCGGGCGATGGAGGGCCGGCTCTTTCGCATCGCCCAGGGCATGCTCTGGCGCTATGCCGACAGCGCGGACGCAGTGCAGGAGGCGGTATTCCGGGGCTGGCTGAAAAAGGGCGGCCTGCGGGAGACGGCATATTTTGAAACATGGCTGATACGGATACTGATCAACGAATGCAAGGATGTGCTCAGGAAGCGGGGCAGGGAAGCGGCGGAACTGAGGGAGGAAATTCCATCCACAGAGCGGCTGTGCGAGGATCTGCACCTGCGCGAAGCACTGAAAAAGCTGCCGGAAAAGTACCGCATGCCGCTGCTGCTGCACCACATGGAGGGCTATCCCATCGCGGATGTTTCGGAAATGCTGGGCATGCCGAAGACGCAGGTGAATTCCCGGCTGCACCGGGCGCGCCTTGCCCTGCGGCAGCTGCTGGACGGAGGTGAAGCGAAATGAAGACCGATTATACCGACTTGAAGAGGGCATTTATCCCCGTGACTGCGGATTTGCAGGCGGGTATCGAGGACGCCTTCGAGAGGGGAGAAAGAGAAATGAAAAAGAGGCATAAGATTATGAGCCTGCTGTCCATCGCAGCGGTATTGGCGCTGGTATTTGGCGTGGCAGGTCTGGCGGCAAATGAAATGTATACGCCGAAGGAGGACAACGTGGTGCTCTCCGCCGGGGAGACGGCGCTGGTTCCCAGCGAGGAAGCGGAGCTGGTTTCTGCCGAGGAAAGCGAAAGGGAAGAGCCGGACTTCATGCATGTGGACCCGGCGGAAGCGGATGCATTGCAGACGCTTCTGAATATGGCATACAGGGATTACTGCGAGTTCAATGGAATTGAAATGGAAAGCCAGTGGGTGGATGTGCATGCGTTGAATAGTCTTCAGGCGATTCCCGGGGAATATGGGGAGGAGACGGAAAACTGGATTCAGCCCATCATCGATGTCCTCAAGGGATATCTGGGCTTCGACCTGGATTATATCGAGGAAAACAGGCTCACAAACTACGTCGTGGCCTGCCTGAGCATGCAGCCGGACGTGGAATACAATATTGAAGCCGTATCCGAAAGGATATGGAACGATGCGCTCGAAAACTACCTGACGGAAGCCTATACCCGATACTGTGAGGAAAAGGGGACGGGGGTTTATGCGGGCGTGCTGTACCGCACGGCTGGAGAATTGCTGGATATTCCCATGAAATACGGTGAGGACGAGGCGCTCTGGGCGCAGCCGATCGCGCTGTGCCTGCAGGAGGAGATGGGGCTGGACGCGGAATATATAGAAGAATGGAACCTGATTGAAGGCATTACGGTTTCCCTGGGCGAAAAAGCTGCGGGGCCGGAAGCGGAAGAAATAGCGGTGGAGCTGACGGAGCAGAATGCGGTGATCGAGGGCGCATATCTATTTGCCGTTCCAGCGGAGACGGAAGTGGATTATATTGAATGAAAGCGGGGGAGCTGCGCATGGCGCGCGGCTCCTTTTTCATGCGTGGGAGCAGGAAAAATGCAATGTTAAGCAATGTTAAGGATTGATAAATATAGTGTTGAATGATTGATTATTCCTTTGCAGACTGATACAATATATACAGGTAATATGCCTCAAGTATGACCAATCTCAAGTATATTATGAAACGGGAGGATGCAAGCACTATGGCCGTACCAGTCATCATGCCTCGACAGGGTAATACCGTCGAAAGCTGTGTCATCAACGAGTTCGTAAAGAAGCCCGGCGACGCTGTTGCAGTGGGCGATGTACTTTTCACCTATGAAACCGATAAGGCCGCCTTTGAGGAGACTGCCACCGTGGCAGGTACCCTGCTGGCCAATTTCTTTGAGGAAGGCGACGACGTACCCTGCCTGCTGAACGTGTGCGTAATCGGCAACCCGGGCGAGGACTTTGAGCAGTTCCGTCCCACCGAGGATGGCAATCCTGAGCCGGCCGCCGCACCCGCAGCCGCGCCTGCCGCTGCAGCAGCTCCCGCCGCTGCTCCGAAGGCATGGAAGGGCAACGCTGTTCCGGTGATCATGCCCCGCCAGGGCAACACCGTGGAGAGCTGCGTGATCAACGAGTTCGTAAAGAAGCCCGGCGACGCTGTTGCAGTGGGCGATGTGCTCTTCACCTACGAAACCGATAAGGCCGCCTTCGAGGAGACCGCCACCGTGGCAGGCACCCTGCTGGCCAACTTCTTCGAGGAAGGCGACGACGTACCCTGCCTGTTCAATGTATGCGTAATCGGCAACCCCGGCGATGATTTCGAGCAGTTCCGTCCCACCGAGGATGGCAACCCCGACCTCAGCGCAGCTGTTGTTGAAGCCGCTCCGGCAGCTGCCCCCGCAGCCGCACCCGTGCGCGCATGGAAGGGCAACGCAGTTCCGGTGATCCTGCCCCGCCAGGGCAACACCGTGGAGAGCTGCATCATCAACGAGTTCGTGAAGAAGCCCGGCGACAAGGTAGAAATCGGCGATGTGCTCTTCACCTACGAAACCGATAAGGCTGCTTTCGAAGAGACTGCAACCGTAGCAGGCACCCTGCTGGCCAACTTCTTCGAGGAAGGCGACGATGTACCCTGCCTGTTCAACGTATGCGTAATCGGCAACCCCGGCGATGATTTCGAGCAGTTCCGCCCCACCGAGGACGGCAATCCCGATCTGGAAGCCCTGGCAGCTGCCGCAGCAGCAGCTCCCGCCGCAACCGTATCCGTTGCAGACCTCAAGATCAGCCCCCGCGCCCGCGTGCTGGCTGAAAAGAGCAAGGCAGACCTCAGCCAGGTTGTTCCCACCGGCCCCGAAGGCCGCGTGATCGAGCGCGATGTGCAGGCCCTGATCGACGCCGGCAAGATCATCGGCGCAGCAGCAGCCGTACAGGCCGCCGCACCCGCTGTTGAAGCCGCACCGGCAGCAGCTGCCCCGGCTCCCGCCGCCGCACCCGCAGTTGTAGAGCTGGGCGTTCCCTGCGATGACAGCTACACCGAGCCCATGACCAACATGCGCAAGGCCATCGCCAAGAACATGATCGCTTCCCTGTCCTCCATGGCGCAGCTCACCCACAACATCAGCTACGACGCCACCGAAATCAAGGCTGCCCGCGCCCTGTACAAGGCCAAGGGCGAGGTCTTCGGCATGGACAAGATCTCCATCAACGATATCATCCTGTACGTTGTATCCCGCACCCTGGCATAGCCCGAGCATAAGGCCCTCAACGCACACCTGATTGATGATGGCAAGACCATGAAGTACTTCCGCGGCGTGCACCTGGGCGTGGCGGTGGATACCGACCGCGGCCTGATGGTTCCCACCATCTTCAACGCCGATAAGATGAGCCTGAAGGAAATCAGCGATACCGTGAAGAAGCTGGCCAAGGAATGCAAGGAAGGCAAGATCAAGCCCGACTACCTGCGCGGCGCTTCCTTCACCGTTTCCAACCTGGGCAGCATGGGCATCGAGAGCTTCACTCCCGTGATCAACCCGCCGCAGACCGGCATCCTGGGCGTTTGCGCCATGAAGGACGCCTTCAAGATGGCAAACGGCGAGATCAAGGTATATCCCAGCATGGGCCTCTCCCTGACCTACGATCACCGCGCACTGGACGGCACCCCCGCCTCCAAGTTCCTGGTTGATCTGAAGAAGAATCTGGAGAACTACAACCTGCTTCTGGCAAAGGGCTAAGCAGCAGATACTATCCGCCGGGGATACCCCCGGCGGCCAAACCGATAACAACGAAAAATAAAGGAGTGCATTCACATGTCCAAGCAGTTGTTCGTCGATCCGAACGTGGCGCGCGCGCCTGGTTATATCCATTTCGAAGACATCCCCTGCAACCAGTATCAGAAGACCGTGAAGGATGAGCTCGGCAACTTCACCACCGAGCAGTTCCTGAACATCTATCGCGATATGCTGACCCTGCGCGAGTTCGAAACCATGATCAACGAGATCAAGATCAATGGTAAGTACAAT
>JAFUPT010000112.1 GCA_017481065.1 Clostridia bacterium | reverse complement strand
TTGCGAACCTTGTTGGCGTTGCGGGCGATACCGATTGCGCCCTCAGCAGCTGCAAAGGATTCGTGGCCTGCCAGGAAGCAGAAGCACTCGGTCTCTTCGCGCAGCAGCATTGCGCCCAGGTTGCCGTGGCCGATACCAACCTGACGCTGGTCAGCAACAGAACCGGGGATGCAGAAGGCCTGCAGGCCTTCGCCGATGCACTCAGCAGCTTCAGCAGCGGTCTTAACGCCCTTCTTCAGAGCGATAGCAGCGCCGAGCTCATAAGCCCACTTGGCATTTTCGAAAGCGATGGGCTGGATGCCTTCAACGATCTTGTATGCATCGATGCCCTTGGAGTTGTTGTAAGCCTTCAGCTCCTCAAAATCCTTGAAGCCGTACTTGTCCAGAACGGGCTGGAGCTGGGGCATGCGTCTTTCATAACCTTCAAACAGAGCCATTATGCACACCTCCTATTACTGCTTGCGCGGGTCGATCCAGGCAACTGCGCCATCTTCGGCCTTGAAGCGGCCGTAGGTGCTGATGTTCTTCTCATATGCCTCGTTGGGGGACATGCCCTTCTTGATGGCGTCCATCATCTTGCCGAGGGAGAGGAACTTGTAGCCGCAAACCTGGTTGTCAGCATCCAGAGCCATTTCCAGAACATAGCCTTCTGCCATTTCCAGATAGCGGGAGCCCTTGGCCTTGGTGCCGTACATAGTGCCAACCTGAGAACGCAGGCCCTTGCCCAGGTCTTCCAGGCCAGCGCCGATAACCAGACCGTCATCAGAGAAAGCGGACTGGGTGCGGCCATAAACAACCTGCAGGAACAGCTCGCGCATTGCGGTGTTGATGGCGTCGCAAACGAGGTCGGTGTTCAGAGCCTCGAGAATGGTCTTGCCGGGCAGGATTTCGCTTGCCATAGCGGCGGAATGGGTCATGCCGGAGCAGCCGATGGTTTCAACGAGAGCTTCCTCAATGATGCCCTTCTTGATGTTCAGGGACAGCTTGCAGGCGCCCTGCTGGGGAGCGCACCAGCCGATGCCATGGGTAAAGCCGGAAATATCAGAGATTTCCTTGGCCTGAACCCACTTGCCCTCTTCCGGGATCGGTGCCGGGCCGTGGTTCGGGCCCTTGGCAACGCATACCATTTCCTCAACTTCGCGGGAATATTGCATGGTTCTTCCTCCTTTTTCCTCGCCCGGAATCCGGGCATAAAATGCGCATATGGCGCATGTATATCATACGGGTATTATTATAGCACATATTTTTCGGATTGTGAATCATTTTTTTGTTATGGTTTATATTCATACGCATGAATTGCAGGAATATGCCCCGGCCGCTTCTTTCTGCAAGGCGGCCGGGGCATATCTGTTTTCACAGGTACTGCTCAAATCCATAAAAATCATGGATAATGGCATGGATATTGGGGTTGGAAGTAAGCTGCTCCATGGGGGTGGTGCGGTCGATCACAATGATGCGGCCCGCGTTCGCGCGCTCGGCTGCGAGTATGCCCGTGGGCGAATCCTCCACGATGATGCAATCCTCGGGCCTGGCACCGGCGCGGCGGGCGGCTTCCAGGTAAAATGCCGGATCCGGCTTGCCTGCGAGTTTGCCTTCCTCATATACGATGCGGTCGATGGTGCACCAGCGGCGCATGCCGAGGTCGTCAAGGTAAAACTCCACATTCTCAATGGGCGAGGCCGTAGCGATTACGAAGGGAATGCCGCGCTCCACGAGCAGGTCAAAGAGCTCCGCAGCGCCCTCCATCAACTTCAAATTTTCGGGATCAGATCGGCAGATGCTGCGGTAGACAACTTCCTTCTCCTTGGAATACTGCCTGATCAGCTCCGGGGAGATATCCTCGCCGAAGAAATCCTTGAAAATCAGCTCGTTGCCCGGGCCGATGCAGCGGCGGCGCACCTCATCGTCGGGAAGATCAAAGCCGAAGCGGTCCTTCAGGTACTTCTTCCAAGCGGCCTGGTGGAAGCGGGTATCATTGTAGAGCGTTCCGTTGAAATCAAAGAGAACTGCCTGCATGGTTTCTTCTCCTATCTTTTGGTAAGGTCTGCAAAGGATGCGCCGATATACTGTGCCAGCTGTTCAGGATTCAGAATCACCTGCACGCCCCGCTGCCCGGCGCTCACATAGATTTTATCAAACAGAATGGCGGTTTCATCCATGGTGGTGGGGTATTTCTTCTTCATGCCGATGGGCGAACATCCTCCGCGGATGTAGCCTGTGAGACCGAGCAAATCCTTCACATGGATCATTTCGATCTTCTTCTCCCCCGCCGCCTGGGCGCACTTTTTGAGGTCCAGTTCCTCGGCAACCGGGATACAGAACACATGCACGCCCTTTTTCTCTCCCTTTGCCACGAGGGTTTTAAACATGCAGTCCGGGTCGATGCCCAGCATCTGCGCCGCGTGTACGCCGCTCAGGTCGCTCTCGTCCACCTCGTATTCGGAGGTTTCAAAGGGGATGTTCGCCTGTTTCAGCAGGCGCATGACGTTTGTGATGGTCATCAATCTTCCTCCCTGTAAATCAGCAGGGCCTTCATGGATGGATAATCGTTGAAAAAATGGTCCACTGCGGCGATTTCCGCATCCGTGCAGCCGATCATGAGCTTGATTTCGGAATCTTTCTTCTCCGGATCGATGGTGATGAATACCGCGCGGAGCGTCCTCTCCGGCAGGGAACCGAGCCAGAGGTCGATCCCTTCCCCGTCCATCGAAGAAGTTCCTTCCAGATAGCCGTAGTCCAGCGGATAGATGATCTCCGGGAAGCAGGGATGGCGGGAATGCTTCGGCCTGTCGATCACGATTTTATTCTCCGCAACCAGCTTATCCAGCATTTTCCAGAAATCAGGGTTTGATATCTGCCGCATCGTAGAACACCTCCACGAGGGTAAGCCCGTGTGCGGGCGCAGTTATGCCGAGATCAAGGCGGTTTTTGCTCTCGATGGCCCGCTTGAACGCGCCGGGGTCAATATTGCCTGACCCCACGCCGATGAGCGTGCCCGCGATGATGCGCACCATGTTGTAAAGGAAGCCGCTGCCCTCCACGATCAGGGTAATTTCGCTGCCGTTCCGGCTGACTTCTGCGCGGTAGATTTTGCGCACGGTATCCTTTACGACGGAGCCGCTGGCGGCAAAGGCCGCGAAATCATGTTCGCCCACCAAATCCTGGGCCTCGGCATGCATCAGCTGCTCGTCCAGAGGATAGATCACATGGGCATGGGTGTTCCTTCCGATGGCGCAGGCATGGGGCGCGGCATGGAAGAGGTAGCGGTAGCGCTTGCCCTTTGTGGAGAAGCGGGAGTGGAATTCCGCCGGAACCTCCTCGGAGCGCACCACGCGGATATCCGGTGGCAGCATGGTGTTGAGCGCATAGCTGAATTTATCCGCCGGAATGCGGGATTCGGTATCGAAATGGGCGGACTGGCCCAGCGCATGGACGCCCGCATCTGTGCGGCTGGCCCCGGAGACGCAGATCTCCTCACCCGTGAGCTTCCTTACCGCAATTTCCAGCTTTTCCTGCACAGTCATGGCGTTGGACTGCCGCTGCCAGCCGGCGTAGTTGGTTCCGTCGTATTCGACGATCAGGTGTATCCTGCGCATGGGCTTACACCGGCAGCACGCGGTTGATCACCAGCACCGCGCAGAACATAAACACCACTGCGCAGGCTGCCACAGCATCCCGCCAGCCATACTTCAGCTGCTTCATCTTCGTGCGGCCATCCCCACCACGATAGCAGCGGGCCTCCATGGCCATGGCTAGCTCATCCGCGCGCCGGAAAGCGCTCACAAACAGCGGCACCAGCAGCGGAATCATGGCCTTTGCACGAGCCAGCACATTACCGCTCTCGAAATCAGCGCCTCGGGCCATTTGGGCACGGCGAATTTTGCCCGTCTCCTCCATGAGGGTCGGGATGAAGCGCAGCGCGATGGACATCATCATGGAAATCTCGTGCGCCGGGAAGCCGATCTTCTTGAGCGGGCGCAGCAGATGCTCCAGCGCATCCGTGAGGGCGATCGGCGAAGTGGTGAGGGTGAGTATCTGGGAGCAGAGCACCAGCAAGATCAGCCGGATCGCCATGAAAAGCGCCGTCCGCAGGCCGCCTTCGGTGATGCGGATAAAGCCGATATGCACAAGATCATCGCCCTCGCGCATCAGAAAGAGATTGAGTACGAAGGTGAGCGCGATGATAAAGAACATGGGCTTCAGGCCCCGCAGCATATACTTTACGCCGACCTTGGTGGAAATCGCGCACCAGAGCACCAGCAGCAAAATCAGCGCAAAGCCTGCAAAGCTCTTTACCAGAAAGACCAGCACGATCAGCGCGATCACGAGGATCAGCTTCGTGCGCGGATCGACATGATACAGGAAGGAATCGCCGGGAAAGAACTGCCCGAGCGTTACATTCTTCAGCATTTCTTATCTCCGTTATTTTTCTTCTACGGGAATATTGAGGTTCTTGAGTATGGCTTCGCAGAGCTCCGCCTGGGTGTACGCGCCCTCGGGCACATCAAAGCCGGATTCCCGGAGCACCTTTGCGAGCTTCGCGCACTCCGGCACATCCAGGCCGATCTCTTTGAGCTTTTCGCCGTGAAGGAATACCTCGGCTGGGGTTCCCTCATAGGCGACCTTTCCGTGGTCCAGCACATAGAGGCGGCTGCAATACTTGCCAACATCATCCATGGAGTGGGAAACCATCACCACGGTAACGCCGCTCAAATGGATGCCGCGGATCAATTCCAGCATGGCGCGGCGGCCCGCGGGATCGAGCCCGGCAGCGGGTTCATCCAAGATCAGCACCGAAGGATGCATGGCCAGCACACCCGCAATGGCCACGCGCCGCTTCTGTCCGCCGGACAGGTTGAAGGGAGACACATCCCGCAGGGATTCATCCAGCCCCACCAGCTCCATAGCTGCGCGCACGCGCTCGGACACGGTCTTCTCATCCAGCTTCAGGTTCCGGGGACCGAAGGCGATGTCCTTCTCCACCGTTTCTTCAAAAAGCTGGTACTCAGGATACTGGAATACGAGGCCCACCTTCTGGCGGATTTCATTGAGCTTTACTTCCTTGCCGCCCAAATCCTGCCCGTTTACGAACACATGGCCCGGCTCGGCCTTCTCCAGCGCATTCAGATAGGAAATCAGCGTGGATTTTCCGCTGCCGGTGTGGCCGATGATGCCGATGAATTCGCCGTCGTCGATGTGCAGGCTCACATTATCCAGCGCCTTGGATTCAAAGGGCGAATCCGGCATGTATACATGCGTAAGGTTCTTTACTTCAATCGGCACAGTTCCACCGCCATTTCATCCACAGTCAGGGTATTTTGGGAAAGCTGCACGCCGTGCTTTTTCAGCTTTGCAGCCAGCTTCATCATTTCGGGAACATCCAGGCCGCAATGGAGCACCTTGTCCACATTGGCGAACACCTCGCGCGGCGTTCCGGTGAGCTGGATTTTGCCATCCTCCATCACGCATACGCGGTCGGCGCGCACGGCTTCCTCCATGAAGTGGGTGATCCAGATGATGGTAACGCCCTCTTCCTTATTGATGCGACGTGCGAGCTTGAACACATCCCTGCGCCCGATGGGATCCAGCATGGCCGTGGATTCATCAAACACGATCACCTTCGGCCGCATGGCCAGCACGCCCGCGATGGCAACGCGCTGCTTCTGTCCGCCGGATAGCATGGAGGGCGAGGTCATGGCGTGCTTTGCCATGCCGACCTCCTCCAGCGCCTCATAGACCCTGCGGCGGATTTCCCCGGAAGGAACGCCGCGGTTCTCAAGGCCGAAGGCGCAGTCCTCCTCGACGACGGTGGCAACGATCTGGTTGTCCGGATTCTGGAAAACCATACCGCATATCTCGCGCACATCGAAGGGATTCTCCTCCGTGGCCTGCATGCCGTCCACGGTAACAGTGCCGGAAGTGGGTGTCATCAAGGCGTTGAGAAGCCGGGCCAGCGTGGATTTTCCGCTGCCGTTTCTTCCCAGCACCGCAAGGAATTCACCCTCGGCAATATCAAGGCTTACATTGTCCACGGCGCAGCGTTCGCTGTCCGGGTATTTGAAAACAACCTTGTCAAGGCTGATAATGTTCTTGTGCATATACTCTCCTCCAATTTCGCATTATAGCATTCATAAGTTAAATAATTCCTTTTATTCCTTTAGTTTTCCATGTATCCGGCAGATAAATCCCACGAATTTGCAAAAATATGCATATTATCGCAGAAAACTAACTTTTATTTCCACGCATGATGTGATAAAATAAAGGCACCAATATGGACAAGGAGTGATTCTCAATGCATCTGAACAAAATGACCGTTGAAGATATCCAGGTTTCCGGCAAAAAAGTGCTGGTCCGCTGCGACTTCAATGTCCCGCTGGACGCAGATCTGAATATTACCGATGAAACTCGCATCAACGCTGCCCTGCCCACCATCCAGTATCTGCTGGGTCAGAACGCAGCCGTGATCCTTTGCAGCCACCTGGGCCGTCCCAAGGGAGAATTCAACATGAAGTATTCCCTGGCTCCCGTTGCAAAGCGCCTGTCCGAAAAGCTGGGCTTTGAAGTAAAGCTCGCCAAGGACGTTATCGGTGAAGACGCCAAGGCCCTGGCCGCAGCGGTCGAACCCGGCAAGGCAATCCTGCTGGAGAACGTTCGCTTCCACGCAGAAGAGGAAAAGAACGATCCCGCTTTCGCCAAGGAACTGGCTTCCATGGCTGAAATCTATGTATCCGATGCTTTCGGCACCGTGCACCGCGCACATGCCTCCACCGCAGGCGTTGCAGATTACCTGCCCGCAGTTGCAGGCTACCTGATCGGCAAGGAGCTGGAGTTCCTGGGCAATGCAGTTGAAAAGCCGGTTCGCCCCTTCGTTGCCATCCTGGGCGGCGCAAAGGTCAAGGACAAGATCGGCGTTATCAAGAGCCTGCTGAACAAGGTGGATACCCTGGTTATCGGCGGCGGCATGAGCTACACCTTCCAGGTCGCCATGGGCGGCAAGGT
>JAFUPT010000111.1 GCA_017481065.1 Clostridia bacterium | reverse complement strand
GGCTTACCCACAATCCACCGTTTTTTTCCTTGCAACTCGCGCCGCCGAATGGCGCGATTTGCTATGCATGGGATTCTTAAGGGACAATGTCCCCTAAGCGTTCCCCCAGCGTCACCCGCCTTAGTGGTGGAACAGGCGCATGCCGGTGAAGGCCATCGCCATGCCGTATTTGTCGCAGGCTTCGATCACCAGGTCATCGCGGATGGAGCCGCCGGGCTGGGCGATGCAGGTAACGCCGCTGCGCTTTGCACGGACGATGTTATCCGGGAAGGGGAAGAAGGCGTCGGAGCCCAGGGCAACGCCGGTCTGCTGTACCAGGTAGGCCTTCTTTTCTTCGCGGGTGAGGGCGGCGGGCTGCTCGGTAAAGAAATCGGCCCATACGTCGTCGCCGATCACGTCCTCATAGTCGTCGGAGATGTAAACATCGATGGCGTTGTTGCGCTCGGGACGGCCCAGCTCCGGCTTGAAGGGCAGCGCCAGGGTCTTTTCATGCTGGCGCAGGAACCAGTTATCGGCCTTGTTGCCGGCGAGGCGGGTGCAGTGCACGCGGCTCTGCTGGCCGGCGCCGATGCCGATGGCCTGGCCATCCTTGGCGTAGCACACGGAATTGCTCTGGGTATATTTCAGGGTGATCAGGCTGATCATCAGGTCGCGCTTCTGTTCGGCGGTCAGGCTGTTGTTTTTGGTGACAACCTTGGAAAGCAGTTCTTCGTTGATCTCAAAGTTGTTGCGGCCCTGTTCAAAGGTGATGCCGAAAACCTGCTTGCGCTCCACGGGCGCAGGCACATAGCTGGGATCGATCTTGATTACATTGTAGCCGCCCTTGCGCTTGCTCTTCAGAATCTCCAGGGCCTCGGGCTCGTAGCCGGGGGCGATCACGCCGTCGGAAACCTCGTTCTTGATCAGCATGGCGGTGGGAACATCGCAAATATCGCTCAGGGCAACGAAATCGCCGAAGGAGGACATGCGGTCGGCGCCGCGGGCGCGGGCATAAGCGCAGGCAAGGGGAGTAAGCTCCAATCCTTCGGGAACGAAGTAAATGGTGCGGAGCACATCGGTCAGCGGCAGGCCGATGGCAGCGCCGGCGGGGGAAACGTGCTTGAAGGACGCGGCGGCGGGCATGCCGGTGGCGATCTTCAGCTCTCGAACCAGCTGATAGCTGTTCAGAGCGTCAAGGAAGTTGATGTAGCCGGGACGGCCGCAGAGCACCTCGATGGGCAGCTCGCCGTTTTCCATAAAGATACGGGAAGGCTTCTGGTTGGGATTGCAGCCGTACTTGAGTTCGAGTTCCTGCATGGTGATCTGCTCCTTTATTCCTTGTTCTTGTTGATCATGCGGTTTTCGGTCTCGCCGGTGGCGAGGTCGATGTAGCGCACATAGAGGGAAATCTTGTTGTTTTCATCCAGCGCATTCCACAGGGAGGCGGTGAATGCATCGATGTCGTCGGGAATCATCACGCGCTCCGGCTCGCCCTGGAAGGTGGGAATGGGATTGCCGTCGCAAACATAGGTGTGGATGAAGTGGCCCAGCCCCGGCAGCGCGGCATAATCGAAGGTGTAGCGGTTGCAGGCGGTGCCCTCCGCGTCGGCGCTCTTCAAAATGCTCATCTGGTAGCTGAAATCTTTCTCGCCGAATTCCAGCATGCCGCTGATGCGGGGAGTGAGGTTCGGCGCGTCCGGCTCAAAGGCGCGGCTGCGCAGGGCCTCGGAAAAGCTCTTTCCCGCTTTGATGCCCTCGTAGATGGTGTCGGTCTGGTCGCCGTTGGTCACGATCAGCTTGTTGCCGATGGCGCGGATCGCGGCGTAGATGATCAGGCTCGGGTCTTCCACCTTGGATGCGTCGAAGGGCTCGGTGAATACCGCGCCGTCGTGCTCCGCAAATACGCGGTTGCGGCTGTTGGCGCTGCGGCCCATGATGAAGTATGCGGCAACCGCCTTCTTTGCGTCCGCGCTCTTGCCAATCACAATGCCGCGGCCCACATAGGAATTGCCCTCGATCAGCTTTGCAATGTCATGGATTTCATAAATATTCATAGGATGCTGCTCCTTTGTTGGTGTAGTTGTGGGGGAGATGCTGAGGGCGCTGCCCTCAGACTCCTGCCAGGGGAAATGATTTCCCCTGGACCCCTCTGTAAGCGGCGCAATGCGCCGCTGGAGAATTATTCTTGCAAATCGCGCCGCCGAATGGCGCGATTTGCCTTGCATGGGATTCTTAAGGGACAATGTCCCTTAAGCAGGGGTTCTTAGGGGACGGAGTCCCCTAAGCGTTAGCCCTCCGCGCAAACCTTCTCCACGGCCGCCGGCAGGATTATCCACTCGGCCTGCTGCATCACGCGCAGCTGCAGGGATTCGGGGGTGTCGCCGGGTTCAATTTCGACGGCTTTCTGGAAGATGATCTCGCCGCCGTCGGGAATTTCATTTACGAAGTGCACCGTCGCGCCGGTCACCTTCACGCCCTTGGCGAGCGCCGCTTCGTGTACCCGCAGGCCGTAGAAGCCCTCGCCGCAGAAGGAGGGGATCAGGGAGGGATGCACATTCAGGATGCGCCGGGGATAGGCGTCGGTGAAGTCCTTGGTCAGAATAGACATGAAGCCCGCCAGAACGATGATATCGATCTGGTAAGCAGCCAGCAAACGCTTGATTTCCGCCTCGAATGCCGATTGGCTGCCCAGTTCCTTCTTGAGCACCACTGCGCTTTCGATGCCCGCGTTTGCGGCGCGCTCAAGGGCATATGCCTTTGCGTTGTTGGAGATCACCAGCGCGATCTCGCCGCTGCGGATGGCTCCGGAATGCTGCGCGTCGATCAGCGCCTGCAGGTTCGTGCCGCCGCCGGATACGAGCACTGCGATTCTCTTCTTGCTCACAGGATCACCTTTTCTTCCGATTCGATGATTTCGCCGATGATGTATGCGTCCTCGCCGCTGGCCTTCAGGATTTCCAGGGCCTTTCCGGCTTCGGCGGCAGGAACGATCACGCTCATGCCCACGCCCATGTTGTAGGTGTTGAACATGTCGCGCTCGGGAATATTGCCCGCTTTGGCGATCAGGTCGAAAATGGGCAGGATGCGCACGGCGGATTTGTCGATCTTCGCGCCGAGGCCATCCGGGATGGAGCGCGGAATGTTTTCATAGAAGCCGCCGCCGGTGATGTGGCTCACGCCCTTCACATCCACATGCCTGATGAGCTCAAGGATGCTCTTTACATAAATCTTTGTGGGGGTCAGCAGGGTTTCGGCGATGGTCTTGCCGCCCAACTCCTCCCGGGGGATGTAGAGCGCGGGATTGTTGTTGTCAATGTCGAATACCTTGCGGCACAGGGAGAAACCGTTGGAATGGATGCCGCTGGAAGCGAGGGCGATCACGGTGTCGCCCGCCTGCATGCGGGTATTGTCGATGATCTTTTTCTTATCCACAATACCCACGGCGAAGCCAGCTAGGTCATATTCCTCCACGGGCATCATGCCGGGATGCTCGGCAGTTTCGCCGCCGATCAGCGCCGCGCCGCTCTGCACGCAGCCCTCGGCCACGCCGGAAACGATGGAAGCGATCTTCTCGGGAATGTTCTTGCCGCAGGCGATGTAATCCAGGAAGAACAGGGGCTTCGCGCCGCAGCAGATGATATCGTTCACGCACATGGCCACGGCGTCGATGCCGATGGTATCATGCTTGTCCATCAGGATGGCCATCTTCACCTTGGTGCCGCAGCCATCGGTGCCGGATACCAGCACCGGCTCCTCCATGCCGCCGAGGCTCAGGCCGAAGCAGCCGCCAAAGCCGCCCACATCATCCAGGCAGCCCTCGTTTCGGGTGCGGGCGATGTGCTTTTTCATCAGTTCCACGGCCTTGTAGCCGGCGGTAATATCAACGCCTGCTGCGGCGTAGCTGTCCGAACGGGAATTGCTGTGCATAATCAATCTTCCTTTCCATTCCAGCAGTAGGTGCAGAGCTTGCAGGGTTCAATGCCGATGGCTTCAATGATGCCCTCGATGGACTGGAATTCCAGCGATGCAAAGTTCAGCTTTTCGCATATGGTTTCGCGCAGCTTCCTGCCGCGCTCAGTGCTGGAATCGGCGTATTCTTCAACGTATTTGAAGCCATCCTCGCCCTCCAGCTCCTGGATCGTGCGCCGGGCGATCAGCTCCATATCGCTGGTTGCGCGGCTGAAATTCAGGTATTTGCAGCCGAACATGATGGGCGGGCATGCGCTTCTCATGTGCACGGCCTTCGCGCCGTGGGCATAGAGGAAATCCACGGTTTCCTGCAGCTGGGTGCCGCGCACGATGCTGTCGTCCACGAAGAGCAGGTTCTTATCCTGGATCAGCTCATGCACGGGAATCTGCTTCATTTTGGCCACATGCTGGCGCTCCTTCTGCCGGGTGGGGGTGAAGCTGCGGCTCCAGGTGGGGGTGTATTTGATGAAGGCGCGGGCGAAGTGTACGCCGCTCTCATTGGAATAGCCGATGGCGTGGGGAGTTCCGGAATCCGGTACGCCGCCCACATAATCGATGCCCTCGGCATTGCCGGCGGCCTTGTCGTTCCGGGCCATGATCTGGCCGTTGCGGTAGCGCATCACTTCCACATTCACGCCCTCATAGCTGGAGGTGGGGTAGCCGTAGTAGCTCCAGAGGAAGGAGCATATCTTCATCTTCTTGCCGGGCGCGGCGAGCTGCTCCATGGAATCCGCCGTGATTTCCACAATTTCGCCGGGACCGAGCTCCTTTTCCAGCTCGTAGCCCAGCTTCTGGGCGGCGAAGGATTCAAAGGTCACGCAGTAGCCGTCCTCGCCCCTACCGATCACCACGGGAAGCCTGCCCATGCGGTCGCGGGCGGCGATCAGGGTGCCGTCCTCCTTCAGGATCAGTATGCTGGCGCTGCCCTCGATTTCCTTCTGGGCAAACTTGATGCCATCCACAAAATCGCTCTTCTGGTTAATCAGCGCGGCGCAGAGCTCGGTGGAGTTGATGCCGCTGCCGGTCATGGCGTTGAAGTGGCCGCCGCTGAAGGAAAGGTACTGCTTGATCAGCGCGTCTGAATTGTTGATCACGCCGATGATACAGATGGCGTAAGTGCCCAGATTCGATCGGATCAGCAGCGGCTGGGGATCATAATCGCTGATGCAGCCGATGGCGGAAGTGCCCTGCATCTCATCGAACACATGCTCAAATTTGGTGCGGAAAGGCGAATTCTGGATGTTGTGGATTTCGCGCTGCAGGCCGAGCTTTTTATCCCATGCGGCGATGCCCGCGCGGCGGGTGCCCAGGTGGGAATGATAGTCTGTGCCGAAGAAAACATCCGTGAGGGCGTCCTGCTTGGATGCGACGCCGAAAAATCCTCCCATTCGATTATCTCCTTATCTGAATTTCTGGGAAACAATTACTGGTTCAGCTCGGCGGCGATCTTCGCATCCTTTTCGAGCACCTTGGCTGCGTCATCCGCGCGCTTCTTATCGAGCTTCGCGGCCAGCTCGCCGTCCTCAACCGCCAGGATCTGCGCGGCCAGCAGGGCTGCGTTCGCGCCGCCGTTGATGGCGACCGTGGCCACCGGAATGCCGGTGGGCATCTGCACGGTGGAGAGCAGGGCGTCCATGCCGTCCAGGTTGCTGGATTTGCAGGGAATGCCGATCACCGGCAGCGTGGTGTTTGCGGCGATGGCACCGGCCAGGTGGGCGGCCATGCCTGCGGCGGCAATGATTGCGCCAAAACCCTTTTCACGGGCGGAGCAGGCAAAATCCCGGGCTTCCGCGGGCGTGCGATGGGCGGAATAAATATGTACCTCATAGGGAATGCCCAGAGAGGAAAGGGTGTCGGTAGCCTTGCGGATGATGGGCAGGTCGCTGTCGCTTCCCATTACAATACCAACTTTGCGCATATATACCTCCAAACAATTGCCCGGCCTTCCGGGCCGGAAATGGATAACAAAAGGCACCCCATACTCCTGCGAGCTGAGTGTGCCCAGATGGTCGGCAAAGGATAGATCCAAACATTCTTTGCTCCTCTGTGGTGCGCCACACAAACCCGCCGGTTACAAAGAAAGGCCTTTTTTCGTGCAGCTTCAGTGTAACATCATCCTGCCCTCAACGTCAAGTTGAATCTGGGATAATGTTCGAACTGGTACGAACGATTTTGTGTTTAGTTTTCGGAATCGCCGTTATTTAACGTACATTGACTGTGCGTATAACAAAATTGATCGTAATTTTACAAACGCCGTAGCCGCTGCCGCGCAACCATGGCGGTGATTGCAAGCGCCGCCTGGATATGATACAATATACTTGAGAAATACCGCTTTACGGAGGATGAACATGCATTTCGCCATACTCACGATCCTGGCATTCGCTCTGCAGAATCTCTGCTGCAAGGAATACGGACGCCGCTTTCCCGGCACCCTGCGCGCGCAGGCGGCGATGACCTTCGTGGCCACCGCCATCGTCACCGCCATCATGGCCTGCCTCGGCGGCGCACAGGCAATTTCCGGTGCGGGCGTCGCCATCGTGATCGCCTTCGGCGCGTTTTTCGTGCTCACCCTCATGTCCATGACCATCGCCATGAATTCCGGCCACATGGGCATCACCCTGCTGATCCAGAATTCCTCGCTGGTGGTTCCCACCATTTATGGCATCATCGCCTGGAATGAGCGGATGACCCTGCCCAAGGGCGTCGGTTTTGCCTGCATCCTCTTTATGATGGCCCTCAGCTCGGGCGATACCGGCGCGCCTTCCGAGGCGGATAAGCGCAGCTGGAATAAGAAGCGCTGGGTGCTCTTCACCGCCCTCGCCTTCATCGGCGATAGCTTCCTCTCCATCCTGCAGGGCATGATGAGCCGGGCCTCCGCATCCACCGATTCCGTCACCTTTACCTTCTGGACCAGCCTCGTCAGCATGGTGATCTCCCTCGCGCTGCTGGTCTATTTTAGCCTGCGCAGCCGGGAAGGCAAGCTGGTTTCCTCCAGGAAGGAAGCGCTCCACTTCGCATGGACCTGCGCCGGCATCGGCGTTGGCACCGCAGGCGGCAATTGCTTCACCATCCTGTCCCTCACCCTGCTGCCGGGCGTGGTATTCTTCCCGCTCCGCCAGGGCGCGCTGGTGCTGGTGATGTGGCTGCTGGGTATTCTGCTGTATAAGGAAAAGGTGAACCGCCGAGGATTAATCATGCTGGCTTCGGGCTTGGTTGGCCTCATTTTGCTGAACCTGTAAGGTAATCATTATGGATAAAGAAAATAATCCCGGCCTGCGCCGGCAGCGCATCGCTGGCATTATCATCATCGCGCTGCTCCTGCTGGCCGCAGGCTTCCTTTTCTTCCGCATCGGAAAGCCCATGCTGCGGCTGGTGAACGAGCCGGAATTCTTCCGGGATTGGGTGCAGCAGCGCGGCATTGTTGGCAGGATCGCCTATGTGGGCATGGTGGTGCTGCAGGTGCTGGTGGCGCTCATCCCCGGCGAACCGCTGGAAATCGCCGGCGGCTATGCCTTCGGCGCGCTAGAAGGAACCCTCCTCTGCATGGGCGCGGCCACGCTGGGCAGCCTCGTCGTGTTCGGCCTGGTGCGGCGCTTCGGCGTGAAGCTGGTGGAGGTGTTTTTCTCCCGGGAAAAGCTGCGTTCCCTGCGCTTCCTGCAGAGCAACCGCCGCCGGAATATACTCTTCCTCATCATATTTTCCATTCCCGGCACCCCCAAGGACCTGCTCTGCTACTTTGCCGGCCTCACCGATATGAAGCTGGGCACATGGCTGCTCATCTGCTCGCTGGGCCGGATTCCATCCATCGTCAGCTCCACAGTGGGCGGCAATGCGCTGGGCACCAAGAGCTATATCTTCGCCATCGTGGTCTTCGCCGCCAGCCTGGCTGTCAGCGGCGCGGGCCTGTTGATTTACCGTTGGATACAGAAGCGGCATTCGCCGCAGGATAAATAAAACTGCCCCGAACAGGAGGGAAACAGCATGGCATTTTTCAATGATTTCAAGGAACTGTTCGCCAGCGCGGCGCAGTCCGTAAGCAACAAGACCAAGGACGGCGTGGAAATCGGCCGCATCGCCAGCGAGAGCCGCTCCATCGCAAATGAACTGGCCGATATCTACGAGCAGATCGGCCGCCTCTATGTGGATAGCAAGGGCGGGAACATTCAGGAAATAGCCCCGCTCTGCGAAAAGGCGCTGGAGCTGCGGGAGCGCCTGGAAACCCTCGAGCGCCAGAAGCTGCAGATCCGCAACCAGAACCGCTGCCCCGCCTGCGGCGCTGTGGCCGCGAAGGACGCCAAATTCTGCTCCGCTTGCGGCCGCCGCATGCCGGAACCTGCCCCTGAGACGGAAAGCGCGCCCGCTGTGGAAAATGTGTGCTACTGCCCGGAATGCGGCGCGATGAAGAAGGATGGAGACCGCTTCTGCGATGTCTGCGGCCATAATTATGATGGAACGCCCGCGCCCGCGGCTCCCGTGAAGCCCGCGCCTGCCCCCGTGCAGGATGACTCCGACGAAGCCCCGGACGACTTTGAGGCCGACTAAGAACCTATCCTTACAGAGGAGCTGATCTCATGAACAGACAGCAGCCCGGCAGAAGCGCCTATGAAGGCCGCTTCGGCAATTCCCAGGATGCGTCCCGCCGGCGCCCCACCGGCTCCTACCGCAGCCAGCCTGCGGGCAGCTACCGCTCCCGCGTGGGCTATGAGGAGAACAAGCGGCCCTCCATGCGCGATGGGGGAGACAGCTATACTCGCCGTCCCGCGCCGGAAGCAGCCCGCCAGAGCAAATCCCGCCGCAGGGCAAAGAAGAAGCGCGGCGGAAAGATTGCCGTTGCTGTAATCGTGCTGGCAGCGGCCATCGCGCTCATCCTCATCCTGATTCTCAGCGGAAGGAACGATGTGGTGCACCAGCTGCCCATCATCGAATCCATCTGATATGAAACTCACCATACACGCATACGCGAAGATCAACTGGTCGCTGGCCATCTGCGGCGAGCGGGACAACGGCTACCACGAGCTGGACATGCTGATGCAGCGCATCGAGCTCAGCGATGAGCTGAGCTTTGAACCCGCGCGCTGGCTCACCCTGCAGGCGGATGGAAGGCATGTGCCCTCCGGCGGCAACAACCTCGTGCTCCGGGCAGCGAATGCGCTGAACGATGCCCTCGGCTGCCGAAAGGGCGCGCGGATCACTTTGAAGAAGAATATTCCTTCCCGGGCGGGCCTCGGCGGCGGCAGTGCGGATTGCGCGGCCACCCTCCTGGCGCTGAACCGGCTGTGGAATCTGCGCCTGCCGCTGCATACCTTGATGCGCATCGGCGAAAAGCTGGGCGCGGATGTGCCTTACTGCATGCATCCCGGGCTTTGCCGGGTGCGGGGCATCGGCGAAATTGTCGAGCCCTACGAAAATTCCCCGGCAATCCATCTCGCCATGGTCACTCCCGGCGGCGGGCTCTCCACCCCGGCGGTTTTCCAGGCGTGGAATGCCGGCGGCTATCCCATGACCCAGCTGGATGGCGATGCCCTCGCCGCCGCCCTGAATGCCGGAAAGCTCGCCGAAGCCCAGCGGCTCTCCCAGAATGGACTCGAGGCCCCGGCCATCTCCCTCATGCCGGAGATCGGCGAAATTCTGAACCGCTTCCGCAGCCTCGGCGCGGGTTTTGCCCGCATGACCGGCAGCGGTTCCACCGTATTTGCCGCCTTTGATACCGAGGAAGCCGCCCGCAGCGCGGCGTCCGAGGTTCCCGGCGCGATTTACACCCGGACAATTGGTGGATGAGCCGCCGGGGGATGCTGGGGCGCTGCCCCTGACCACGGCATGGATGCTGTTCCTGCACCCTGCTTAGGGGTGTTGCCCCTAAGAACCCCACCAGGGGAAATGATTTCCCCTGGACCCCTCAGAATAAAAAATCGATCCCGGATCGGGATCGATTTTTTAAAATATTCCTGCGATGCGAAGCATCGCTTACGGGGATTTGGCGACAGCGTTCCTTGGACTCACCCTCACACGTTGCCGCTTTCGGAGTAGAAGTTGTAGCCGCCTACGCTGTCCACTCGGTTTTCGCTGCCCCAGCTGCGGCTTGCATCGGCGCTCTGGTAATACAGGGCGCTGGAATCCAGCGTGCGCTTGCCGGAGAGCACCTCATGGGCGGCACGCAGGCTGTCGTCATCGTAGCGGCTGCCGGAGGGGAACTGCTGCTGGTCGCGGAGCACTTCTCCCAGGCTGTCGGCGAACCAATTGTTTTCCAGCCGGTTCATCACCACCGTGCCCAGGGCCAGCTTGGTTTCATAGCTTTCCGCCTTGCCCAGCGCATAAATCGTGCGCGCCAGCAGGATGGTGTCCCTGTCTTCGGTGAAGCTCACGGAGGGAACCAGCGCGCACACCAGCAGCGCAAGCAGCACAGCAGCCGCGATCATCTTCCGCATACGCACCAACCTCCCTTCTATCTTGGAATATTATACCACTCTTTATTTCGGAATTCAATCACTTTGTAATAATTTCGAAATAAATATCTATATTATAAAATATATTCACAATCGCGGCAGAATATGACAAGAAAATGGGGGGAGACGCCAAGGGACGCTGTCCCGTGGAACCCATGCAGGGACGCTGTCCCTGCATCCTGCTTAAGGGACATTGTCCCTTAAGAATCCCATGCAAAAAACATCGACCCCGGAGCGGGGTCGATGTTTTATTTATTAAAGGCACACGAATGTGTGCCTTTTTCAGAGGGGTCCAGGGGAAATCATTTCCCCTGGCAGGGGTTTCAGGGGCCGGAGTCCCCTGATCGCCTTCTCCCTCCGTCAGTCGTTCGCCAGCTTGCCGAAGCGGCCGTTGATGGCGAGGGCCGGGTCTTCGGGTACGGGTACGGGTACAGTGCCTTCGGGGATTTCGATGTCCTTCAGGCGCTTGATCATCTTGCCCTCGAACTGCGGCAGCCACTGGGCCTGGGCTTCAAACATCTCGGCAACCATCTCGCGGCATTCGTTCAGGGTGACCTGGGTGCAGGTGAGGGGATCCATGGCGATTGCCCAGAAGGCCAGCTCGGGATCGCCATCGATGGCAGCCTGCGCGGCGAGGCTCTGGGTGGTGAGGTTGGACTGGTTCATTGCGGCCAGGTGCATCGGCAGCTTGCCCACATGGGTGGGATGGAAGCCATACTGGTCGGCATATACGGGCACCTCGACCGTTGCATCGCGGGGCAGGTTTTCAATGTAGCCGCCGGCGTTGGATACGTTGCCGCTGAAGCGGAAGGGCTTGCCGGTGACGATGGCCTCGATGATGAAGGAGCAGTATTCCTTGGAGCGGGGTTCCAGCTCGCCGGATTCAATGGAGAGCACATCGGTATTCTTGAACTTTTCCTGGATCATGCGGGCAAATTTCAGGTATGCCGCATGCTCGCCACCGAACATAGGCTCATCGCAGTAGCGCTTGAGGGCGCGCTCGGAGCTTCTGAACCAGGGCAGGTATTCGGAGAGGTGGCCGGTGGATTCGGTCATGAAATAGCCGCACTGGCGCATCACTTCGCCGCGAACCTTTTCATTCTTGTAGTATTCGGGCTTTTCCATGTTTTCCTTCAGGATGGGATAGATATCCTTGCCCTTGTGCTTGAGGGTAAGGAACCAGTTCATATGGTTGATGCCGCCGTTGGTGAAGTCGATCTCATCCTTGGGATAGCCGGTGTAGCCGGAGATCAGGTCCATGGTGGTCTGCACGCCGTGGCACAGGCCCACATATTTCATGCCGGTGGCGCGGGCCAGGGTGGTGCAAACCGCGCCCATGGGATTTACATAGTTGAGAACATATGCGTTGGGGCAGAGCTCCTGCATATCCTTCCAGATATCCATCATCACCGGCGCGGTGCGCAGCACGCGGAATACGCCGCCGGGGCCCATGGAATCGCCGATGCACTGGTCAACGCCGTATTTCATGGGAATTTCGATATCATGGGCATAGGCCGCGTTGCCGCCGATCAGGAAGGTGAGGATTACGAAATCCGCGTCCTTCAGGGCGTCGCGGCGGTCGGTGGTGCAATAAATGTGGGCGTCGATGTTGTTCTTTTCGATGATCTGGTCCGCGTACTGCTTCATCTTCTCCAGCTTCCACAGGGTGGGACCCATCAGTGCGTAGGTGCTGCCCGCCATGCAGGGGGTGTTGAACATGTCATTCAGGAATTGCTTGGTAAACACCATGCTGCCTGCGCCGATCAATGCCACTTTGCTCATTTGGTTTTCTCCTTTATAATATAGAATTGTTTGCGATGTAAAAGCAGTTTCCTTCAAATCTAATATAACAAAGTTTCGGCAGCTTGTCAATTCGTTGCGATATATTTTTCGCACGATGCAGAGAAGGCTAAGAATTCCTGCGGGAATCTTGTGTTTTTAATACCGGGATGATATCATAGAATTATTCACTGGAGGCGCATAATTATGTGGAAATACTTCGGAACCTTTGTAAATGTACTCACGGTAATCATGGGCAGCAGCATCGGCCTCGCCCTGCGCAGCCGCAGCAAAAATGGAAAGAAATCCCTGCGCGAACCCCTGCCCGATACGATGATGACCTGCCTGGGCCTGTGCACGGTGTTTGCCGCTGCTTCCGGCCTGATCGGCGTTCAGAGCGGCGCGCAGGCCATCGTGGTGGTGGCCAGCATGGTGCTGGGCCTGCTGGTCGGCTATCTGCTGCGCATTGATGACCGCATCAATTCCCTCGGCGATAAGCTGGTGAAAAAGACCGGCAGCGGCGCGGATGTGGCCAATCCTGCCGCAGGCTTCGTGACCGCCTGCCTGCTCTTCTGCATCGGATCGATGACCATCCTGGGCTCCTTCGAGGGCGCGCAGAACGGCCCCGGCGGCCTGGACCTGAATTGCCATACCACGCTGCTGATCAAATCTCTGCTGGACTTTGTTTCGTCCACCTGCCTGTCCGTCACCTACGGCGTGTCCGTAATGGCTTCCGCAGGCTTTGTGCTCCTGTTCCAGGGCGGGCTCACGCTGCTGGCCTCCGCCATCCAGCCCTTCCTGAACAGCATCAATGCCCTGCCCATGGTAAACTGCGTGGGCTCCCTCATCCTGCTGGCCATCGCCATGAATCTGATGGGCCTGCGCAAGACCAAAACCGCGGATTACCTGCCCGCCATCTTCCTGCCCATCCTGATCTGCTGGGTGCTGAAGCTCTGCGGCGTGGCGATCTGATCATTTGGAGGTAAATGCATGAAAAACTTTGCCCTGCGCGGAAATATCTGTTACAGCGCGGAGAAAAACCGCATCGAAACCATCGAAGGCGGCTATGCCGTGTGCGTGGATGGAATTTGCCGCGGCATCTATGCCGCGCTTCCGGCGGAATATGCCGCCCTGCCTGTGCATGATTACGGCGACCAGCTGATCATTCCCGGCCTGGTGGATCTGCACATCCATGCTCCGCAGTACAGCTACCGCGGCCTCGGCATGGATCTGGAGCTGATGGACTGGCTGCAGGTGCATGCCTTCCCGGAGGAGGCGAAGTACGCCGATCTCGATTATGCCCGCCTGGCCTACGGCATGTTTGCCGATAATATGAAAAAGAGCGCCACCACCCGCGCCTGCATCTTCGCCAGCCGCCATCGCGAGGCCACCGAACTGCTGATGGACATGATGGAAGAAGCCGGGCTGGTGAGCTATGTGGGCAAGGTGAACATGGATTCCGAGGCCCCGGATATCCTGCGGGAACCCAGCGCGGAAGAATCCGCCGCCGAGACGGAGAAGTGGATTTGCGAAACGGCGGGCAAGTATGAAAACACCTTGCCGGTGATCACGCCCCGCTTCATTCCCTCCTGCTCCCGGGAGCTGCTCAAAAAGCTGGGCGAGATTCAGGCGAGGCATGGAACCGCCGTGCAGTCCCACCTCTCGGAGAACCTGGGCGAGATTCAGTTCGTGCGGGAGCTCTTCCCCGAAACGGAGTTCTATGGCCAGGCATATGATCAATACGGCCTCTTCGGCAGCAACGCCGGGAAGGCTGTGAAGACCCTGATGGCCCACTGCATCTATTCCTGCGATGCGGAGCTGGAAATGATGAAGAAGCAGGATGTGTTCATCGTGCACTGCCCGGCCTCCAATATGAATGTGTGCTCCGGTATCGCGCCCATGCGCAAATACCTGGATATGGGCATGAAGCTGGGCGTGGGCAGCGATGTGGCCGGCGGCCAGACCGAATCCCTCTTCCGGGCCATCACCGATGCCATCCAGGTGTCCAAGCTCTACTGGCGGCTCTGCGACCAGGGCGCCAAGCCCCTCACCTTCGACGAGGCCTTCTACCTCGCCACCAAGGGCGGCGGAGAATTCTTCGGCAAGGTGGGCAGCTTTGAGGACGGCTATGAGTTTGACGCCGTGGTGATCGACGACAGCAGCCTCGTGCATCCCCAGCCCCTCACCATCCACGAACGCCTCGAGCGCGCGGTGTACCTCGCCGCCGACCACAATGGCGTGCGCGGGAAGTTTGTAAGGGGAAAGAAGGTTATATGAAATAAAGCCCGATGCGAAAGCATCGGGCTTTTAATATGCAGAATCCGCAGGCGTTCAATGACCAAGCTGCCAGAATGCCACGGCGCTGGCGGCGGCCACGTTCAGGGAATCCACGCCATGGGACATGGGAATGCATACCGTGTAATCGCAGCCGGCGATGGTGGCGGGGGAGAGGCCGTCTCCTTCGGTGCCGAGCACGATGGCCAGCTTGCCTTCCGCCATCAGCTGGGGATTATCGATGGATACGGAATCATCGCTCAGGGCCATGGCGGCGGTCTTGAAGCCGAGCTGCTTTAGTTTCGTCATGCCCTGCTCCGGCCAGTCCCCGGCGGCTTCACCGATGCGGGTCCAGGGAATCTGGAATACCGTGCCCATGCTCACGCGAACGGCGCGGCGGTGCAGCGGATCGCAGCATGTGGGGTTCACCAGCACCGCGTCCATGTTCAGCGCGGCGGCGGAGCGGAAGATCGCGCCCACATTGGTGGGGTCTACCACGCCCTCCAGCACGGCCACCCGGCGGGCATTGGCGAGCACCTCCTCCGGGCTCGGCAGGGCCGGGCGGCGCATGGCGCAGAGTATGCCCCGGGTGAGCTGGAAGCCGGTGAGCCGGGCGAGCAGGTCGCTCTCCCCGGTGTACACGGGAATCTCCCCGCAGCGGGAGATGATCCCGGCGGCCTGGCCGGAGATGTGCTTTCTCTCCATCAGCAGGGAAACCGGCTCGTAGCCCGCGTCCAGCGCATGGCCGATCACCTTCAAGCTCTCGGCGATGAACAGCCCCTTTTCCGGGTTTTGCTTGTTTTTCAGCTGCGCTTCAGTGAGCCGGGCGTAGATATCCAGCTCCGGCGCGGCAAAATCAAGGATTTCAATGATATTCGGCATGTTTTTCTCCATTATAGCAGCTTGAAATAGCTGCGGTTCGTCTCCAGTATGCCCTCGCCGCGCAGCTTGCTGATCTCCGCAGAGAGCGCGCTGCGCTCCACGCCGAGGTAGTCCGCCAGACTCTGCCGGTCAAAGGGGATGGTGAATTCGCTGGATTTGTGCCGCTTGGCCTGATCCAGCAGGTAGGTCATCAGCTTTTCCTTGGTGCTGCGCTGGGACATAATTTCTATCTTCTGGTTCAGCATCAGGTTTTTGGCCGCCACCACGCCCAGCAGGTTCAGTATCATCCTGCTGTGGAAGGCGCAGGCGTTGGAGCAGGACATGGTGATGCGCCGGCAGTCAATGCGCATGATTTCGCTCTTCTCCGTGGCGATCACGCTCACGGGCATCCTTTCAATCTCCGCGCAGGCAAAGCTCTCGCCAAAGAGCTGGCCCGGGTGCACCGAGCCCATGATGCTGCGCTTGCCGTAGAAATCCTCCCGGATAATCTGCACCGCGCCGCTGAGCACCACGCCCACCTGCGTGGCCGGGTCGCCCTCCATGAAGATGGTTTCATTCTTCCCATATTCATAAACCCTGCCGCCGATGCAGCCCAGCATGGCGGGTATGTTCTCCGCCTCGATGCCTGCAAAGAGCGGGCATTGCTTCAGCACGCTCAAATATTTTTTCATTTTTCGGCTCCCTTTGTTGGATTTCCAACATACTTTTCACGCTAAGTATAGTAAACTGAGCTCGTAAAGTCAAGAGCGACTTTTGAGATAGAGAAAATGGGAGGAAAAAATATATGATTATGGATAGCTGCCAGGGAAAGCCCCGCACGCCCACCATCGAGGAAAAGTGCTGCCCGCAGTGCGGCGCGACGATAGAAATTTTTTCCACCGATACGCAGGTGGCCTGCGAACATTGCGGCTTCGTGGCCTATAACGATGCGCTCAGCTGCGTACAGTGGTGCAAATATGCCCGCAAATGCGTGGGCGATGAAATGTATGAACACATGATGGAAATCGCCGCCGCCCAGAAGGCGCGGGCCCGGGAAAAGTTCTTTGCTGAGAAAGAGGAGGAAATCGCATGATCCGCAAAATTATCAAAATTGATGAAGAAAAGTGCAATGGCTGCGGCGCATGTGCGGCTGCCTGCCATGAGGGAGCCATCGGCATGGTGAATGGAAAGGCCAGGCTGATGCGCGAGGACTACTGCGATGGCCTGGGCGATTGCCTGCCCGCCTGCCCCACCGGGGCCATCACCTTCGAGGAGCGCGAAGCTCCCGCCTATGATGAAGCCGCCGTGCTGCGCGCCAAGGCGGAGAAGGAAGCAAACAAGGCTCCGCTGCCCTGCGGCTGCCCCGGCAGCAATTCCAAGGTGATCCAGCGGGAAAATGCCTGCACGGCTCCCGCTGCCGCAGCCCCCGCCGTGAGCCGCCTGTCCCACTGGCCGGTGCAGATCAAGCTGGTGCCGGTGAACGCTCCCTATTTCGACGGCGCAAACCTGCTCATCGCTGCGGATTGCACCGCCTATGCCTACGCCAACTTCCATGAAGAATTCATCCGCAACCGCGTCACCCTCGTGGGCTGCCCGAAGCTGGATTCCGTGGATTATTCCGAAAAGCTCACCCAGATCATCGCAAACAACAATATCAAGAGCGTCACCATCGTGCGCATGGAGGTGCCCTGCTGCGGCGGCCTGGAGTTTGCCGCCAAGCGCGCCCTGCAAGCCAGCGGAAAGTTCATTCCCTGGCGCGTGGTAACCATTTCCCTCGATGGAAAAATTCTGGAGGATTGATTTCCTGGGGCGCTGCTGTGGGAACCTGCTGGGGACGCTGTCCCCAAACCCCTGCCAGGAGGAGAGCCTCCCCCTGGACCCGGCAGAAAAAGGCACGCTTTGCGTGCCTTGAATTTTTATTGGATAGAACCAAAAGCCTCCCCTGTAACAACTTTTGTCAAGAGTGTTCTTCAGATTTTTATAGTTTTTTATTCAAAGAAAATCAATAAACCTGCACAATCCTGATCTGAAATCAGAACTGTGCAGGCATTTTGCAATTTACAGTTCCCAGCGCGTCAGCCAGT
>JAFUPT010000110.1 GCA_017481065.1 Clostridia bacterium | reverse complement strand
CGATCCCAAGTATGCCGACTACTGCACCATGATGGTTAAGACCCACCTGTCCCTGTCTGACGACCCGACCAAGAAGGGCGTTCCGACCGGCTGGAAGCTGACCATCCGCGATATTCTGGAGTACGGCGGAGCCAAGTTCCTGTGCCCCATGGCTGGCACCATCTCCATGATGCCCGGCACCGCAGCCGACCCGGCATATCGTCGCGTAGACGTTGACGTAGAAACCGGCAAGGTTTCCGGCCTGTTCTAAGAGCGGGCAATTCCGCACAACACCGGCTTAGCTCTGGCGGCCGCATTTCGCCACCTCGCGCACGCCGCCTTCTAGAAATAGCGCTGCTATTCCGTCGAAGTCTCCATGCGCGATCTGGCTGAAATCCGTCTCGCCATAGCGTCGCCTCCTTGCGCGGACTTACCCTTTATGGGTGCAAACGTACTTATAAAATCCTAATATATGGGTGGCAGCAATGTCACCCATTTTTCCAGTATATTGATGATACCCCGAAAGGAGTAGATTACTATGGATATGACCCTGGCATCCTGCCGTGAATTTGTTTCCGTGCTGGCTTCCGACGCTCCCGCACCGGGCGGCGGCGGCGCAGCAGCCCTCGTTGGCGCAATCGGCACCGCCCTTGGCAACATGGTGGGCTCCCTCACCGTCGGCAAGAAGAAGTATGCCGATGTTCAGGATGAAATCATCGCCCTCAAGGCAAAGTGCGACGAGCTGCAGAAGCAGCTGCTGGACCAGGTTGAGGCGGACGAAGTGAACTTCCTGCCCCTGGCCAAGGCCTACGGCATCCCGAAGGATGATCCCAACCGCGACAAGGTTATGGAAGAGGCCACCATCATCGCCTGCTCCACGCCCATGAAGATCATGGAGCTGTGCTGCGAGGCCATCGATTATATCGCTGTTTTCGCCGCCAAGGGCTCCCGCCTGGCCGTTTCTGATGCAGGCTGCGGCGCAGTTTGCTGCAAGGCCGCCCTGCAGGCTGCAAGCCTGAACGTGTTCATCAACACCAAGAGCCTCAAGAACCGCGAGGTTGCCGAGGAAATGAACGCCAAGGCCAACGGCATGCTGGACAAGTACTGCGCAATGGCAGACAAGATCTTCGAAGAAGTGCGCGCAAACTTCTTCTAATCGAGACAAATTACGGAGGAATAATAGAATGGCAAAGCAGTTACTGGGCAAGGAAGTTACCGCGGCTCTGAACGCAAAGCTGCAGGCACAGGTGGAAGAGCTGAAGGCCAAGGGCGTTACCCCGAAGCTGGGCATCCTTCGCTGCGGCGAGAATCCGTCCGACCTGTCCTATGAGAAGGGCGCAGTTGCCCGCGCTGAGCTGATCGGCGTTGAGGTTGAGAAGTTCGTGCTGCCCGAGGATGTATCCAAGGAAGAGCTGATCGCCAAGATCGAAGAACTCAATGCCAACGATACCATCCACGGCGTGCTGATGTTCCGTCCCCTGCCTAAGCATCTGAAGGCAGACCAGAACGAAATCTGCAATAAGCTCGATCCCAAGAAGGACGTTGACTGCATGACCGACCTCTCCAACGCAGGCGTATTCGAGGATCGCACCGACCTCGGCTTCCCGCCCTGCACCCCCAAGGCATGCATGGAGATCCTGGATCACTACGGCATCGATTGCAAGGGCAAGAACGCAGTGGTCATCGGCCGCAGCCTGGTTGTCGGCAAGCCCGCAGCCATGATGCTGATGAAGAAGAACGCCACCGTGACCATCTGCCACACCCGCACCGTGAACACCGCCGAGATCGCTCGCAATGCGGACATCCTGGTGACCGCAGCCGGCGTGCTGAACAGCCTGACCAAGGATTTCGTGCGCCCCGGCCAGATCGTGATCGATGTTTCCATCAACTGGGATGCTGAGAAGATCAATGCCCGCGGCACCAAGGGCGCCATCGCCGGCGACGCCAAGTTCGATGAGGTTGAGCCCATCGTCGAGGCCATCACCCCCGTTCCGGGCGGCGTAGGCTCCGTTACCACTTCCGTGCTGATCGGCCATGTAGTAGAGGCCGCTGCACGCACCCTGGCATAATTTAACTGTTGAATCCGCCCGTCAAACGGTGGCGGGTGGATTCTCTTTACCCAATTTTGGCTATTTCCCTGTTTTTTCACGGTAGATTGATTGGAGGAATCATCATGTCCATCGAGAAACTTCGCAAGCAGAGCAGCAGCAACATCCTGAAGTACATGCTTTCCGCATTCACGCTGGCCTTCCTGATCGGCGCGATCTGCGCACCGGACCGCAGCGAAATGTTCGCAGGCTTCTGGCGCATCATTTCCAAGCCCTCTCTGCTGACCAAGGACTATTTCTTCATTGAGATCGGCAGCATTTCCGGCGCAATGTTCAACGCTTTCGCGGTTGGCGCGGTCTGCTGCGCGCTGATGTTCCTCCCCGGCGCTGTTGCCGCAGGCGGCACGGTGGCGGCCTATTTCCTGACCATCGGATTCAGCTTCTTCGGCATCAACCTGCTGAACATCCTGCCCTTCATCCTGGGTACCGTTGTTTATTCCCTGATCAAGAAGCAGCCCTTCGCCAAGAACATCAATTTCGCCATGTTCTCCACGGCCCTGGCTCCGCTGGTGAGCGAGGTGCTCTGGCGCTATCCGAACACCGAGGTGCACGGCGTCACCCTGCTGGGCGTGGTGCTGGCCATCGTGATCGGCGTGGTTGTGGGCATTGCAATGCCCGCCCTCTGCGCCCAGTCCGCAGTGTTCCACAAGGGCTTTGACCTCTACAATGCCGGCCCCGCCGCAGGCTTCCTGTGCATGCTGATCTTTGCCATCATGTACAAGGCCCTCGGCTACGAGGCTCCCGCCATCGCCGCCACCCTCGGCAGCGGCAATGCGGCCTTCTGCAATACCTTCGCCATCATCTGCTTCGTGCTCTGCCTGGTATTCGGCCTTATCCTGAACGGCGGCTTCAAGGGCTACGGCAAGCTGGTGCTCGATTCCGGCTACAAGGCGGATTTCACCGCCAAGTACGGCATCGGTGCAACCGCAATCAACTTTGGCATCTACGGCCTGTTTATCCTGGCTTATTATAATATCGTGGGCGCAACCTTCACCGGCCCCACCTTCGGCGTGGTATGGTGCATGCTGGCCTTCTGCGCTGCCGGTTCCACCCCGCTGAACGTGCTCCCGATCCTGATCGGTTACTTCGTGGGCTCCCTCTTCGGCGCAACCGCCATCAATGCCCAGGCCATCGTGGTTGGCGCATGCTTCGCCAGCGGCCTGGCTCCGGTTGCCGGCCAGTACGGCCCCATCGCCGGCATCATCGCGGGCATCCTGCATTACTGCATGGTGACCAACATCCCCGCCATCCACGGCGGCTTCAACCTCTACAACGGCGGCTTCACCAGCGGCCTCGTGGCCTTCGTGCTGGTACCCGTGCTCGGAATTTTCATGAAGAGCAAGGATGAAAAGGCCGCGAAGTGAGGGGCAGGAGTTTGGGGACGCTGTCCCTTGGAACCCTGCTTAAGGGCATGATGCCCTTAAGAATCCCCAGTACAAAACCCTGTCCCGGAGCGGGACAGGGTTTTGAATTATAAAAGGCACGCATTGCGTGCCTTTTTTGTGAGGTTTCCAAAGGGGATCATCCCATTTGGCAGGGTCTGGGGCAGAGCCCCAGCGTAACCCCAGCGTCTCCTTCCCGTTACACCCGGTCCTCCGGCAGGCTCGCGGCGGCGATGGACTGGCCCACGCGGCGGCTGGCCTCGCTGGGAATGTTCAGCTGCATCTTTTCCGCGATCTCGGGGAATTCGCCTTCGAGCACTTCGCGGGCGCGGGCGAGCAGGATTTCGCCGCCCTTGCCGCTGGTGACGCGGCCCATGATCAGGGTGTGACGGATTTCATAGAAACGGGCGTAGTAGGCGAGGGTATAGCCGAAGTAGGTGCCGATGGTTTCGTAGATCTTCGCGGCGCGGGGATCATCCTGCTCCATCAGCTTCTGCACAACCTTCAGCTTCTCGGCGGGGGTGAGGGATTCCTCCAGATCAATTCCGGCGGCAGGGGCCAGCTTGATCACGCCATCCTGGGAGAAATATTTCACGCCGCAGCCGTAATCGCCGCTCCATTCATCCACGGCTGCTTCCCTGTTGAAATCGACGGGGGCGAAGGCCAGCTCGTTCAGCCAGCCGGTGATGTTGCCGTTGGGATCGACGTAGCCGCCGGCCTCGCTGGTGCCCATGGCGATGCCGAGCACGCCGTTTTCATTGAGATCCATCGCGCCTGCAAGGGCGGTTACATCGCCGTCGTTGGCAACCTCGATGGGGATATTTTCGCCCAGTTCCCTGGCTGCGTCGAGGTAGATGTTCTTGACCCGGCGCTCAAAGTCCTCCTCGGATACTTTGATGAAGAGGGCGGCCACCATCATGCGGTTGGCGATGGTAACGCCCGCAGTGCTCACGCCGATGCCATCCACCCGGGGCATCTGGGATGCGGCGGTGCGGAAGGCTTCCATGATGCCGGAGAAGTGGTATTCGGGATCGGACTGGGTCTTGGGGTGCCAGACGACTTCCTCGGAATACACGGTTTCGCCGTCGATCACGGCGCTCACCTTGCGGTCGCTTCCGCCGGCGTCAAAGCCGATGCGGCAGCCCTTCAGATGGCGGCCCACGGCGGATGCGGCGTGGCGGGTGCTGGGCATATCGGCGGCATTTTCAACGTAGGCCACCTCGAAGGGGCGCTCATACACGCGGTCGCCCATGAACCATACATCAAACTGGCGCAGGCCATCCCGCTGGTAGGCGGCGCGCAGAAATTCATAGACCGGGCGGGAGCCGTGAATGTATACCTTCCAGCCGCCGAAAACCCACAGCAGGGTTTTGACATAGCGCTCGGCGATGGCGAAATTCTTTTCATCGTTCACGCCGTCGGCAAAGATATCGAAGCTGAAGGCTTCGCAGTAGCCATCGTGGCGCTCAAGGGCGATGGAGAGCTTCTGGTGCTCGGAAGCGAGCACTTCCTTTTCAAACTCCCGGAGAACCAGCTCCATGGGCTGGAAGCCGGGGTCCAGGATGGCGGGGAATTTCAGGTTCATAATTACCTCCAGTTAAGCGGTATAGACGGTGCGGCCGGCAATGATGGTGGCGATCACATCGAAGCGATCGTTCACAATGGCGAAATCGGCGTCCTTGCCGGGTTCGATGGAGCCCTTGCAGCCATCCACGCCGATGCGCTTTGCGGGGTTCAGGCTGGCGGCGTTCACGGCTTCCCAGACGGGGAGCTTGGTATTGCTGAGCAGGTTGTAAATCGCGTAGTTCAGCTTGAGCACGGAGCCGGCGATGGTGCCGTCTGCCAGGCGGCATTCGATGCCCTTTACGAAGATGGGCTGGCCGCCGAGGGTATATTCACCGTCCTCGAGGCCGCCGGCGCGGGTGCAGTCGGTGATGAGCACCAGCTTATCGCCCTTCATGCGGGCCACCAGCGGGAAGAGATGGGCGTTTACATGGAAGGCATCGGCGATGAGCTCGGTGGACACCCGGTCATCGGTGAGGGCTGCGCCCACAACGCCGGGATCGCGGTGCATCAGCGGGGTCTGGGCGTTGAAGAGGTGGGTGACATGGCCCACGCCCGCTTCGATGGCTGCGGCGGCTTCATCGTAGGTCGCGCCGGTGTGGCCCATGGAGATCAGGCATTTGCCCGCCATTTCGCGGATACAATCCATGTTGCCGGGCATCTCCGGGGCGATGGTGAAAACGCGGATGATATCGAGGTATTCCTGCAGGAAAGCTGCATCGCCGGGACGGATATTTTCGCCCGCCTGCGCGCCCTTCTTGGAGGGATTGATGAAGGGGCCCTCGGCATTCACGCCGAGAATCTGCGCGCCCTGCCAGGTATTCTTCCTGGATTCCTCCATGCCCTTGCGGATCTGGGCAAAGGCGGCGCGGAGCTCATCGTAGGAAACGGTCATGGTGGTGGGCAGGAAGCTGGTCACGCCGTTCTTCGTCACGCCCTCCGCCATGGTGCGGATGCCGTCAAAGGAGCCGTCGGATGCATCCTCGCCGAGGTAGCCGTGGATGTGCATATCCACGAGGCCGGGGATCACAAGATTGCCCTTTGCATCGATGATTTCTGCGTCCGCAGGGATTTCATTTGCGGGAACAAAACCGGTGATTTTTTCGTCATAAAGGAGAACGGAATTTTCCAGAATCTGGTTCGGCAGCACGATGCGGCCGTTGATGATTGCATGCATAGTTTTCACCTCGAATAATGGAAAGTTTACAGGTGTTCCGGGCTTATTCTATCATAATATGGGGAAGTGTGCAATGCAAAATTGCTCAGCGCAGGATTTCCACGGCAATCTCCCGGTACACCCGTATGGCGCTGGGGAAGGCGAGGGTATCGAGGGTTTCGGAATTGGCGATGGCGAGATCGCCGGGAGCCTTTTCTGCCCGGATGTGCCAGCCCTGCATGCGCCAGATCAGGTGGGTGAACACATGCTTCGCGGCGGGCAGGGGCCGGATTTCCCCGACGGCAGAAAAACCCAGCTCCGCAAGGGAGGAGCGCAGTTCGCTTTCATCCATATGCCCGTCGAGGGTGGGGAATTCCCAGAGCCCGCCGAGCAGCCCCTTGGCCGGACGGCGGCGGATGCAGATTCCATCGGGGGTTTCTACCAGAAGAATGCTCAGGTCCAGCTCCCGCTTGGGAACCGGGGCGGGCCGCAGGGGATAGCGCTCCGGTTCGCCCTCCCGGAATGCCCGGCATGCGGGTGAGAGGGGGCAGCCGCCGCACTTGGGCTTCTTCGGCGTGCAGATGGCGGAGCCGAGGTCCATCAGGGCCTGGTTGTAATCGCCGGGCCGGGTTGGGCTGATGCAGGCCATGGCTTCGGCCTCGAGGTCGAAGGGGGTTTTCAGGATGCGCTCCGCAGCAAAGCAGCGGGAAAGCACCCGCATCTGGTTGCCGTCCAGCGCGGGTGCGCAGATATTGTAGGCGATGGAGCCGATGGCACGGGCGGCGTAGGGGCCGATGCCGGGCAGGGCCTGCAGGCCAGCTAGGGTATCCGGGAAGACGCCGCCGGCCTGGGAGACGGCTTTGGCAGCGGCATGCAGGTTCCGGGCGCGGGAATAGTAACCCAGGCCCTCCCAGAGCTTGAGCACCTCGTCCTCGGATGCGGCGGCCAGCGCATGCACATCCGGAAAGCGGGCAAGGAAGCGGGCGTAATACTTGCGCACGGCCTCGGTACGGGTCTGCTGCAGCATGATCTCCGAAAGCCAGATGCGGTAGGGGTCCTTCGTGCCGCGCCAGGGAAGCTCCCGGGCGTTTGCATCGTACCAGTCAAGCAGGAGTTTTTCCAGTTTCATACTTATTAAATAGCCCCGAAGCTGGGCTTCGGGGCTGCGGGGTCGCTAGGGTTGGCTGCGGACAGCCGTTTGCTTTCAATCGTTGCCGGCGACAGGGCAATTCCCCAGGAATTGCTTCCCTGCAAAAATTCGTTGCGCGCTTCAGGACGCGGCGAAATTCTGAGGGACGGCGGTGGAGGGGAACTGGTTCCCCTCTACATCACTTGGAAATTACAGTTGCCACTTCGCCGCCCATCTTGCTCTGCACCTCTGCCCATACCTCCTTGAGGCGGCTGTGCTGTGCGTAGCTCATGCCCTCGGGCGCGGTTTCAAGCCACTGGCCCACGGCGATGGTGCGGTAATCGATGCTGCCATCCTCGTTCTCGATGCGCCATACATAGGTGGGCACATAGCTGGGAGAAACGATTTCGAAGCCGGAGTAATCCTCCTTCTCCTGGATGGTGAACTGGAAGATGATGCCGAGGTTGGTGTTATCCTGGTAAGCATCGGAGAGGAAGTTGCCGGGTGCGCCCAGACACAGGGTGCGGTGGGTCACGTTGCCTTCCTTATCGGTGAGTTCAATCCAGCTGGCGGGCTGGATCACATGGGGGTTGTAGCCGATGATGGCGTCCGCGCCGGCCTCGGCCAGCTTCTGGGCGAGTTCCTTCTGCTTGCTGCTGATCTCGGTTTTAAACATCTCGCCCCAGTTGATGTAGGCCACGACCACATCCGCGCCTGCGCTGCGGCAGAGGGCGATATCGGTCTCGGGGGAGGATTTCTTCTGGATCAGGTTCACGCCGTACTTGATGGCCTCTTCGTCGGATTTTTCCTCCATGCCGTTCAGGCTCTCGGTGTAGGCCACGAAGCCCACGTTGATGCCGTTGATGTTGATCACCTTGGCGGTTTCCTTTTCAACGAGGGAGCCGGCCGCGCCGATATATTCCATGCCGTTGTCCCGGCAGTTCTGCATGGTGGCCTTCAGACCGTCGAAGTAGCTGTCGAGGGCATGGTCGTTGGCGAGGTTGAGCATATCCACGCCGTTTTCCTTCAGGGCGGCGATCAGGGAGGAGGGCGTGCGCATCAGGGTGCCGCCGTTGTAATCCTCGGTATCGCCCATGGAGCCTTCCACATCGGCAACGGTGTAATCGGCGTTGCCCATGGCCTCGGCGGCGTAGGTGAACATTTCAGAGAAATCATAGCTGCCGCCGTTTTCCGCCGCCTTCAGCAGGTTATCCTGGATGGCGATTTCACCCAGGGAGCGGATGGTTGCCGTTCTCGGGGTGGGACGGGGCGTGGGCGTCGGCTCCGGAGTGGGGGTGGGAGTCGGTGTGGGGGTAGGCGTGGGGGTGGGAGTGGGCGTGGGGTTCAGGAAGGCGAAGATGCCGCCGGAACCATCCGACGCGGAAGTAGCCGAGAATGCAATGATTGCCACGATGGCCACCACCAGCAATGCCAGGACGGCCAGTCCCAGCGGCTTAATGCGGTAGTTGCCGATACGCAGTCCTTTTTTGGATTTTGCCATCTGTATTTCCCTCCAAAAATTATCTGATTCTATTATAGCATGGATTATAGCATAAAACCTTACGCAAACTATGACTTTCCTGTGCTTTCTATATGTATTTCGATAATATTTCAAGAAATTACGATTCTATGAAGGAGTTTATGGCAAATTGATACATAAAACGCAAAATTGTGGCTATTTTTTTTCGATTTATGCCGATTGACAGCTAGGGGGTTCTGTTGTATGCTTGTAATGGTACTTTGTATCATAGACTATAATTATCACCCCAGGACTGTGCACAACAAAAGGTGGGTAACATATGGCAACGCATAAGTTGGGTAAACTGAAAATCAACAGATCGGAGGATGGAATCGCCTTCCGCTTTGGCGAGGGCAAGATTTTCCGCCTGGGTCTGGGAAAGAAGAAGGGCGAGGCCCCGGAATATGATGAGGAGCGCTACCTCGATGAGGATGGCTATGCCCAGGATGGCTTCGAGCCCGAGGGATATTCCGGCCGCTTCCACAGCTCCAGCCGCGGTTCCTATGAATATGACGAGGAATATGCGGATGATTATGCCGACGAGGAGTTCTACGAGGATGATTATGCCGATGAAGAACCCTACGACGACGGCTATGGAGATGGATATGAGGATGAATACGCCGACGGCGAATACCAGGATGGCTATGCCGACGGGTATTATGATGAAGAAGGCGAATACGATGACCGCTATTCCGACGAGGACGCCGGCGATTACATGGACGGCGGCTATGCCGAGGAGAGCCCGATCTGGCGCTATGTGGATGAAAATGCGTGGGTAACCTACCTGCTGCTGGTGATCCTGCCGCCGCTGGGCATCTACCTGCTCTGGCGCTACCGCCGCTTCGAGCGCCCGGTGCGCTGGATACTCTCCGGCGTATCTGCGGTGTGGTTCATCGTGATCCTGATTTTGATCTTCTCCGCGATCTTCTCCGGCTCCAGCGAGCGCACCAAGAACCCGAGCCTGGAGATTACTACGCCTACGCCCACCATCGCGGCGGCTGCCACTGCAACTCCGAGCCCGGATGGCGAGGGCAGCGGCGGCACGGGTCTCGGCGCCGATCCCTCCGCCACCCAGGATGCCCTGGCGCCGGATGTATCCGCCACGCCCATCGCAGGCTTCAACGCCAATACCGGCGTGGGAACCATCTCCGGTGCGGATACCGTGGTGATGACCGCCACCGGCACCTACTACCACAACAACGCGCTCTGCGCCAACATTGAGGCCGATGCTTCCCGTTCCAACGTGACCAAGGAAGTGGCCGAGGCCCGCGGCAAGGCGCCCTGCCCGCTGTGCTATCCCAACCAGAAGACCTACTATGCAACCTCCGGCGGCAAGTATTACCATGTGGACCAGACCTGCTCCAACATGGAAAATGCCTCCGTGATCACCAAGGAAGCCGCCGTCGAGCAGGGCAAGCTGGAATGCCCGGCCTGTATCGAAGGCAAGGTGCAGTCCCTGGCAAACGGCGCGCTGCGCTTTGCCACTGCATCCACCACCGATCGAAGCGGCATTACCGTGTATGCCACGGAGAACGGCAAGTACTTCCACAACAGCTCCACCTGCTCCGGCATGAAGGGCGCGGTATCCGGCTCCCTGCTGAAAGCCATGCTGGCCGGCAAGACCGCCTGCCCCACCTGCTGCGCATCCGCAGGCACGATGGTGTTCTGCACCCAGGGCGGTACCTACTACCACAACAATTCCAATTGCTCCGGCATGGAAAACGCCTTCCAGGTGACCCTGGGCGAGGCGCTGGTGCTGGGAAAGAAGCGCTGCTCCGAATGTCTGACGGGTACTGTGAGCGTGGGCGCCGCCGGCGATGAGGCCGATGAATCCGGCATCTATGTTTACGGCACCAAGAACGGCACCTACTACCATACCAATGCAAACTGCTCCGGCATGGATAACGCCAGCCGCTACACCCTGAAGAGCATGCTGGTTGCGGGCCGTCCCGCCTGCCCGGAGTGCTGCTCCGGCGCGGATACCACGGTATACGCAACTGAAAAGGGAACTTACTACCATTCCTTTGCCACCTGCTCCGGCATGAAGAATGCCAACGCGGGCACCATGGCGGAGGCCCTGGCCTACGGCAAGGAGAAGTGTCCTGAGTGCTGGACCACCGGCGGCAGCGTGGCCGAGCTCCCCTCTGAGGAGAACAAGAGCGGCACCAAGGTGTATGCCACCGCCACCGGCAAGTATTACCACACCCGCAAGAGCTGCAATGGCATGAGCGGCGCATCCCAGATCACCCTGGAGACCGCGCTGGAATACGGCAAGACCGCATGCCCGGACTGCGCCTCCACCGCCAGCAAGACGGTGTATTCCATGAAGTACGGCAAGTACTATCACAAGGAATCCTCCTGCGAGAACCAGGATGGCATGACCAAGCGCACCCTGGAGGAAGCCCTCGTGAAGGGCCAGACCGCCTGCCCCGTCTGCATGGGCGGCAAGACCCAGGCTGAAATCGCCGCCGAGACCGAGAAGGAGAACATGGAGAAGCTGGAATCCAGCAACACCTACCGCTCCGGCACCAGCGGCGTGAAGGTTTACGCCACCTCCACCAGCCAGCACTTCCATACCAAGGAAGATTGTCAGGGCATGGTGAATGCTTCCCGCATCACCCTCGAAACCGCGCTGAACTACGGCAAGACCCCGTGCTCCAAGTGCGCTTCCGAGGCCCGCGACACCGTTTACGCGGTGAAGGGCGGCAAGTATTACCACCTGAGCAAGAGCTGCGCGGGCGACGGCGCAACCAGCGGCAGCCGCGCCGAGGCGCTGGCTTACGGCTTTGACGCCTGCCCGAACTGCGTGACCAAGACCCAGACCGTGGAATCCAGCGATACCTACAAGTCCGGCACCAGCGGCGTGAACGTGTATGCATCCGTCAATGGCAAGTATTATCATAAGGATAAGACCTGTGCCGGCGACAGCGCATCCCGCATCACCCTGGAAACCGCGCTGAATTACGCCAAGAAGCCCTGCCCCAGCTGCGCGAGCGCCGCAGGCAAGACCGTGTACAGCAGCGGCAGCGATAAGTATTACCACACCAGCCGCGATTGTGCTGGCAGCGGCGCTTCCAGCGGCGATTTCGCAAAGGCCCTTGCCCTCGGCAAGGAGGAGTGCCCGATCTGCATCGGCGGCTCCGAGTCCTATGAAATTTCCGATGTGAAGTATTCCGCCCCGGCGGAGACCTCGGTCTATGTGGACCTGGATAATGAAATGCTTTACTACCACAAGGCAGCCCGCTGCAGCGATGCAGGACTGCACGGCGGCACCAAGCAGACCCTGGAGTTTGTGCTCGATCTGAACTACAAGCCCTGCCCGTTCTGCGCACCGCCGACCTCCATCGGATGATGGATCGAAAAACCCCGACTCAATCAAGAGTCGGGGTTTCGTTTTGCTTTGAATTATTTCTTGGAATAGCCGATGCTTTCCAGGAAGCGCAGCAGGCCGGCGTCGCCTTCGGGGGTCTGCTTGTATACGCCCGCATCCTTCAATACCAGCGCGCACTTGGCGGCGAGGCCATCGCGAAGGGCTTCGGCGGCCTCCTCGGAGCTGAGGGAAGTGCCGGTCTTGGAGGCAATTTCCTGCACCCATGCATAGTGCTTCTCAAGCGGGGAATCCGCTTCGGGGGCGCAGGAGAGGGCGGTTTCGCCGGTCAGGTACTTCTCCAGTCCGGCCAGCTCCTTCACCAGCCTGCCCGGCAGGATAAACAGGCCCATAACCTCGATCAGGCCGATGTTTTCCTTCTTGATGTGGTGCAGCTGCGCGTGGGGATGGAACACGCCGAGGGGATGTTCAACGGTGGTAATGTTGTTGCGCAGCACGAGGTAGAGCTTATACTTGCCGTCCTCCATGCGGGCAACGGGGGTGATGGTGTTGTGGGGCGTGCCGTCGGTCTCGGCAAAGATGCCGCAGTCCGGGTCGGAATAGCCGCGCCACGCATCCAGCATCTGGTCGGCGAGGGAGATTACATCCTCCCGGCATTCGCCCTTGAGCACGATGCAGGTCATCGGCCAATCGGAAACCCATGCCTCCACGCCGCCGCAGGGCGCGTTCAGGGGCGTGCGCACGCCCGCGCGATCCATGGGGAAGGTGTAGCCGCCGCCCTGGAAATGGTCGTGGCTCAGGATGGAGCCGCCCACGATGGGCAGGTCCGCGTTGGAGCCGAGGAAATAGTGGGGGAACTGCTCCACGAAGTCAAAGAGGCGCACGAAGCTATCGTGGCTGATCTTCATGGGCACATGCTCCCGGTTGAACACGATGCAATGCTCATCGTAGTAGGCGTAGGGGGAATACTGCAAATACCAGGGATTTCCCGCAAGGGTGAGCGGCACCACGCGGTGGTTCTGGCGCGCCGGGAAGCCGGGGCGGCCCGCATAGCCGGGGTTTTCCACACAGAGCATGCACTTGGGATAGCCGGTGGCCTTGGCGTTGCGCTGGGCGGCGATATCACGGGGATCCTTCTCCGGCTTGGAGAGGTTGATGGTGATCTCCAGCTCGCCGCACTGGGTATCCCGGAAGAAGCGCACGTTGTTTGCGATGCGGTCCACGCGGATATAATCCGTGTAGCGGCACACATCATAGAAATACTGGGTGGCGGCCTCCGGGCCCTTGGAATCGTAGAGCTTCTGGAAGCGATCGCGCACGGTGAGGGGATGGGGGGTGAGCGCGCCCATGAGCTTGGCGGAAAAGAGATCGCGCTGCTCGCCGCTGTCCGGGAATACGCCGGCTTTGGCGCACAGGTCCATCAGCGGCTCCAGGATGCAGGTGGCGGTTTCGGGGCAGAGCTTCTTTTCCGGGCGCTCACACTCCGGGCCGTCCAGCTGAACAATTTCCAGCAGGCGGTTGAAGGTATATTCCCTGTCCTCCGCCTCGATCAGCAGCTTTTCCTCGGCGAAATCCAGCAGGTGATGCAGATATTCGGTAATTGTAGTCGTCATATTTACCCAACTCCCTAAATGTACTGCTATTATTATCCGGCATACGGGATTTTCTGTCAAGCGTGTTTTCCGATTTCCCGCGAATTCCTCTTGCGTAATTTGCGGAATTGGTTTACAATAAAATCAGAAAAATATGTTCCGGAGGGATTTATATATGGATGTAAATGCAGTATTTTCCCGCAATGCCGATCGCCTGAACGCACTCTACGCCGGCAAGGACCAGCTGCCGCGCTACGCCGCGCTGGCGGATGCCTTCCGCGCCCACTTTGGCTGCGAGCCGGAGATGTTCGTTTCCGCGCCGGGCCGCACTGAGGTTGTGGGCAACCATACCGACCACCAGAACGGCCGCGTGCTGGCCGCCGCAGTGAACCTGGATACCGTGGCCGCCATCGCCGCCAACGGCAGCGACACCGTGAAGCTCTATTCCGAGGGCTACGACGAGCCCTTCATCGTGGATATTTCCGATCTCGCGGTACGCGAGGATGAAAAGAACACCACCTTTTCCCTGATCCGCGGCGTGGCAGCCAAGCTCAAGGAGCTGGGTTATGTGACCGGCGGCTTCAATGCGCAGGTGACCAGCACCGTGTTCAAGGGCAGCGGCCTCTCTTCCTCCGCAGCCTTCGAGGTGATGCTGGTGGCCGCCTTCGACGCCCTGTTCAACGGCTGGACCATCGAAGCCAAGCTCAATGCCCGCATCTCCCAGTATGCCGAGAATGTGTACTTCGGCAAGCCCAGCGGCCTGCTGGACCAGTCTGCCAGCGCCGTCGGCGGCCTCGTGGCCATGGACTTCGGCCCGGCAATTGCCGATGTGGAGGCCATCAACTATGATTTCGGCGTGAAGGGCTACGCGGTATGCGTGGTTTCCGTCGGCGGTGACCACGGCGACCTGACCGACGCCTACGCCTCCATCCCGGTGGAGATGAAGCAGGTGGCCGCGCTGATGGGCGAAAAGCTGCTGGAGAAGATCACTCCCGAGCAGCTCGAGGCCGCCCTGCCCATGCTCAAGAACAAGGTTTCCGACCGCGCCATCCTGCGCGCCTTCCACTTCGTGGATGAAACCCGCCGCGCTGTGGACGCTGCAAATGCCCTCAAGAACGATGATCTTTCCGCATTCTTTGAAGCCGTGATCGGCTCCGGCGAGAGCAGCTGGAAGCTCTTGCAGAACCTGCATGTGGAGGCAAGCTCCAACCAGGAGATGCCCCTCGCCCTCGAAATGAGCCGCCGCATGCTCAAGGGCCGCGGCGCATGGCGCATCCATGGCGGCGGATTTGCGGGAACCATTCTGGCATTTGTGCCCCATGACCTGGTGGAGAAGTATTCCTCCGCCATGAACGCCGTATTCGGCGAGAACGCCACCACCGTGCTGAGCATCCGTCCCGAGGGCGTGGTTTGCATTAAGTAAGACGGGGGAAATTGCGCTGGGGGGTTGCCAGAGGATGCTGTCCTTTGGACTCCTGCTTAAGGCTCTGCCTTAAGAATCCGCCAAGGGGGATGATCCCCCCTGGCCCCCTCAGAAACGACGCTGCGCGTCGTAAAAATATTGATCAGCACTGCGCAGCAGTGCTTACAGGGGTTTCCAAAGGGAATCATTCCCTTTGGCGGGGCCTGGGGCAGCGCCCCAGCGTTTCCCCGGCTCCTCCTGAGGAATTGCCATGAAATTTGTAACGACTTCTGAAAAAGATACGCTTGCCTTCGCGGGAAGGCTCGCCGGGATGCTGCAGCCGGGGGATACCGTGCTGCTCCACGGCGATCTTGGCGCGGGTAAATCGGTGTTTGCCCGGGGTGTAGCCCGGGGAATGGGCGTGCAGGGCGCGATGCCCAGCCCCACCTTTACGCTGCTGATTCCCTACGAGGGCAGGCATAAATTCTACCACTTCGATCTTTACCGCCTGAACGATCCGGACGAATTCTACGCCGCAGGCCTCGATGAATTCATCGGCGGTGACGGCGTGGCCATCGTGGAATGGCCGGAAATGGCGGATATCGAGCCGGAGCCGGCGCTGGAGGTAAGCATCGAGCGCGGCAGTTCGATGGATGAGCGCAGCATTTTTATTGAGAATTATGGCGTGGCCGGGTTTGCCCCGGAAGCCCTTGCGGAATGGAGGAAGGATTTATGAATATCGCAGCCATCGATACCTCCGGGCCGCTGGCGAGCGCCGCGGTGATGAAGGATGGCGGAATCGCCCACCTGATCGCCATGAACCAGGGGCTGACCCATTCGGAGACCATCATGCCCGCCCTTGATGATGCGCTGCACGCCGCCGGTCTTTCCTGTGCGGATGTGGATTGCTTTGCTGTGGTGGCGGGTCCCGGCTCCTTCACCGGCGTGCGTATCGGCGTGTGCGCGGCGAAGGGCCTGGCCCATGCGTGGAACAAGATGTGCGCCCGCCTGGATGCGCTGGAGGTTCTAGCCATGAACTATCAGGGTTTTGACGGCATTGCCTGCCCCATCCTCGATGCGAGGCGCGGACAGGTGTACTGCGCGGCATTTGATATGAAGAACGGCCTGCCTGAGCGCGTGCTCGAGGACAACGCCATTGAGCTGTCCGCATTCCTGGATAAGCTGCCGAAGGATCGGCGGCTGGTGTTCCTCGGCGACGGCCTGCGGGTGCATGCCGGGAAGATCCGGGAAATCCTGCCGGATGCCGTGATCGCGCCTGCAAACATGCGGGACTTGCGCGCCGATGTTGCTTGTATTCTCGCAGAGGCCCGGCAGGACGAATGGATGGAGGCGCACTTGCTCACGCCCATTTACCTGCGCGTGCCCCAGGCGGAGCGCGAGCGCAATGCGCGGCTGAAGAAGGAGAACGCTTAGGGTTTGCCTGGGGGCTGTGAGCCCCCAGCCCCCCTGACCAAAGGGAATGATTCCCTTTGGAAACCCCTGTAAGCGACGCTGCGCGTCGCTGGATATATTTTTGCAACGCGCAGCGTTGCTTACAGAGGGGTCTAGGGGAAATCATTTCCCCTGGCAGGGTGCAGGGACAGAGTCCCTGCTGGGGTCTGGGGCGGAGCCCCAGCGGATTCCCTGAAAGAAGAAAAGGAAATCGCAACTATGGCTGAAATTACTGTGGGACTGATGACTGCGGCGGACGTCGACGCGGTGCATGAGATCGAAACTGCCTGCTTCAAGACCCCGTGGTCGAAGGAATCCTTCTGGCACGAGGTGGAGGAGAACGAGTGCGCGCGCTACATTGTGGTGCGCGAGGACGGCCGGGCCATCGCCTATGCGGGCGTATGGTTCATACTGGACGAGGGTCACATCACCAATATTGCCGTGCATCCCGATCGCCGGGGCATGGGCTATGGCGAGATGGTGACCCGGGCAATGATCCAGCTGGCGGCGGACAGCGGCATGAGCGTGATGACGCTGGAAGTGCGCCGCAGCAACGAAGCGGCGCAGAATCTCTACCACAAGCTGGGCTTCATTGATGTGGGCTATCGCAAACGCTACTATGAGAACAGTGAGGATGCGCTGATCATGTTCCTGGAGCACATGCCGGAGGCGCACCCGGAGAACGACCCGATGCTGGTAGTTGAGGAAGAATAAATGCTTTATTCGGTAATTCGCTTGCTGGTGATCACCGCCTGCTGCGCGTTGGCAGGCGTGTTTTCCATGCATTATCTGCAGCTGCAGCGCTACCAGATCGCCGATCTGCGCAAGACGCTGAAAAAGCACCCGGACAGGCTGCTGCTGCCGGATGCGCTGATTGCCGCTGTTGCGGCGCTGGTGAGCTGGTATCTGCCGGTGCTGATGTCTCTGGTGATCCAGAAGGAAGCCGTGCGCACGCCGCTGTGTAGCTGGCTTTCGCTGGCGCTGTTCGCGCTTGCCGCAGTGGTGCTGTTTTTCTCCCGGCGGGCAATACCGATGAAAAGGCCCTTCGGCGTCACCCGGCGCATCTGCCGCCTGCTGGTGATGCTGTGCATATTGAATCTCACGGGCGCGCTGTTGCTGTCGCTGCTGAAGCTATCGCCCTATTTCATTTTCGCCGCAGCGGATTACATGGTGGCGCTGGCTGCGCGCATCATGCAGCCGCTGGAGAACCGCATCAATGCGGGTTTCTACAATTCTGCCCGGCAGAAGCTGGCCGCGCACAAGGGGCTGATCCGCATCGGCATCACCGGCAGCTTCGGCAAGACGGATGTGAAGCTGATGCTCAAGACCATCCTCTCCGAAAAATACCGGGTGCTCGCCACGCCGCCCAGCTTTTCCACTGCCATGGGCGTGAGCCGGGTGGTGAACGAGCAGCTGAAATCCGGGCATCAGGTGTTCATTGCGGAGATGGGCGCGCAGAAGAAGGGCGAAATCAAGGAAATTGCCAAGCTGGTTGCGCCGCAGTACGGCGTGCTGACCTGTGTGGGAGACGCGCACCTGGATACCTTTGGCTCCCTCGAGCAGGCGGCCCAGACCAAGTATGAGCTGATCCAGGCCCTGCCGGACGACGGCGACGCCTTCTTCGGCTCCGACGCGGGCTTCGGCGACCGGCTCTACCACATGTGCAAGCGGGAGAACAAATTCCGCACGGGCATCGGTCCCGATAAGGGCTTCCATGTGTGCGCCGGGAACATACAGACCGGCGTGCGCGGCACCCGTTTGGAGCTGACCTGCGCCGATGGCAGCCACGCATGGATGCAGATTCCCCTGCTGGGCAGCTACAATGTGCGCAACCTCGCCCTGTGTGCCGCTGTGGCCCGCAGGCTGGGCATGAGCATGGAGGAGATTGCGCGGGGCGCAGAGAAATTGAAGCCCGTGAAGCACCACCTGCAGCTGGTTCCCGGCGAGGTGAATGTGATCGATGATTCTGAAAACCAGCTGCCGGAGGCCGCGCTGGAGGCGCTGCGGGTGCTGGCGGAGTTCCCCGGGCGGCGGATACTGGTCACTTCCGGGCTCATCGAGCCGGAAAAGGGCCCGGCAAACAAGAATTACGCCTTTGGTATCCAGATCTGCGGCTGCGCGGATTATGTGATCCTGATCGATCCCGAGGCGACCCGGGAGATTATGGATGGCCTGATGAGCGCGAAATTTCCCAAGTCTTCGGTGCGCATGGTGCGCGAGGGCAGCGATGCTGCGGCCATCATCCGAGAAATTGCCGGACCGGGAGACACGGTGCTCTACGAAGGCGTTTATCCGGAGGAGTGACGACCAAGGGACGCTGTCCCTTGGAACCCTGTTGGGGCGCTGCCCCAGACCCCGCCAAGGGGAATGAGTCCCCTTGGAACCCTCAGAAAAAGGCACGCATTGCGTGCCTTTTGAATTTGGAAATATAATATATGAATCCAGCCCATTCCTGCCGGACTGGATTCATAATTTTTTCTGTGATGCGCAGCGTCGCTGGCGGGGATACCGAGAGGGCTCTGCCCTTTGGAAACCTGCAAGGGGCGGGCCATCCCTTGACCCGGTACAAAAAAGGCACGCATTGCGTGCCTTTTGAATTGAATTATTCTGCGAATCGCGCCGCCGAAGGCGCGATTTGCCTTTGCAGAGGGGTCCAGGGGAAATCATTTCCCCTGGCAGGGATTCTTAAGGGACGGAGTCCCTTAAGCGTCATCCCTCAATTTCTCCCCAGCAGGTGCATAAAATCCTTGCGCAATATGGCGTAGAGCTCCACATCCACGAATTTCCCCTTGTTGAGCATGCGCTGGCGGAGGGTGCCCTCGTGGAGCATGCCGCACTTGCGCATCACTGCGCCGGAAGCGGGGTTATCGGTCTCATGCTGGGCCTCAATGCGGTTGAGGTTCAGGGTGCAGAAGCCGTATTCGATCAGCGCGGAGAGGGCCTCGGTCATGATGCCCCGGTTCCAGTAGGCCCGGGATAGGGAATAGCCGGCCTCGGCGGCGGCGTTGTCCCGCTGGATCCACATAAAGCCAATGGTGCCGATGATTTTTCCGCTGGCCTTCCATTCAATGCCCCAGCTGGCGGGCTCGCCCAGGCGGTATTTGCGCAGCATGAAGCGCAGGTAGCTGCGGGCCTCGGCGATGTTTGCATAGGCGTCCCAGAGCACATGGCGGGCCACGACGGGGTCGCGGCCGTAGTCATAGATATCCTGCGCATCCCGCATAGTGAGGCGTCGCAGGCGCAGGCGGGGCGTCTCCAGCGTCGGCATGTAGCCGAAATCCATATCCATGGTAACTGCGCCTCCGTCAGATCAGGTTCTTGGCCATGCACAGGGCTACCTGGGTCTTGGCGTCGTGGATCTCATCCCGCATCACCATGTTGAAGGCCTCCTCGAAGGGAATTTTTACCACATTCAGGAATTCATCCTCATCCGGGCGGCTTTCGCCGAAGACCAGGTCCCGGGCGAGGTAGAGGGAAATCTTCTCGTTGGAAAAGCCGGGGGTGGTGAAGGTATCGGTGAGGTGGAGCCAGCTGCCGGCCTTGAGGCCGGTCTCCTCCTCCAGCTCGCGCTTGGCAGCCAGAAGGCGGTCCTCATCCACGCTGTCGAGCTTGCCGGCGGGAATCTCCAGCAGCACCTGGTCGATGGGCGCGCGGAACTGGCGCACGAGGTATACATTGCCTTCGCCGTCCACCGGGAGCACTGCGGACACGCCCACATGCACCGCGATTTCCCGCTTGGCATGCTTGCCGTTGGGCAGTTCGTTGGTCACATGATCGATGTGCAGGATGATTCCATCAAACATCCGCTCGCGGGAAATGTTTTTTTCAAGGATTTTTTCGTCATTGAAATTCTGCATAGTATTTCCTCCCCAAAATAAAACCGCACAAAATATTCGACTTCCATGCCCGGAAATCCTTCTAATTTCCTCTAGCCAAAACGGGGAATTTGTTGTATAATGGAATTGCACCTGTGAAACCAGAAAGGAGATGATTGGGTTGATACAAATTATCCTCGGTGATAAGGGTACCGGCAAAACCAAGCGTCTGATTGATCTCGTGAATGAATCTTTGAAGAATGAACACGGCGATATTATTTTTATCGATGATGATAAGCGCTATATGTATGACCTGCGCCATGAAATCCGCTTTGTGGACGCCAGCGAATATCCGGTCGGACATAAGTGCACCGCCAGTGAGATGCTCGGCTTCATCTGCGGCATGCTCTCTGCAAACTTTGATATTTCCCTGATTGCCATGGACGCCTTCGTGAAGCTCGTGCGCACGCCCCTGGCGGATCCGGATATGCAGGTTTTCTTCGAGAAGCTGGAAAAGCTCTCCGCAGACCACAAATGCAATTTCCTGATCTCCGTGAGCGCGCCGGCCGATTCCGTCCCCGCGTATATCCAGAAGTATGTTATCTGATATGGATTATGAATAGGAACCGGCCGCGGCATGCTGCGGCCGGTTCCTTTATGGAGATAAATATGAAGAAATGGATCAAGCTCATCGCGGCGCTGCTTGTCGTGGCGCTGCTTGCATGGCTGGGCTGGACGATGGTGCATGGCATCATTGCCGCGCTGAGCGGCGCGGAGCTGGGCGCTTCCGAAGAGCCGGACCCGATGTTTGCCGATGCGCCGGAGGAAATTGAGCGCCCGGCGGAGCTGGATATGGAGGAGGCGCAGCCGGATCATCCCACACTGGATGATTATGTGCCCGAAGTGGAGAGCCCGGTGGATATGACCGTGGAGGAGCTGATCCGGGAGGCGCAGAACGGCAAAAGCTGAAAAATGCCTTTTGTTAAATTATGCGATTTCGCGATAAATTAGCACTTTTTTCATTGAATCTCGGGCGGAAATGGGCTATAATACATCTTGTGTCAATACGCTCACTAGCCCCGAGCTTAAGGCATGATGCGCGAAAGGTACTGACCACACCGCTTCACGCAAAAGCATTGATCTTATTTGGAGGAATTACTCGTGAGTACTTATATGGCGAACAACCAGACCGTCGAACGTAAGTGGTACGTTATCGACGCAGAAGGCATGGTATTCGGCCGCCTGGCTTCCCAGGTTGCTTCCATGCTGCGCGGCAAGCATAAGCCCACCTTCACCCCCAACTGCGATTGCGGCGATTACATCATCGTTATCAACGCTGATAAGCTGGTTTTCACCGGCAAGAAGCTGGATGACAAGATGTATCGTTATCACACCGGCTATCCGGGCGGCCTGAAGGAGATCCCCTATCGTCGTCTGATGGCTAAGAAGGCTGACTTTGCTTTCGAAGAGGCTGTTCGTCGCATGCTGCCGAAGGGCCCCCTCGGCTACGCAATGCTGAAGAAGCTGTTCGTGTACGCTGGCGCAGAGCACAAGCATCAGGCTCAGAAGCCCGAAGCTCTGAAGCTGTAATTAGGGAGGAGGACGAAAAATGGCTAACACTGTTTGCTTCCATGCAGTAGGCAGAAGAAAGAAGGCGATCGCTCGCGTTCGTCTGATCCCCGGTGAGGGCAACATCATCATCAACAAGCGTTCTATCGAAGAGTACTTCGGCTACGAGACCCTCAAGACCGTCGTTCGTCAGCCCCTGACTCTCACTGAAACCCTCGGCAAGTTCGACGTTATCGTCAACTGCAAGGGCGGCGGCTTCACCGGCCAGGCTGGTGCTATCCGTCACGGCATCGCTCGCGCTCTGGTTAAGGCCGATGAAGGCTACAAGGCTGCCATCAAGAAGGCCGGTTACCTGACCCGCGACCCGCGCATGAAGGAGCGTAAGAAGTACGGTCTGAAGGCCGCACGTCGCGCACCCCAGTTCTCTAAGCGCTAATGTTATCAAAAACCCCGAAAACACAAGGTTTTTTCGGGGTTTTTCCTTTTGTCAGGGTTTGTCCTGATTTGCCCCATTTTGTCCTGAATTTAAGGGCTAACTACGGGTTAACCAGTAGAAATGGGCTAAAAAATGGGTGAATATGGGTGAATTCTGATCTGCTGCAGGCGGTGCTTTCAACGTGCAAGCTCCCTTGTCTGAAGGATTTTTTAATCCCCTACGCTACATTGTACAGGGCCAGCCCCGTAACACTTAAATTCATATGGGTTAACCACGCTCAGCATTTTAAGCTGGGCGTTTTTTCAATTTTGGGAGTTTGCAAAAGGAATATGGAGGTGGTATTTTGTCTGGAAAGGTTATTGCAATTGCCAACCAGAAAGGCGGCGTCGGAAAAACAACAACCTGCGCCAATCTTGGAATCGGGTTAGCGCAACAGGGAAAGAAGGTTTTGCTGATCGACAGTGATCCTCAGGGAAGCCTGAGCATCAGCCTCGGCTATCAACAGCCGGATGCTCTGGATGCAACACTTTCGGATGTACTGAGCAGTGTGCTCATGGATACGCCCTTTTCCTCTGATTTGGGCATCCTGCGCCATGATGAGGGCATAGCTCTCATGCCTGCAAACATTGAGCTATCTGGTATGGAAGTTTCTCTGGTCAATGCCATGAGCCGAGAAACCATCCTGCGGCAATATCTGACGCCGCTCAGGAAGGCATATGACTACGTTCTGATTGACTGTATGCCCTCGCTCGGTATGCTAACAATCAACGCTCTTGCCGCTGCTGATAGCGTGCTGATCCCGGTGCAGGCGCAGTATCTATCTGCCAAGGGTCTTGAGCAGCTGCTTCAGACAGTTTCAAAGGTTCGCAGGCAGATCAATCCGAAGCTCAGAATCGAGGGCATACTTCTTACCATGGTCAACAGCCGCACCAATTTCAGCAAGGAAATCAGCAGCCTGCTGAGAAACACCTACGGAAGCCGGATATAGGTGTTTGATACCGAAATACCACACTCTGTCCGCGCAGCTGAAATCAGTGCAGAAGGCAAAAGCATTTTCGCTTACGATCCGAAAGGAAAAGTTGCAGAAGCATACCGCAAGCTCACGCAGGAGGTGATGGCGATTGAAAAACAGTGGCAGAAATCTAAGCCTGATGTCATACGATGACCTGTTTGCCACGGACGAATCCCGCGCCGATGTAGACCGTGAAAAGGTCATGGAGATTCCCCTTTCGGAACTGTTCCCATTTAGGGATCATCCATTCAAGGTACGAGACGACGACAAGATGGCCGATACAGCCGAAAGCATCCGGGAATACGGCGTCCTTGTGCCTGCCTTGGCCCGTCCACGCAGCGAAGGCGGCTATGAGTTGATTTCTGGTCATCGCCGTAAGCGGGGCTGTGAACTGGCCGGGCTGGACACAATGCCTGTCATCGTCCGTGAAATGGATGATGATGCTGCGGTAATCGTTATGGTTGACAGCAATATTCAGCGAGAAAGCCTTCTCCCCAGTGAGAGGGCTTTTGCTTATAAGATGAAGCTGGATGCTATCAAACATCAAGGAGCGAGGGTAGATCTAACTTCTACGCAAGTTGCACAGAAGTTATCGGTTGAGAAAGTTGGTGAAGATGCCGGAATCAGCAAAGACCAAGTCAGACGTTACATCCGCCTTACGAACCTCATCCCAGAAATCCTTGAAATGGTGGATAATAAAAGAATCGCCTTGAATCCTGCGGTTGAATTATCCTATCTGACCGCTGAAGAACAGACGCAGCTGCTTGAGGTCATGGACAGTGAGCAGGCAACACCCTCCCTGTCCCAAGCCCAGCGGCTGAAACGATTTTCTCAGGAAGGCAGGCTCTCCGCTGACATCATGACAGGAATACTTTCTGAAGAAAAGAAAAATGACATTGACAGGGTTGTTTTCTCACGCGATACACTACGGAAGTTTTTTCCGCGCTCCTATACACCGCGACAGATGGAGGAAACCATACTGAAACTTCTGGAAAGCTGGCAGAAACGAAAACAACAGAATCAGGAAAGATAGACGTCTCTTGCACCGTTTGGCTTAGCAGGAGGCGTTTTTCATTCCAAACGATCAGAACACATTTGCACGAACCAAAGGAGGACAAACAACATGATCGATACCTTACAGAATCTGACTGAGTTGCAATCCCTTTCCGAGAAGCAAAGGCAGAAGTTACGCAATGAAATGCCCCGGAACGTCGGTGAATGCAAAATCTACACTATGCTCGTAATCCCCACGTTGCTGAAAGAAATGTGCAATGGTGAAATGGACATGATTCTTGTCTGCAGCAATTTCAGGGAATGGTTTAAGGCACGGAGATTCGATAAAATGCACATGTTTCTCGTCATGTGCTTCAGCGTCTATGATTTTGATCCGCCGCCCTACCTGTATGAATTCGGCTTGTTTGATGACCTTCTGGAAATGCTTATGCAGGAGGTTATTACGCATTTTGACGCATTGCTCAACAGCCTCAGCAGAGTTATCGAAGAAGCCTATGCAGCAGAATAATACAGGGCAGCAGCCGTTCCAACCGGGGCAGCTGTCTGCCTTGCAGAAAGGCAGGCTAAGAATATGGCTGTATTTCGAATAGAGAAAACGAGGGATTACACCGTGCTTTCCAATCATCACCTGAAGAACAGAGGGCTCACGCTGAAAGCGAAAGGGCTTATGTCTGTGCTGCTTTCCCTGCCAGAAGACTGGGATTATTCCCTGCGCGGCCTGTCTGCCATCAGCCTGGAGGGAGTGGATGCCATCCGCGAAGCGATCCGGGAACTGGAAAAAGCAGGCTATATCATCCGCAACCGCATCCGCAACGAGATGGGACAAATGAAGGGTACGGAGTATGTGATATACGAGCATCCCCGATCCCCTGAGTCCGCTTCTCCTGCGTTGGAAAAACCTGCGCAGGATAAGCCAGTGCAGGGAAAGTCTGCGTTGGAAAATCCAACATTGGGTTTCCCAACATTGGAAAAGCCCACGCAATATAATACGTATCCACCAAATATCCAGAGATCAAATACAAACAGAGAGAACACGCAGGAAGCAATTCCTTATCCATCAAATCCGCATCCAATGCTGCCGCCGGACGAATGGCGCTGGCAAGTGTGTGAGAACATCTCTTATTACCAGCTGGCCAAGAGTAAACGTTACGACCGTGGACGGCTGGAGGAGATCGTGGATCTTATCACAGAGACGCTATGCTCAACCCGTCCTACAATCTCCATAGGCGGCGAGGAATACCCCGCCGACCTGGTAAAGGAAAAGCTGCTGCGTATCAACAGCATGCACATTGACTATGTGTTTGAATGTCTGGAAAACAATACATCCCATGTGCGCAACATCAAAAAGTACATGCTGGCCGTACTGTTCAATGCACCGAGCACCATCAACAGCTATTATTCCGCAAAGGCCAACCATGATCTCTATAGCTAACCCAGCTGCGGAATATAGAATGCTGACATCGCGGCACATACCGCCGCTGTCAAATAAAAATCAAGCCGGTTATGCTCCGGCTGCATTTCAGGGAGGGGAATATGGAATATGAATCACAGGCACTCCGGCAGCTGCTTTTGCCGAACGTGCTTGCTGCGAAAAAGAAAGGACCACGAATCCCCGGAATCCTGATGGATTCCACAGCGCATATTGAAAAAACATACTGCAAAGGAGGGAAGGCCCGCTATGCCCATAAAAGGCGACATACCGGATTGCAGCGTCCCGGCTGAGTTTCCGGCGCTTCCACAGCTGCCGGAGCGCAAAAGCATCATGGTTGCGATTTCCGAGCTGCATCCCTTTTTTAATCACCCATTTCGCGTGAATTACGATGCAGAACTGGATGCACTTGCAGAGAGCATCCGTAAAAACGGCGTCTATGAAGCCATTATCATCCGATCCCGGAAGACAGGTGGCTATGAGATCATTTCAGGCCACCGGCGCTGCGAAGCAGCCCGCATTGCCGGACTCAAGACCCTCCCGGCATATCTGTATCGGGAGCTGAACGATGATTCCGCAACCCTGATCATGCTCGAAACCAATCTTCAGAGCCGCAGCAGGATGCTCCCCAGCGAAAAAGCCAAGGCATATCGTATGATGAGGGATGTTCTGTACCACAAGGGGAACTTTGCTGCGCAGAAGAAAGCGCACACCAATCTGCAGATCGCTGCCCATTACGGCGACAGCGAGCGTCAGGTGGATCGCTTCATCCGGCTGAGCTATCTGAACCGTCCCTTGCTGGATCAGCTTGATGCAGGTACCCTGAAGATGGGAACAGCACAGGAAATTGCCTTTCTGGATACCGAAGTCCAATGCTGGATCACAGATTATCATGAGGCACACGGATGCTTTCCCTCCATTGCGCAGGTGAAAGAAATGCGCAGTCTCTATGCTGCGGGTACTCTCACGGAGGAAGCCTTCAAAGCCCTCTTACAGTCCCGCACCCTCAGGGAGAAGAAAGCTCCCGACTTCATAAAAAGCATCCGGGAGGAATATTTTCCCGACCTGACCGATGAAGATGTCTGCAGGAAAATCCGGGAGCTTGTGGAGGAATACAAACATCGTCAGACACTGGAATTGCTGTAGGCAGACATCTTGCATCACCACATAAAAGAAAGGATGCCATGCCCCAGATTATTCACCCCAAGATTTTCTGTATCCCGCTCCAGGGGTACAGGCACATGTACCGTTCGCTGATCCGCTATTATTCCCTCAGCGGCGTGGACGCCATCGCGCTTCTCTACCCCCTTTACATTGGGAATCTGGATAGCTGCCAGTATTACGATGTGCGCCTGAAGGAAATCGAACTTACGGAAGACGGCTTTTATTCGCTTGCGCGGCCCTATGCCCGCCCATATCACACCGAGCTTCAGATGCACCGCTCCATGCACAACCTGTTGCAGAACATCTGCAAGGAGGCAGTTATCCAGGATACAAAGGAAGCGCTGAGGCGGCTTTCCGGAATGATCAATCAGCTGGAGGATCGCTTTGAAGCGGTCTATGACTGCGAGATCACCGATTCCCGAACCCGCTACGATGAATGCTGGAACCGGCTTACGGTGCGAAATACGGAACCCCGAACCATTTTCAAGGGTAACAGAGAGGACTGATGCGCACGCTGGATT
>JAFUPT010000020.1 GCA_017481065.1 Clostridia bacterium | reverse complement strand
GATATCCCCATGCGCGGCGGCATCGACGGCCAGGGGGACGTGGAGTGACGGGGAAACGGTTAGGGGGAACGCAAGGGGACGCTGTCCCTGAAACACCGCTTAAGGCTCCGCCTTAAGAATCCCATGCATTGCAAATCGCGCCAGAAGGCGGCGCGATTTGCAAATAATATTTTTCCAGCGATGCGAAGCATCGCAATACAGGGGTTTCCAAAGGGAATCATTCCCTTTGGCAGGGGTCAAGGGGACAGCGTCCCCTTGCGTTCCCCCTAACCGTTCCCCCCAAACCGTTTCCCCGTCACTCCACGTCCCCCTGGCCGTCGATGCCGCCGCGCATGGGGATATCCAGCGGCACGGAGAGGCCGCGGCGGGAATGGGCGCGCTGCACCTGCAGGGCATGTTCCATGGAAACATCATGGGAGGTGCGGATGCGGCGCATGAGCATGGTGACGATATTTTCCATATCACTGCCGGCGGAATAATCGGTTTCCACGGAGAAATCGGCGCGGCCCTGGAGCAGCAGGTCGTCGGCGAGCTCGGTTTTGCCGGGCTCATGCACGGCGATGGCGAAGCCGCCCTTCTGCTTGGTCATCTTCATGCAGGGCACATCGGTGAGCCCATCGGCGATGTAGATCATGTTGGAGAAGGGGATGCGGCGCATGTATTCGGGGGTGAAGGCGTTGAGGTCCTTATCGTTGGTCACGTCCAGGATGCCCTTGTTGATGCGGAAGAGATACTGGGTTTTGCTGGTGTAATTTACTGCCGAGCAGGGCCACACGGGCAGGCCGCTTTCATCATAATAGAAGGATGCGGCGAATATGGCCTTGAATTCATGGCCGATGCGGCTGCCTTCGATGATTTCGGTCTGGCCGGAGGAGATGATGTAGTGCTCCACATCCACATCCAGGGAATCGCCGATTTTGCGGATGCGGGAGAACCAATCCTCCACGCCGGGGAAGAATTCCACCTTCTTGCCAAGCTGGCGCAGGGTATCCCGGGTGAGGCGCATATTGCCCTTGGCCATGTGCTGCATCAGGTAAAGATAGGTGAGCACGCCATCCATTTGGTTTTTTCGGGTGAATTCGCCGCATGCGCCCCAGAAATCGCTGGGTTCGATATTCATATCGGGCAGGAAGGTGTATTCCTGCATATCCTTGGGGGAGAGAGTATGATCGAAATCATAGATCAATGCAACGATGGGTCTGGCCATGGTTTTCGCCTCCAGTGCTGGAAAGAGCGATCTTCAGATGAAGATCGCTCAATCGGGTCGGGAAAATGAACTTAGTTTACCACCGGGTTGGCCTGCACATCGCCCACGGGCTCGATCACCTGGGGTTCAGGGGTGGCCTGCGCGGAGGGAGTGGGGGAAGCCACGCCAGCGGCATAGGGCGCGCTATCGGAGAAGAGCAGGGTCTGGGTGGCGCTGTCGGCGATGCCGGTGGCTTCGAGGCCGGCGCGCTCCTGGAACTGCTTGAGCGCGGTCTGGGTCTTGCCGCCGAATGCGCCGTCGCGGTCGTCATTCAGGTAGCCCAGGCGGTAGAGGCGCTCCTGCAGCTGGAGAACGGCGTCGTTCTTATCGCCCTTCTGGAGCGGGTTGTAAACAACCGGGGTGGCCGTGGGGGCGGGGGTTTCCGCCTGCACGGTGATCTTCTGGCCGTTGATGATGGCGGTGAGCTCGGCAGCGCTGGTCACGCTCTCCAGCTGGGTGATGCTGTTGGCGATGATCTGCCAGTTGGCCTCGGACTTGGCGGAGGCGTTGGCGTCTGCGGAGCCGGTGGCCATGGCGTCCATGGTGATGGCGCTGGAGATGTTATCGTGGATGGCCTGCAGCGCGGAGATGAAGGTCTGGTCGTTGGCTGCGGGCTCCTCGGGCAGCAGGGCGGAGATGGCGGTCTTATCCGATTCGAGGCGGGTATAGACCGGCAGGATGCTCTCGCCTTCCTCATAGAGGGCCACGAGTTCATTTACATATGCGGAATCGGCGTGGGCCTTGATCAGGGTGATGCCCTCTTCATACAGGGTTTCGGAAACGCCCTCGATGGGTGCGGAGCTGCCGCTGCCGCGGATATAGCGGATCCACATCACGCCGCCCACCACGATGGCTGCAACCAGCACGATGGCGATCACGATCTTGATGATCTGGCCGGGCGCAAAGCGGGAATAGCGGCGGTCGTCGAAATCGGCGTCGTCCATATCATCGAATGCGCCGTCCTCGCCGTAGGGGCCTTCATAGCCATCATCATAGCGGCGGTTCTCGGCATATTCATCGGAATATTCCTGGCCATAGGACTCGGCATAATCATCCTCGCTGCGCTCCTGGTAATCATCATATACGGGCGCGGCGGCGCGGCGGTGGCGGCCGGTGGATTTGCGGGTCTGGTCGCTCTCCAGCTTGCGGATGTATTCGCTCACATCCCGGGAGATGCCCGCGCGGCCCGTGGACTGGATGGGCTGGGCCTTGAACATGCTGCGGTCGATGGTCTCCTCGGGCGCAAGATCGCTGTCCAGCGCGTCCAGAGTATCCTGGGCTGCCTGGGAGAGCGGCTCCACGGGGGCGAAGATGGGGGATTCCTCCACTGCGGGGGCTTCCTCTTCCTCCTCCGGCTCGGGATTCATGGCGGCACGCATGCTGCGGCGCACATCCTCGGTGGATTCGCCGCCATCATAGATGGGGCGGTAGGTGGTGCGGGTATCCGCATCGCCCAGATCCTGCGCGGCTTCATCCATGCTGGTATAGGTGGTGCGGGTATAGGCATTCACCGGCGCATAATCGTGGTTGGGAATTTCCTGGCCGGGTGCGATCGTGAACTGCGCGGAAGTATACGGGATGCCGCCGAAGCGGTTATCGCCGATGGGGGCCTGACAGCTCGGGCATACTTCATCGGCGGGGCGAATCGTTTTTCCGCATTTCGAGCAAAACATGCGATGTCCTCCTCTTGGTCGCGGGCGCCGTTTTTTATCGCCGGCCGCCCACTTTTTTCCGCTGTTTTTATGGACATAAAAACACATAGAACCATTCTACTTTACATGATAAAATGGTTCTATGTGAAGGTCAAGAATATTATTATGACTTTAGTTAGACAAATACTGTCAAATTCCAAAAGCAGGGATTTCTGACAAATATTTGCCGCAAAACCCGCTTATTGGAAGCCGGAGAACACCGGCGGATCGCAGTTTGGGCATGCGCCCATGCCTTCGTTCATGGCCTCCTGCACGGTGAGGGTGCGGCGGTTGGTCTGGGTTTCGCATTCCTGCTTGGAATGATAGAGCTTGGCATTGTTGAACACCGAATATACATAGGTCTGCAGGATCGCCTGCTGCTGGGCATTGTGCTGGGCGATGGCGGCGGCGTCCTCGTTTTCGGGCTCGGGCGTGCCGTTCAGCGCGGCCTCGGCGGCCTGCTTCTCCGCAAGCAGCTGGTCCATATTGGAGAGGGCGGTGACCACGCCGTCGTTCGGCGCCACAGTGGCCGATACCGGGGCCACCGGCATGGGCGAAACCGTTGTAATCTCCGATGTGGGCAGCAGGAAGGAGATCACCAGCGCCATCTCCAGCGTGGCAATCGCCGTGATCAGCAGCCTGCCCCGGGTGCGGAATACGCCCCGCCGCCATAGAAACGCGATGCCGATGGGCGGCAGCAGGAAGCTCAGCACCAGGCCCAGCGTGCCGCGGCTGCTCTTTTTCTTGGCTGTGGGCGTTTCCATATTCGGGGTATACGCCGTTTTTTTGCGTTCGCTCATGGGTATCTTCCTTTCGAGTGGAGGGGGGGAACGTAGGGGTTGCGCTGGGGCGCTGCCCCAGACCCCGGCAGGGACGCTGTCCCTGCACCCTGCCAAAGGGAATGATTCCCTTTGGAAACCCCGGTAAAGCACTGCTGCGCAGTGCTGGGAAATATAATTATTATTCTGCGCTGCGCAGCAGCGCAATGCAGAGGGGTCCAGGGGAAATCATTTCCCCTGGCGGATTCTTAAGGCGGAGCCTTAAGCAGGGGTTCTTAGGGGACGGAGTCCCCTAAGCGCCTACCTTATTCCCCGCGCTCCTTCAGCATCTTTTCCAGCGCGGTGGCGAGCTGGTCGGGGCAGGAGGTGCCTGCGCGGCACTGGATGCCCTTGCAGAGGGAAATCACTTCTTCAATCTTGCGGCCTGCTGCGAGCCGGGCCACGCCCTGGGTATTGCCGGTGCAGCCGCCGATGAACTGCACGCTGTTGATGGTATCGCCTTCCGCGTCGATCAGGATCTGCTGGGAGCAGGTGCCGCGGGTTTTGTATGCATACATAGGTCGGAATCCTCCCAAAATACCGTATAATATGCTACTATTATACTTTCCCGGCAAAGCAAAGTCAAGTATGCATCCGGGGCTTGAAATTCCGGGCAAATGGTTGTATTATAAGAATGGATAATAACGATTCTTTTCAGGAGGTTTCATATATGAGCATTGTAAAGAAGAGCTTTGGTTTCCTGCCCGATGGCCGCGAGGCCGACCTGTATATCCTGACCAACGTGGCGGGCGCTTCCGTGGAGATCACCAACTACGGCGGCATCCTGCGCGCAATCAATGTGCCGGATAAGAACGGCGAGCTGGGCAATGTGCTGCTGGGCTACAAGGATGTATCCGGCTATGAGCCCCTCTGCGGCTATATCGGCGCGCTGATCGGCCGCGTGGGCAACCGCATCGCCAAGGGCGAATGCACCGTTGAGGGCCAGGAGCTGCACCTCGCCAAGAATGAGGGCGGCAAGAACCACCTGCACGGCGGCAACGTGGGCTTCAACAAGAAGTTCTGGGATGTGACCCCCGTGGAAGGCATCTGCGAGGACAGCCTGGTGCTCAAGTATATCTCCGTGGACGGCGAGGAAGGCTATCCCGGCACCCTGAAGGTGATGGTGACCTACACCTGGACCGATGAAAACGAGCTGATCATCCGCTACGAGGCCGTCTCCGACAAGGATACCCTGTGCAACCTGACCAACCATGCCTACTTCAACCTCGAGGGCGAGGGCAGCGGCACCGTGCTGGACCATACCTTCGAAATCAACGCCGATACCTTCACCGTGGGCGATGCAGAGCTGATTCCCACCGGCGAAATGCGCGATGTGACCGGCACTCCCTTTGATTTCCGCGAGGGCGTGCGCCTCGGCGATGTGATCGCCCAGACCGAAGAAAACGACCAGCTCAAGGCCGGCCACGGCGTGGACCACAACTTCAATATCAATGATTTCGAAGCCGGCCTGCGCTTCGCCGCTTCCGTCACCGCCCCCAACAGCGGCCGCATGATGGATGTGTTCACCGATATGCCCGCCATGCAGCTCTATGCCGGCTGCTGCCTCGAAAGCATCAACCCCGGCTCCTGCGGCCGCAAGTATGAGCGCTTCGAAGGCTTCTGCATGGAAACCCAGTATGCCCCCGATTCCATCAACCATGAAAACTTCCCCGACAGCGTGCTCTACGCCGGCGAGAAGTATGATTTCACCACGGTATTTGCATTTGACACGGTAGAGGATTGAGTGGAGGGGGACGCTTAGGGGCGCTGCCCCTAAGAACCCCGCTCAAGGGTCATTGACCCTTGAGAATCCCATGCATATGCAAATCGTGCCGGAAGGCGGCACGATTTGCAAAATAATATTATTTCAGGCACGCGCAGCGTGCCTTACTGGGGTTTCCAAAGGGACACTGTCCCTTTGGCCAGGGGCATGGGGCTGGCAGCCCCCAACGTTTCCCTCGTTCTTCTTCCCCGAATCGAAAGGAGTGTTTCCCATGGAAGTACGCACCCGCTTTGCGCCCAGCCCGACTGGCTATATGCACCTGGGCAACCTGCGCACTGCTCTTTATACTTATCTGTATGCACGCCGCACCGGCGGCAAGTTCATCCTGCGCATTGAGGATACCGACCAGGAGCGCGAAGTGGAAGGCGCGGTAGAGGTGATTTACAATTCCCTGAAGACCGCCGGCTTGATCCACGATGAAGGCCCGGATGTGGGCGGCCCCTGCGGCCCCTATGTGCAGTCTGAACGCAAGGATACTTACATGCCCTTTGCCAAGCAGCTGGTGGAATCCGGCCATGCTTACTATTGCTTCTGCACCAAGGAGCGCCTGGACGAGGCCCGCGCCGAGGCCGAGGCCAAGGGCGAAACCTTCAAATATGACAAGCACTGCCTGCATCTCTCCAAGGAAGAGGTGGAAGCCAAGCTGGCCGCAGGCGAGCCCTATGTAATCCGCCAGAACATCCCCACCGAGGGCAAGGCGGGCTTTGATGATGTGATCTACGGCCG
>JAFUPT010000019.1 GCA_017481065.1 Clostridia bacterium | reverse complement strand
TGTAAATATTTGCGCTAGAATATTAAGGTACAATATGTATGGATGGCGAGATATCGATTCATACATGTAAAGTTTCATAAGTCAGGCCAACGGCATATGCCGTTCTTCGTTCCTTTCGGAACGAAGAACAATGCCCTGTTCCCGCCTGCACCAGCGGTTATTTGGAGAAGCATTCTCCTGAAATAACAAAAATACAAGGAGGAATTTCACTATGAAGAAAATCCTGGTAGTTCTGCTGGCTCTCGTGCTGGCCCTGTCCACCGTCGGCGCTTTCGCCGAGGAAGTCAAAGAGTATGACATCCGCGTGCTCGTTTGGAAGTATGATGACGCTTACGGCTCTTCCGTACGTCAGGCCATGCAGGAAACCGTTGATGAGATCAACGAAGAAGGCGAATACAAGATTGCCCTCACCATGTACGACGCAGCTGACGATATGGCCAAGCAGGTAGAGCAGGCCACCATGCTGATCGGCGAAAAGCCGGACTTCGTCATCATCAACCTGGCAGAAGTTGCTTCCGGCCAGCAGCTGGTTGACATGTTCAAGGATGCAGGCATCCCCTTCCTGTTCTACAACAAGGAGCCCTCTGCTGAGACCGTTCAGTCCGTAGTAGTTGACTCCGGCTCCATCTTCATCGGCACCACCCCCCGTGAGGCCGGCGACATGCAGGGCGAAATCCTGGCCGAGATGTGGGCAGCTGATCCCGCTTCCATCGACAAGAACGGCGACGGCAAGGTTCAGTTCGTAGAGTTCCAGGGCGAGCCCAACAACCCCGAAGCAATCGCCCGTACCCAGTATTCTGAGGAAACCGCAGTTGCTCAGGGCGTTCCGCTCGAGCCCGCTCTGGAAGAGTATGTAATCGTTGCAAACTGGGATACTGCTCAGGCAACCGATAAGATGACTCCCACCTGGACCGCCACCGAAGGCGCTATCGAAGTTGTATTCTGCAACAACGACCAGATGGGCACCGGCGTTATCGCCGCCATGAACGCATTTGGCTACAACACCGGCAACGAAGGCGATCCTTCCATCGTTGTTATCGGCGTTGACGCAGTTGACGAAGCTCTGGCCGCCATCAAGGCTGGCAAGATGACCGCTACCGTTAAGCAGGACGGCGATGCAATGGGCTATGCCAACATCGCTATCGCTCTGAACTACCTCGAGACCGGCTCCTGGCTGGAAGGCACCGATTATGCCCTCGCAGCTGACGGCTATTCCGTACGTATCCCCTACGCCAAGATCACCGAGGTTGAATAATTCAATCCTTAGAACGATCTAATAGCAATCGGTTTATGACCTAGCTATGGAGGAGGCGCTTGAAAGCGCAGGCTTTCAGCGCCTCTTCTTTCCGTGTATTTCAGAAGTAATTCATACGAAAAAGTGCGGTGATTAGAATGCAGCAATCCACCTACCTGCTTGAGATGGAAGGCATCGTAAAGCAGTTTCCGGGCGTTAAGGCCCTGGACAACGCGCAGCTGAAGCTGCGTCCCGGTACCGTGCACGCCCTGATGGGCGAAAACGGCGCTGGCAAGTCCACGCTGATGAAGTGCCTGTTCGGCATCTATAAGAAGGATGAAGGCACGATCAAGGTAAATGGGGAAGAGGTAGCCTTTGCCAATCCCCGCAATGCCCTCGATAACGGCGTTGCCATGGTTCACCAGGAGCTGAACCAGGTACTGCGCCGCAATGTAATGGAAAATGTATGGCTTGGCAGATTCCCCATGAAGGGCGGATTTGTCGATTCCCGAAAGATGTTCAAGGACACGGAAGCGGTGTTTAAGGACCTGGAGATCGATGTGAATCCGCGCACGATCATCGGCAACCTCTCCGTATCCCAGCGTCAGATGATCGAAATCGCCAAGGCAGTTTCTTATAATGCAAAGATCCTGGTGCTCGATGAGCCCACTTCCTCTCTTACCGAGAATGAAGTAGAGCATCTGTTCAAGATCATCGAAAAGCTCACCGCCCAGGGCGTAGGCATCATCTATATCTCCCATAAGATGGATGAAATCCTGCGCATCTCGGACGATGTTACCATCATGCGCGACGGCCAGTGGGTCGCCACCCGCCCGGCTGCCGAGCTCACCACGGATGAAATCATCCGCCTGATGGTAAACCGCTCCTTCGATAACCGCTTCCCGCCCAAGACCAACACGCCCGGCGATGTGCTCATGACCGTTAAGAACATGACCGGCAAATATGAGCCCACCTGCCATAATGTAAACTTTGAACTGCACAAGGGCGAAGTTCTGGGCGTGGCCGGCCTGGTTGGCTCCCGCCGTACCGAGCTGCTGAACACCATCTTCGGCTATTTCACCCGCGAAACCGGTGAAATTACGCTCAATGGCAAGCCTGTTGAAAATGCATCTGCATTTGAAGCTCAGCGCAACGGCTTCGCGCTGCTCACGGAAGAGCGCCGCGCAACCGGCATCTTCCCGCTGGCAAGCATCAACTTCAATTCCACCATCGCAAATATCCGCGCCTACGGCAAGGCCCTGCTCTCCAACCGCAAGATGAGCAAGGATACCAAATGGGTTATTGATTCCATGCGCGTGAAAACGCCTAGCGCACGCACGCTGATCAAGTCGCTCTCCGGCGGCAACCAGCAGAAGGTTATCATCGGCCGCTGGCTGCTCACCAACCCGGAAGTGCTGCTGCTGGACGAGCCGACCCGCGGTATCGACGTCGGCGCGAAGTATGAAATCTATCAGCTGATCCTGAAGCTGGCCGGCGAAGGCAAGGGCGTCATGATGGTGTCCTCCGAAATGCCGGAGCTGATCGGCATCTGCGATCGAATTCTGGTTATGTCCAACGGACAGCTTGCCGGCATCGTGGAGCGCGGCAAGGACTTCGGCGGCATCCCCGGCGAACAGGAGAAGATTCTGGCCCTGGCCGCGAAGTACGTTTAAGCGCAAGATAAGTTGAACTTCAAAATCAGCTCGGAAAGAGGGAATAGACTATGAAAAATACCAAGCGGCTGGTCGCTGCGCTGATCGCAGCTGTACTGGTCATCGCCGGTATCGCCTTCGTTATGCTGGGTCAGAAGGGCCAGGCCATCTACAATGATGCCACCACCATGATCGGCTGCAAGAAGCCCGAAACCATCAATTACATCCTCGATACCACCACCATTACCGAAATTGAGCGCGGTCTGGGCGCGGAAGCCTACACCAAGTTCCTCACCAAGAGCCTCGGCCTGGACGCTGCTGAAGTTGAAGCAGTTGTATCCGAGCGCGTAATCTTTGATGAAAAGCTCACCCTTTCCAAGAAGAAGGATACCTTCATCAACTACGTCATGGAAACCCGCGGCGTAACTGAGGAAGAAGCGGAAGCCATCAAGAAGGACGACGCCCAGGAAGAAGCCATCCAGGCTGAAATCCTGATGACCAGCGTCACCGAAGCCCTCGGCTGCGATGCAGTGGAATTTGCTGCCCTCGAAGCCGATACCGCAATGATCGGCCTGTTCCAGAAGGGCTTTGAAAACCTGAAGGCCAACGCAGGCTTTTCCACCACCCTGTTCAACAACGCCATCATGTACCTGTGGATCGGTATCGTGCTGATCATCGCAGGCGGCGCCATCCTCTTCATCCAGACCATGGATGATTCCAAGAAGAGCAAGAAGGGCGGCGTGAAGGTAAGCCCGAAGGCTGCCAAGGTTGGCGAGTTCTTCCTGAACTACGCACTGTACATCATCCTGATCGCCATTCTGGTTGTGGTTTGCCTTGTGAAGCCCAACTTCCTGGATCCGGTCAACATCCTGAACATCCTGAAGCAGGCCTCCACCAAGGGTATCCTGGCGCTGGGCTGCGCGGGCCTGATCGTTCTGGCTGGTACCGACCTTTCCATCGGCCGCGTGCTGGGCCTGTCCGCTGCTGTTACCGCAGCCCTGGTTCAGTCCGTAACCTATCCTTCCCGTATGTTCCCGCAGATGACCCAGCAGCTTCCGCTGTGGGTGCCGCTGCTGGCCTCCATCGGCGTTGCCGTAATCTTCTGCCTGATCAACGGCTTCGGCGTTGCAAAGCTGCATTTGCATGCTTTCATCATCACCCTGGGCACCCAGCTGATCGCCTTCGGCTGCAACTGCCTGTTCATTGAGTCTCAGCCCTCCGGTACCGCTCAGGCTCTGTCTACCTTCGACCAGAACTTCTTGAACGCCGCTGCAGGCAACCTGACCATCGGCGGTCTGAAGGTTCCGCTGGTAGTTATCTACTTCCTGATCATTGCCATCATCATGTGGTTCGTTTGGAACAAGACCCGTCTCGGTAAGAACATGTTCGCTGTCGGCGGCAACACCGAAGCAGCTGCTGTTTCCGGCGTTAACGTTGCAAAGACCATCATGCTGGTTTACCTGGTAGCCGGCGTGCTGTACGGCATCTCCGCATTCCTGGAGGCTGCCCGTATCACCTCTGTTGGCGCAAACACCGGTATCAACTACGAAACCGACGCAATCTCGGCGGTTGTTGTCGGCGGCGTATCCTTCTCCGGCGGTGTTGGTACCATCCAGGGCGTCGTTATCGGCGCGATCATCCTGCAGGCCATCAACTATTCCCTGCAGTTCTTGGGCGTGAACCCGTACCTGCAGTATGTTGTCCGCGGTCTGATCATCATCCTGGCCGTTGCCATCGACGTCCGCAAGTACATCGCAAAGAAGTAATATGGCTCTCTTCCGCGATGGTTTGAACAATTCCCAGCGGCGTGTCCGCGCCGAGATGGAGGATGCCGCGAGGAAGAATACGAGTGGTGAATTCCAGGAGAAGCTGCTCCGGGAAACCGGCGATGAAAAATTCGCCAAGACCTATCGTACCCGCGGCAAACTATACGACAAGATCAAGATTCCGCTGAAGGTTATGGATATCATCATCTATGCCCTCGTGGCGCTCATCGTGATCGCGTTGGTTGTGGGAATTGCAATCGGTCCGAATGCCTGAACGGGCGTTCGGCCAGCCAAATGGGCTCCGGTTTTGCCGGAGCCCGTTTTTTATCCTGAATTTCACATATTTCATTTGACAAGCGCACATACTGTACCTTATAATATGAAACTGAAATTGAAATTCAAAATCAAATTTGAGGTATGATATGCGCATTTTCAAAATCCTGTTGGTTTTCTGCCTGGTGCTGGCGCTGTGTGCCTGCGGCGCGAATGCTTCTGAAGCTGGAAAAAAGCTCAGCATTGTCTGCACGAATTTCCCCTGCTATGATTTCGCCCGCGCGGTTGCCGGGGATAATGCCGAATTGCGCCTGCTGATCAAGCCCGGCGCGGAGGTGCACTCCTATGAGCCGACCCCAGCGGATATCATGGCCATCGCCGAATGTGATCTCTTTATCTATATCGGCGGCGAGAGCGACGCCTGGGTGGAGGATATCCTTGCCACCTTCGGCTCCGATGCGCCGGAAAGCCTGCGCATGTTTGATTGCGTGGAGGCCATCGAGGGTGATCATGGCCACGAGCACGACCACCATGATGCTGCCGAGTACGATGAGCATATCTGGACCTCTCCTGTGAACGCTGTTCGTATGGTGGAAGCACTGGCTGCTAAACTCAGCGAAATTGACGGCGCAAAGGCCGCCGCCTGGCAGGAAAATGCCGGCGCTTACTGCGCTGAGATCGAAAAGATCGACGCGCAGTTCCGCGATATCGTGAGCACCGCCGCCCGGACGGAAATGATCTTTGCCGACCGCTTCCCCTTCATCTATTTTGCCCGGGAATATGGACTGGATTATGTGTCCGCCTTCCCGAGCTGCGCCGCTGAGAGCGAGCCCAGCGCCAGAACCATGATGGAGCTGATCGACAGGGTGGCGAAGGACAAGGTTCCGGCGGTTTATACCATCGAGCTCTCCAGCGGCAAGACCGCCCAGACCATCGCGGAGGAGACCGGTGCAAAAATCCTCAGCTTCCATTCCATCCAGAATGTGAGCGAGGCGGATTTCAGCGCGGGGGAGACCTATCTCACCCTCATGGAGCGCAATATTGAGGCTCTGAAGGAAGGTTTAAACTGATGCGCGGCGAATACAGCACCCGTCAGAAGCGGGAAATGCTCGCTTTTTTGAAGCAGAATGATCTGAAAAACTTCACGGTGGATGATCTCGTATTCAAAATGGAGGAGCAGGGCGAAAAAATCGGCCGCAGCACCGCCTACCGCTATCTGGAGCAGCTTGCCGAGCAGGGAAGCGTGCGCAAGTACCAGAATGCCCGGGGCGTGACCCAGTACCAGCATGTGGCGGATAATGCCGCCTGCGATGGCCATTTCCACATGATGTGCCGCGCCTGCGGAAAGCTGATGCATGTGAACTGCAACTTGATGGATGGCCTGGCGAAGCATATTTTTACGGATCACGGCTTCCGCTTGGATCCCCGGGAGACGGTTTTGATGGGAATTTGCGCGCATTGTACGGATGCGCAGGAGGAAACGGAGCATGGCGCTGATCACACTCACGGATGTCACCATTGCCTTTGAGGGCGTACCCGCCGTCGAGCATGTGAGCTTCGATGTAAACCGGGGCGATTACCTGGTGGTCGTCGGCGAAAATGGATCGGGCAAGAGCACGCTCATGCGCGCGATGCTGGGCCTGGTGTATGCAAAAACCGGCTCCATCCGCTATGGAGACGGCTTGAAGAAAAACCAAATCGGCTACCTGCCCCAGCAGACCGCGGCGCAGAGGGATTTCCCTGCCTCCGTGGAGGAGGTTGTGCTCTCCGGCTGCGCAAACCAGCTGGGCGGCCGCTTTTTCTATTCGCGGAAGCTGGCGGAAAAGGCGCGGGAGAAGATGGCGATGCTGGATGTGGAGCATCTGCGCGAGAAGAGCTACCGCACCCTCTCCGGAGGACAGCAGCAGCGCGTGCTGCTCGCCCGGGCGCTCTGCGCCACGGATTCGCTGCTGATCCTGGACGAGCCGGTCACCGGCCTCGATCCTGCGTCCACCGACGAGCTCTACGGCCTGATCCGCCGCCTCAACCGGGAGCACGGCGTGAGCATCGTGATGGTCACCCATGACCTGCGCGGCGCGATGAAGGATGCAAACAAGGTTCTCGTGGTAGATAAGGGCGTCAGCTTCTGGGGCAGCCTGGAGGAATACCGGAAATACAGCTGCGTATGCGCGGAAAGGGTGAAAAAATGGCTCATTTTTTAGAGTTGCTTCTCAAACCCGCCGGGCATAAGGACCGTTCCCAGCGGAATGCGCGGATTGCGCTGGCCGCGCTTGCCCTGCTGGCACTGGTGCTGGTCGCTGTGAACTTTGATTTCATCATCGCCGCCTTTGCGGAGATGGGCGCTTATTTGGAATATAAATTCATCCAGCGCGCGCTGGTTGTGGGCGTTCTGGTGGCGCTGTGCGCGGCGCTGCTGGGCGTGACACTCGTGCTCAAGCGCTATTCGATGATCGGCGATGGCCTGTCCCATGTGGGTTTCGGCGCGCTGAGCATCGCGGCATCGCTGGGCTTTGTAACGGTGGATTCCCTGCCCGCCTTCCTGCCGGAGGGGATGAAGGGCGGCATTGCGCGCCTGTGCGCGGGCATTGCAGGATCCCCGCTGCCGTTTACGCTGGTGGTGGTGATCGCGCTGGCATTTCTGATCCTGCGCATGAGCGAGGGCAGCAGCCTGCGCGGCGATGCGGCCATCGCACTGCTCTCCACATCGGCGCTGGCGGTGGGTGTGCTGGTCACATCCCTCACCAGCGGCATGAATGTGGATGTGATGAACTACATGTTCGGTTCCATCCTGGCCATGAGCCCGGCGGATGTGGCGATTTCGGTCACGCTGTCCATCGCGGTCATCGTGCTCTTCGTGTTGTTCTGCAACCGCATCTTCGCCGTGACCTTTGATGAACCCTTTGCCCGGGCCACCGGCACGCGGGCGGGGCTTTACAACATGCTGATCGCCATCCTCACGGCGGTCACCATCGTGATCGGCATGCGCATGATGGGCACGATGCTCATATCCAGCCTGATCATCTTCCCGGCGCTCACATCGATGCGGGTCTTTTCCCACTTCCGCCATGTGCTGGTATCCTCGGCTGTGGTATCGGTGGTGTGCTTTGTGGTGGGCATCATGCTCTCCTGCCTCTATTCCATTCCGGCGGGCGCAGCCATCGTGCTGGTGAACCTTGCGGTTTTCCTGATCTTTAACCTGATCGGCAAACTGAGAGGATAAAATTAACAGGAAATACCCTTGCCTTGCGGGGTGGGCTGTGCTATAATAACCGAGTAAGCAGAAGCGACCACTTCTCACCCTGCGTGCACAATGCAGCGGTTCCGAATGAAATCATCCCGGGAATGGGTTTGTTTGAAGAGTGGCGCTTTGCGCTGCTCTTTTTCATTACCACAACTTTTTCAGGAGGTGCATCCGCATTAACGATCTCATGATTAACGAGGAGATCCGCGACCGAGAGGTTCGAGTCGTAGATCAGAACGGCGAACAGCTGGGTGTTATGCCCATCCGCCAGGCACTGAACTTGGCAGAGGAGCAGGAGCTCGATCTTGTCAAAATCGCCCCTCAGGCGAAGCCGCCCGTTTGCAAGCTGATGGACTACGGCAAGTATCGCTTTGAGCAGTCCAAGCGCGAACGCGAGATCCGAAAAAATCAGAAGGTCATTGAAGTTAAAGAGGTGCGCCTTTCCGCTACCATCGAGGATCATGATGTGGACGTTCGCGTGAAGAACGCTATCAAGTTCCTGCAGGATGGAAACAAGGTTAAGGTAACGATTCGTTTCCGCGGCCGCCAGATTACCCACTCCGAAATCGGACGCGAGGTAATGCGCGATTTTGCAGAGCGAATCAAGGAGTACGGAACTGTCGATAAGCAGCCGATAATCGAAGGCCGCAACATGTCGATGTTCGTTAGCCCCAAGGATGCGAACTAACGCATAGCCACTGATGAGAGGAGGAAACCCCAATGCCCAAGCAGAAAACTCATAAGGGCGCAGCAAAGCGCTTCAATCTCACCAAGTCCGGTAAGGTCAAGCACGCTCAGGCTTTCAAGCGTCATATCCTGACCAAGAAGCCCACCAAGCGTACCCGTAACCTGCGTAAGGCCGAGTACCTGACCACCACCGAAGGCAGAACCATGAAGAAACTCATCCCCTACAAGTAAGGAGGCGAATCAAGAATGGCAAGAGTAAAGCGTGCAGTGAACGCACAGAAGAAAAAGCGTAAGATTATGAAGCTCGCCAAGGGTTACTTTGGCGCAAAGAGCAAGCAGTATCGTGCAGCCAGCGAACAGGTTCGCCGTTCCCTGCGTTATGCATACATCGGCCGTAAGCTGAAGAAGCGCGACTTCCGTCGCCTGTGGATTGCCCGTATCAACGCCGCAGCCCGCATCAACGGCCTGTCCTATTCCAAGATGATCAACGGCCTGAAGGTCGCCGGCATCGATATCAACCGCAAGGTTCTGGCCGAACTGGCTATCTCCGATCCCGCTGCTTTCGCAGCTCTGGCAGAGAAGGCCAAGGCAGCTGTTAAGTAAAAAACAGTTTATTCGCCGCTCCGTTTGGAGCGGCTTTTTTCGTCATAATGCTGCAAATTTTGACTGAGAATTAACCTTTGCTTTATATTGCACACCTAAATTTGCTTGACGGTTTGCACAAATCGGAATATAATTTCCATAGAATGGCTTGTATATCCTGCCAAATCCATTGAAAGGCGAGTGAGAATATGTATCTTGATCACCGCATCACTTTGAAAATCGCGCGCATCCTGAATATGGTGGATATGTCTGCGCTGCTGCTGGATACGAACGGCAATGTTATTGTGCCCGAAGGTGATCAGCGCGTATTCAACCTGCCTGAGCCCATGCGCACCAATCCCACCATGCCGCTCATCTACGGCGGCGTTACCCTGATCGGCACCTCTGAGGACCAGCCCATCTACATCTGCCTGCAGGGCGACAGTGAAGAAATCAAGAAATGCGCCGTGCTCTGCGCCGAACTGATCAACCTGATCCTCAACGAGGACATGAGCCACACCAGCTGTGAGCAGTCCCTGCGCCTGATGCTGCGCGGCGAGATCGAAACCAGCGAGTTCGAAGCCCTCGCAGTGGAGCACAACATTCCCGTTGAGAAGAAGCGCTGCGTGCTCTATTTCTACTTCGTGGATATCGAGGCGGAAGCCGCAATGCAGATACTCAGCAACAGCCTGGATGATGAGAGCGATCTCCTCGCCGAGGTTGGCCGCCATTCCCTTGCAATGCTCAAGAGCGTTGATGAGGAAGTGAACTTCTCCGAGCTGGAGGAGTATGCCAAGGCCATCGAGATGAGCTTCCTCACCGAGTATGGCACCGCTGTGTACGTTGGCATTTCCAATCCCCGGGATGATCTCGTCAGCATCCCCGAGGCATATGAGGAGGCCCGCAACGCCATCAACGTGGGCCGCGTATACCATGGCAACCGCAATGTGTTCATCTACCGCAACCTACTGCTGGAGCGCTTCCTGAACGATGTGCCTGCGGATATGTGCACCGGCTACAATGCCATGATCTTCAACCGCAAGACCGCGCGCCTCTTCAATGATGAAATGGTTCATACCATCGAAACCTTCTTCGATAACAGCCTGAACCTTTCCGAAACCGCGCGCAAGCTCTACATCCACCGCAACACCCTGGTTTACCGCCTCGAAAAGGTGCAGCGCGCCATCGGCCTTGACCTGCGCAACTTTGACGACGCCGTAACCTTCAAGATGATGATGCTGCTGGGCAAAAATACCAGCAGCCGCAAGAATCGCCTGTAATTCCGGCTGGACAAGCGGAATAGAATAGAGAATCCGGGAGCGACGGCCTGCTTAGGACCGCCGCTTCTTTCTTGGAGGCGGAAATGCGGAAAAACAACATCCTGGTGGCTGCTGCGTGGGTGCTGGTTGCAGCGGTGGTGCTTTCCTCGCTCGTGATCCTCGTGGGCGGGGGTAAACTGCATCTTGTTGATGGGGAAGCCTATGAAATGCTCAAACGCTATGCCAAGCTGGAAGCCGCACGCAGCACAGTTGCAGAGAACTATTATCGGGAAGTTGATGAAAATGCGCTTATGGACGGCGCAATCCGGGGCATGTTGGAATCGCTGGGGGATCCGTACAGCCTCTATTTCACGCCGGAGGAGATGACGCGCCACAGCCAGGATATTGAGGGCAGCTACGATGGCCTGGGCATCCTGCTGCTCGGAAATGAAAACGGCGGGCTGGAAGTTCTGCGCGTGTACGAGGGTTCCCCGGCGGATGAGGCAGGCGTGAAGGCGGGGGATGTGATCACCGCCATAGATGGAAACGCCGTGGATACGGAGAATCTTGAGGCCGCCATACAGCAGCTCAAGGGCGAAAACGGCACGCAGGTGCTTTTGCGGCTGCAGCGGGATAGCGGGGAAGCGGAGCTATCCATCACGCGAAACAGCGTGCATTATTCCAATGTGGCGTCCGCTATGCTGCCGGGCAATATCGGCTATATCGCCATTTTCCAGTTCTCCGGGGATGATGTTGAAGCCTTCTCCGAGGCGCTCAACGGCCTGCAGGATGCTGGGATGGCGGGTCTGGTGATCGACCTGCGGAACAATCCCGGCGGCCTGCTGGATGATGTGGTGGCCATTGCGGATGAAATCCTGCCCGAAGGATTGATCGTCTATACCGAGGACAGGGCCGGCAACCGGGTGGAATACTTCTCCGAAGGCGAATACTGCGATGTGCCGCTGGCGCTGCTCATCAACGGAATGTCGGCAAGCGCATCGGAAATTCTTGCCGGTGCTGTGCAGGACTGGAGCCGCGGCGCCGTCATCGGTTCCCGGAGCTATGGAAAGGGCGTGGTGCAGGCGCTGCTGAGCTTTCCGGAGGATGGTTCCGGCATGCAGTATACCTTTTCCAGCTATTTTACGCCCCAGGGCCGCTCCATTCACGGCGAGGGCGTGACCCCGGATATTATCGCTGAGGCGGGGGAGGATATGCGCACCCTGCCGGGAATTCCGGACATTGAAAACGATGCGCAGCTGCGCTCCGCCGTAAGCTGGCTGCAAACAGAAATAGGAGAATGAAAATGCTGAATAACTATTGGAAAAAATTCCTCGCCGAAACCGGCAGGGATGAAAGCACGAAATATGCATGGAGCATCTGCTTCGGCATGGACAAAGCCAGTGCGGACTGCGCTGCTGAAAGGGTTGTGCGCGGCGAAAAGACGGCCATGATCTATCCTGCGGATGGCTACCGCGCCAACATGAACCGCCCGCTTGAGCGCGGCGATTTCATCATCGTGTGCGATTGGCAGGAAAAGCCCCGCGCTGTGGCGGAGGTACTGTCTGTGCGCAGCATCGCGCTCGGCGAAATTTCCGATGCCCACTGCGCTGTCGAGGCGGAAGCCGAAAGCCTTGATGCTTGGAAGGAAATCCGCCTGCCTGCAATCAAAATCGAGATCGAGGAAGTGGGCGGCGAGTTCCGGGATGATGCGCCCCTGGTTTTCGTGGAATTCCGCACGGCTTACACCGGCGCATAATCTGTGCAGGCTCCGGCAAGAATAAACCTCGCCCACAGGGTAAAAAACTGACGAGGTGAATCAAAATGAGCCAGAAGCAGGCAAATAAGAACATCCGCTGCGGCGTCGTGAGCTGCAATTACCACTGCGACAACGAGAATTACTGCTCCCTGTCCAGCATCCAGGTGGAGCCCGGCACCAACTGCCACAGCGGCAAGGCATGCGATGAGAGCATGTGCGCAAGCTACAAGTGCAAGTAAGCAGGCAGAACTGCGGAACCGCCCAGATGCACTGGGCGGTTCATCTTGCTTTTGCGGCGGCGCTGGTGTATAATCTAGCGGGGTTTGCCCCGCTTGCGGTGGCTGGGCGGCGCATATACTAAGCAAAAGCCATTTCCGAAGTGGAGGAAAATAAAATGGAACTTAACTTTATCGAAATCCTGAAGGTGATCTTCCTAGGCATCGTCGAGGGCATAACCGAATGGCTGCCCATCAGCAGCACGGGCCACATGCTCCTGGTGGATGCATTCATGCCGCTCCGGATGGGCGAGGACTTCAAGGAAATGTTCTTCTACATCATCCAGCTGGGCGCGATCTTCGCCGTAATCCTGCTCTTCTGGAAGAAGATGTGGCCCTTCCAGACGAAGGATAAATCCAAGCCCTTCGTCCGCATGCGCACCATACATACCTGGCTCAAAGTGGTGGTGGCCTGCATCCCCGGCGCGGCGGCCACGATCCTCTTTGATGATTTTATCGAGGATCACCTGCACACCCCGCTGGTCATTTCCCTGATGCTCATCATCTACGGCGTGGCCTTTATACTGCTGGCAAAGCGCAAAGCACGGCCCCGGATTCGCCGCCTCTCGGATATTTCTTATTCCACCGCGCTGCTGATCGGCCTCTTCCAGGTGCTCTCCATCATTCCCGGCACCTCCCGCTCCGGCGCAACCATCGTGGGCGCGCTGCTGCTGGGCGTGAGCCGCGTGGCTGCCGCGGAATTCACATTTTTCCTGGCGGTTCCGGTAATGTTTGGCATGAGCGCTCTCAAGCTGCTGGATTTTGGCCTGGAATTCGCGCCCGCAGAGCTGGTGGTGCTGCTGGTGGGCATGGTCACGGCCTTTGTGGTGAGCCTGCTGGTAATCAAGTTCCTGATGGCCTATATCAAAAAGCATGATTTCAAGCTGTTCGGCTGGTACCGCATTCTGCTGGGTATCGTTGTAATTATCCTGCTGGTATTGGGCGTTATATAATAAAAAAGCTGCGTAAGCAGCTTTTTTATTGGCAGAGCATCACAGCCTTGATCGCCGGAGCATCTTTCCCGAAGAGTTCCTTTAGTTTTGCGGCTTCATCCAGACTCAGCGTATGGGTGATGATGCGGTTTGCGTCTATGCGGCCGGAGCGGATCAGCTCGATGGAGAGCGGGAAGTTCAGCGCCGGCTCTGCGATGGAGGTCAGCAGCTGCTTTTTGTTGAATACCATGTCGCTCACGTTGATCTGGCAGCTGGTATCTGCGCCGAAGCTCACGCCCATTACCAGCGCCCGGCCGCCGTAGCCCAGCAGTTCCATGGCCTGGGCGGTGAGGGAGGGCGGTGCGGCGATAATAGCGGCGTCAAACGCGCCCTTTTCCAGCGCCTTTTCGATGTAATCCGCTTCCGCAGTGTAGTAAACCTCGTCCGCGCCGAGGTCCATCGCGGCGCTCTCGGCGGCGCTGTTGCGCTGGCTGCCCCGGGAACGTGCAAACATGGCGATTCTCCCCGCGCCCAGCATGCGCGCGTAGGCAGCGCTGAACAGGCCGATTGCGCCCATGCCGAAGATGGCCACCGATTCCAGCGGCCGGAGCTTGAGCATATCCACGCCGCGAATGGCTACGGCCAGCGGTTCCACCATGGAGGCGGCGACCGGGTCGATGCCGGTGAACACATTGAGCATATTCTCGTGCACCACCATCTCATCAGACATGCCGGGCTGGTCCTCCAACGTATATCCGCTGCGGCACAGGTCCACGCGGCCCGTCTTGCAGGCTTCGCAGGCGCCGCACATGCTCACATCCTCGCAGATTACCCTGTCGCCGGGCTTTACACGGGTGACCTCCGCGCCGATCTCGATCACCTCGGCGGAAATTTCGTGCCCCAGGGGCGTCCAATCCTCCATATCCCGCAGGAAATGCAGATCTGTGCCGCAGACTCCGCATGCATGCACGCGGATGCGCGCCAAACGGCCGGAAACCGCCTTATCGGCCCGCTCCCGCAGCTCAATATCAAAACCCTTTCGTCCGTACAGGCCCTTCATAGTCTGTCCTTTCCGGGCTCACACGCCCTCGTTCAGCATGCCGGAATTGATGTAGTGGGCGAGGATATCCACAATCTTCGCATTTTTGCCGCCGCGGGCCACGATCAGATCCGCATGCTCCACATAGTTGCGGATATGCTGCTCATACATGGGCTTTACCGTGTTCAGGTACTGGTGGTAAATGCCTTCGATGTTTCGGCCGCGGTCGCGGATATCCCGCTTTACGCGGCGCAGCAGGCACACGTCCGGGTCCACCTGGATGTAAATTTTGAAATCCAGCAGATCGCGCACGGCGGGATCATAAAATACATGGATGCCCTCGATCAGCACCACATCCGCAGGCTCGATCACCGAGCCGGAATCGCAGCGGCGATGCTGGGTATAATCGTAATCCTTGGAGGTAATGCTCCTGCCTTCCCGCAGGGAATACAGGTCTGCGCAGAGCACATCATGCTCAAAGGCCTCGGGTTCATCGTAATTGATTTTTTCGCGCTCCTCGAAGCTCATGTCCGGATGGTCCTTGTAGTAGGAATCCTGCTTCAAATAGATGCAGCGCCGGTTCAGGCGTGCCTCAAGTTCCTTTGCCAGGGTGGATTTTCCGCTGCCGCTTGCGCCGCAGATGCCGATTACGAGCATAAAATTCCCTCCTTGTGTTGTCACCATTTATGATAACACAAGGACGGGGAAAATTCAATCATCAAGCCTGGATGTTGCAAAGTATGTAGTTGATAAATTCTTTGTTGGTTGGGCAGGTGGGCATGCGGCTGCATAGATCGCTGTTGTGGTAGGCATCGGAAATCGCAGTGCGAATGCAGCGCTCGATGCGGGAAGGCGTGGTATCCATGCTTCGGGCGATTTCCAGATACAGTCCCTTGGAGAGGTTGCGCAGCAGGGAACCATCAATTCTGGCGAGGCGCACGGCTTCGGTGAGATAGCTGCAGCCGATCAGCTTTGTCGGTACGCCGAGGGACACAATGTAATTCCGGATAAAGGCGCTCTGGGCCTCCGGATCATTGTTGCCGGCGAATGCTTCATGGTTGAGCCGCTTCAGGTTGCGGTGGATATCCGTGCAGGAAACCAGTATGGGATGCAGCGAGCGGGGTTCGAAGGGCTTGTACACCAGATAAGAAATGCCGCACAGGCGAGCAGCCTCCACGGAAACATCGGAATACATACTGGTGCAGCATATGGTTGCAGGCGTATCATCCATCTCGCGGATGGAGCGCAGCAGGCTCAATCCATCGAGCCCGGGCAGAAGCAGTTCAAAGAGTACGGCGTCCGGGCGCAGGCTGCGGATGCGCTTCAAGGCGTCCCGCCCGTTTTGCTCCGTGGCAACTACTTCAATATCTGCATAGGAATTCAGACAGCTGGCAATCTGTTCAGTAAGGCGTACATCGGAGTCCGCAATCAGCAATCGTATCTTATTCATATTAACAACTCCTTAAATTAGCTACGAATAGAAGCATTAAATAACCAATAGCACCTACAACCAAAATATAACACACAGTTTGTGATAAGTCAATGCCCTGAATCGAAAAGTTGTGGATTTAATGATTTTGTCGAAGTGTTTTGTCGATGGCGCGGGCGAGGCAGGGGATGGAATTGATGGCCTGCGGCAGGGTATTTAAATTGTGGCCCACTTCTACGAGGATCGCGCGCCTGCCGATGTGCTGGTTGTAGCGCCCCTTTTTCACGGTAACATTCCGGCAAATGCCGGGCAATTCCGCGTTCATGGCGCTGGTGAGGCGCTGGGCGAAGGAGAGGTTCCCCTCGTAATCCGGCTTCTCATCGTCCTCATAGGCATCGCCGCGCCCCACCAGCAGCATCAGCTGGGCATATTCGCTGTTTCCATCGGTGTAGCATGGCTCCAGGCTCTCCACATAGGCGTCGCGATGCAGGTCGATGGTCAGGTCGAAAAGATCTGTGTAGCCCTCCAAAGTTGCCAGGGAGCGCACATAGGAGCTGTTGATATCCTGCTGCTCATGATCCGTCTGGTCGTGCACCACATCATAGCCCATTTCCTCCAGCATCTGCGCGAGAATGCTGCCGAGGCGCACCACGCTGTGCTCCTCATCCTTCGTGCGCCAGGTTTCCACGGCGACATAGGGATCGCCTTCCACCTGGGAATAGGCTTCGTGCGTGTGGGTGTGGTAGATCAGTATGCGCTTGCCGTTCCGGGGTGCGGCGCTGGGGGTGGGATCGGGGATCACGGTGATCTTGAATCCGCCCTCCAAACCGGCGGAGGCAAAGGCCTCAAGAACCTTTGCCTCCACGGTTTGGGTGGGAACGAGCGCTGTCTGGCCGGCGGGCGCCGCGCTTTGCAGCAGGATCACCGCCAGCACAACAAGCAGCGCAAGTATCGCCAGCGCCAGCAGCACATGGGAACCCTTTACAACCCGGAATCGAATCATGAAACCACCTCCCGCACGTCGCTTCCAATATATTCGCCTGTCCCGGCAGCTAGAACCTGCATGAAGGATATGAAAAGAACGCAACTCGCCTGTTCAAAACCCGGCTTCAATTCCTGCATCTGCATTAAAATTTGCAATGATTGCAGGTTTCGCTTGCAAATTGGGGATTTTTGGGGTATAATACATCTGAATTTTTCTATATGGAAATTCCACTTCGGAGGTGATTGAATTGGACAACGCGCAGGAACTGATCCGCCGCTTGAACCACAGCGGAAAAAAGCTCTCCAAGAGCCACCGCAGGATTGCAGAATGCATCGTGACCCATTACGATAAAGTTGTGTTTATGACTGCCTCGAAATTGGGCGAATATGTGGGCGTATCAGAATCCACGGTAGTCCGCTTTGCAGCAGCCCTGGGATACAGCGGATATCCGCAGCTGCAGAAGGCCCTGCAGGAATTGCTGCGCCACCGCCTTACTGCCTCCCAGCGCTTTGAAATGACCAGCGATATGGATCATGCCCAGGTGCTCAACAAGGTGCTCAAGGCGGATATCCAGAACATTCGTTCCACGCTGGATGAAATTGACCTGGTTTCCTTTGAAAATGCCATCGATACCATCATCCAGGCCCGGCAGATTTATGTGATGGGCCTGCGCGCTTCCGCGCCCATCGCCGAATTCTTCGTGCATTATTTGAAGTTTATTTTCCCGAATGTGCGCGTGGTTACCTCCGGCGTGAGCGATGTATTCGAGCAGCTTTCCCGCATCGGCGAGGGCGATTTGCTGATCGGCATTTCCTTCCCGCGCTATACTTCCCGATCCATTGAAGCCATGGAATTTGCCCGCAGGCAGGGTGCTTCCCTGATTGCCATTACCGATGGCCCGCTCTCGCCACTCCATTCCACGGCGGATATCTGCCTGATGGCGAAGAGCGATATGTCCTCCTTCGTGGATTCCTTCGCCGCGCCGCTGTCCCTGATCAATGCACTGATCGTGGCGCTCGGCCAGCGCAGGCGCACGGAAGTTTCTGATTTCTTCAACAAGATGGAGGCCATCTGGGCGGAATACGATGTGTATCTCGCCAAGGCCAGCGAATAAAGCAGGAGAAAGAATATGACCAGGAAAATCCTTGTGATTGGCGGAGGCGCGGCCGGCATGCTGGCCGCGCTCTTTGCCGCGAGAAACGGCGCTTCCGTCATGCTGCTGGAGCGCAATGAAAAGCTGGGCAAGAAGGTGTATATCACCGGAAAGGGCCGCTGCAACCTCACCAACGCTGCGGAGGGCGAGGCATTCATGCGCGCCATCGTGCGCAATCCGCGCTTCCTATACGCATCCTTTGCTGCCTTTAATAACCAGGATATGATGGATCTGATGGAGAGCCTGGGCGTTCCGCTGAAGGTGGAGCGCGGCAACCGCGTATTCCCGGTCTCCGACCACGCCAGCGATATCACCAATGCCCTGCGCCGCGAGCTGGAAAAGCTGGGCGTGGAAATCGAATACAATACGCGCGTTTCCAAAGTTCTCCAGAGCGGCGGCCGCTGCTGCGGCGTGGAGCTGGAGGGCGGCGGCAAGGTATTCGGCGACGCGGTGATCCTCTGCACCGGCGGCGCGAGCTATCCGCTCACCGGTTCCACGGGGGATGGCTATAAGTTTGCCGGGGATGCCGGACACAGCATCCAGAAGCCCATTCCGGCGCTGGTTCCCATTGAAACGAAGGAGAGCTGGCCCTCCATTCTCACCGGCCTTTCCCTGAAAAACGTGGCCCTGCGTGCATGGAAGACCGGCGGCAAGAAGAAAAAGTATTTTTATGATGAGCAGGGCGAAATGCTCTTCACTCACTATGGCATCAGCGGCCCGCTGGCGCTCACCCTCTCCAGCTACATGCCGGAGGAGCTCAGCGATGTGCGCATGTGCATCGACCTGAAACCCGCATTGGACGAGCAGACCCTGGACGCGCGCCTGCTGCGGGATTTCCAGGAGTTCCAGCGCAAGCGCCTCACCGCCATGATGGATGGCCTCGTTCCCCACAGCCTGGGCCAGCAGATCCTCGTGATCGCAGGAATTTCTCCCCAGACTCCGGTGAACAGCATCACCCAGGCCCAGCGCGCGACGATCCTGAACCTTTTGAAAAACCTGCCGCTCACACCCAAGAAGCTGCGCGGCTTCGAGGAAGCCATCGTCACCCGCGGCGGCGTCAGCGTGAAGGAGATCAATCCCTCCACCATGGAATCGAAAATCCTGCCCGGCCTCTATTTTGCCGGGGAGCTAATGGATGTGGATGCCCAGACCGGCGGCTATAACCTGCAGATCGCCTTCTCTTCCGGTGCGCTGGCGGGCAGATCGGCTGCGGAGGCGGGAGCATGAAGATCCGCATTGCCGGAATCGTGAATGATTCCATCGTGGATGGCCCGGGATTTCGTCTGACCATATTCACCCAGGGCTGCCCGCACCACTGTCCCGGCTGCCACAACCCCCAGACCCACGATTTTTCCGGGGGCAGGGAAGAGGAGACGGCAAAAATCCTCGATCAGATGCGGGAAAATCCCCTTCTGGACGGTATAACACTCAGCGGCGGTGAACCCTTCTGCCAGAGCGGAGCCTGCGCGGAGATTGCCCGGGGCGCTCGTGCTGCCGGACTCAATGTGTGGTGCTACACAGGCTATACCTTTGAGGAACTCGTCGCGGGAAAGAGCGAGTGGATGGAATTGCTCCGGGAAATCGATGTGCTTGTCGATGGCCGCTTCATTCTGGAAAAGAAAACACTGGAATGCCGCTTCCGCGGCTCCTCCAACCAGCGGCTGATCGATGTAAAAAAGTCCCTGAAAGCGGGCGCTGCAATCGAAATATCATAAAACAAACCGAAGTCTGAAAGAAGACTTCGGTTTGTTTTATATAGACTTTGGTCGCTTATTTCATCAAATTCTGCAATTCCTCGATTGCGGCCTTTGTATTTTCTTCCATCTGCTTCTTGGCGAGCTCCGCCTTGGCAAGCTGCGTATCATTTGCACGGGCGGCAAGCACATCTGCCTCGGTGATGCACATCAGCGCCTCCTTGGAGAGATTTTCCTCTTTGGAGAGGCGGTTTGCCTGCTCTACCATCAGCTTTTCAAAGATATTCCGGATGCCGCGCGCGTTGCCGAAGGCGATGGAGCTGGTGTTGGAAGCCTCGATATATTCCTTTGCAGCGGCGCGTGCGGCCTCATCCAGCGTGTACTGGCCCTTTTTTAGCTGCATATCAAGAATGGCGAGCATTTCATCCACGTTGTAATCATCGAAATGCAGGTAACGGTTGAAGCGGGATTCCAGGCCGGGATTGGAGTGGATGAAGGTGTCCATCAGCCCATCGTAGCCGGCAACAATTACCACTAGGTCTTCGCGGTGGTCCTCCATAGCCTTGAGCAGGGTATTGATGGCCTCCTGTCCGAAATCATTTTCGGAATTGGAGTTCAGTGCGTACGCCTCGTCGATGAAGAGCACGCCGCCGAGAGCGCCCTCGATTACCTTGCTGGTCTTGGTGGCGGTCTGGCCGACATAGCCGGCCACGAGGCCCGAACGGTCCACCTCCACCAACTGTCCCTTGGAAAGAATGCCCAGGCTGCGGTAGATGCGGGCCATCATGCGGGCGATGGTGGTCTTGCCTGTGCCGGGATTGCCGGAAAACACCATGTGCAGGGACATATCTGGGGATTTCAGGCCGTGCTGCTGGCGCAGTTTATGCACGGTGACCATGTTGATGAGGTTATTCACCTCTTTTTTTACGCCGCCAAGGCCGATCAGCTCGTTGAGCTCCGCCTTCAAATCATCGATATCTTCCACGGGCAGCGCTTCTTCCTGGGGTGCGGAGCTCTGCTCCGGGGCCTTTTCCTGCGGTACAGGCTTCTTTTCCTCGGGCTGCTGGGGCTTTGCCTTGGGCGCAGGGGAGGGAGAACCCCAAAAATCGTCCGCTACACGGCGCATATTGTTGCTGATCAGCGTCTCGATCACGTCCATCTGCGTGCGGATGATCTCATCACGCTTATCCATGGTATCAACTCCTTTACTGCTGGTATTATACCACGCCGCAGCGCGATTGTACAGAAAAACCCTCCGCGGCAAGCGGAGGGTTTGGATTGTGCAGCCTTATTCGGCCTTGTTGCCGAGTGCCTTCTCGTAGAGCTTGAGATAGGTCTGTGCGGACTTATCCCAGCCGTACTGGCCCTGCATTGCGCGGGTGGCCAGGCGGTTGAAGGTGATGCGGTTGTTGTTGTACATATCCACTGCGTTCTCAATTACATGCAGCATATCGTGCGCGTTGTAATTGAGGAAGGTGAAGCCGTTGCCATCGCCGGTGTACTCGTTGTAGGCGAGCACGGTATCGCGCAGGCCACCGGTTTCGCGGGTGATCGGCAGGGTGCCGTAGCGCAGGGAGATGAGCTGCGACAGGCCGCAGGGCTCGAACATGGAGGGCATCAGGAACATATCGCAGGCGCCGTAGATCTTGTGGGCCAGCGGGTTGTTCATCTGGAAGCAGGCGGAAACCTGGCCGGAATACTTCCACTGGGCCCAGCTGAACAGATCCACATATTTGCTTTCGCCCATGCCCAGTACAACCAGCTGTGCGCCGGTCTTCATGATGGGCTCGAACACGCATTCCACCAGGTCCAGGCCCTTCTGGCCGGAGAGGCGGCTTACCATGCCGATCATGGGGATGTTTGCATCCTGGGTCAGGCCCAGCTCGCGCTGCAGGGCCAGCTTATTCTGGGTCTTGAGCTCAAAGGTTTCTGCGGTATAGTTGTTCGGCAGGAAGGTATCGGTTTCCGGATTGTAATCATCGGTATCGATGCCGTTCAGGATGCCGGAGAGGTGATCAATGCGGGAGCGGAGCAGTCCATCCAGCTTCTCACCGTAGTAAGCGGTCTGAATCTCCTCGGCATAGGTGGGGCTCACGGTGCTGATCTCATCTGCGTACACGATGCCACCCTTCATGAAGGAGCACATGCCGAAGAATTCCAGGCTGTCGCTGGTGTAGGCCAGGTTGCCCAGGGAGAGCATCTCTTCCACGAAATCGATGGGGAAGATGCCCTGGAATTTCAGGTTGTGGATGGTATAAATGGTCTTGATATCCTTGTACACGCCCAGGCTGTTGTACTGAATCTTCAGCATGGCGGGGATCAGGCCGGTCTGCCAGTCGTTGCAGTGCAGGATATCGGGGATGAAATCCAGCTTCGGCAGGCCTTCCAGCACAGCGCGACAGAAATAAGCGTATCTCTCGCCCTCGTCGGTGCCGGAGCCGTAAACATAATCGCGGCCGAAGTACTGCTCGTTGTCCACGAAATAGAAGGTGATATCGCAGTATTCCAGCTTGTAGATGCCTACATACTGCTTGCGCCAACCGAGGTCAACATAATAATGCATCAGCTGTTCCAGCTGCTGGCGCCACTTTGCATCCATGGTCTTATACAGGGGCAGGATGACGCGCACATCGTGGCCCGCCTTCACGAGCTCCTTCGGCAGCGCGCCGACTACATCCGCAAGACCGCCCGTCTTGATGAACGGAACGCATTCGGAAGTGGCAAACAAAATTTTCATAGCTACCAGTCCTCCTGTGGGGGAAATTGATATTTCGATAATTCAGCATGGGCGCGGTTTAAATTCGCCGCGCCCAGCCGATGAATCTATGCGATTAGAGGGTCACGTTCTTGCCGATCACGATGGGATACTGGCGCTGACCGATCAGGCGGCCATGTGCGCGAACGGTGACGGCCTTGTCGAGGATTACATTTTCCATCTCGACTTCGTCCTCGATGTAGCTGTCCTGCATGATGATGCAGTCCTTCAGCTTGGCGCCGCGGCCCACATGCACGCCGCGGAAGAGCACGCAGTTTTCCACGCTGCCTTCGATCACGCAGCCGTCGGCGATCAAGGAATTCGTCACCACGGATTCATTGCGGTAGAGGGCGGGAGCATCATCGCGGGTCTTGGTATAAACCGGGTTCTGGGCGAAGAGCTCGCGGCGAACTTCGGCGTTGAGCAGGTCCATGTTGAACTTGAAGAAGCCCTTGATGGTTTCGATGCGGCGATAGTAGCCCTCGAATTCGTAGCCCATGATCTTCAGGGAGCCGGAATTGATGTAGGGACGCAGCACATCCGCCTCCAGATCCGTAGCGCCGCGGGAAATGGCCTGGTCAATCAGGTGGATCAGCAGGGTGCGCTTGATCATGATGCAGTCCATGTTCAGGTTGGAGTAGCTTGCGGCATTGGGATTGACCTCGATATCCTCGACGATCTTATCCTCATTCACCTTCAGGTAGCAGTGGTTGCCGTCGGCGGAGCGGGAGAACTCCAGATGCTCGGGCTGCACCTTTACATACATCATGGTGACGTCCGCTTCACTCTTGATGTGCTGCTCGATCATCGGCTCGAAGGAAGTGTTGCAGACGTAGTTGCTGTTGGTCACGATGACATACTGCTGGCGGGAGCGGCGCAGGTAGTCAAAATTGGCGCGCAGGGCATCGATGATGCCGGTGTATTCGCCGCCGTTTTCGCGGTTCAGGAAGGGGGGCAGGATGAAGAGACCGTTGTTGCGGGTGTGCAGGTCCCACTCCTTGCCGGAGCCCAGGTGGTCCATCAGGGAATGGTAATTCTTCTGGGCGATCACGCCAACGTTGCGCACGCCGGAATTCACCAGGTTGGACAGGGTGAAGTCAATCACGCGATAGCGGCCGGCAACCGGCAGGGCGGCCACGGCGCGGTTCACAGTCAGCTCGCGGAGATTCAGATTGTCTTTGGAAGTATAGACAATGCCCATTACGTCGTTCATTATTCTGCCTCCTTCTCGGCAATGATCTTGCCGTCAACCTGTTCGCCCGCGCGGACGGTGTAATTCTCGGGCAGGGTGGTATCCTGGCCCACAAGCGCGATATCGCCCTCGGCTTCGCCTACAACGCAGCCCTTGGTGACAACGCAGTTTTCGGCAACCATGGCCCTGCGGACCACTGCGCCGGATTTGATGATGGTGTTCGGCATGATTACGCTGTCCTCAACGATCGCGCCTTCTTCAACCACAACGCCTGCAAACAGCACGCTGCCGCTGGCCTTGCCGTATACATCGCAGCCCTCGGCGATCATGCTGCGCTCCACAACCGCGCCGTCGCCGATGTAGTGGGGCGGCATAACGGGAGTGCGGGCATAGATGTTCCAGCGGGTATCGGTGATGTCGAACTCCGGATTTTCCTTCAGCAGGTCCATGTTGGCCTCCCAAAGGCTGGCGATGGTGCCTACATCCTTCCAGTAATCCTCGAAGCGGTAGGCCAGCATCACGCGCTTGTCGTTCAGCATATTGGGAATGATGTTCTTGCCGAAGTCATTCTTGGAATTGGGGTCGTTTTCATCGTTGATCAGGTATTCACGCAGCATCTTCCAATTGAAGATGTATACGCCCATGGAAGCCAGGTTGCTCTTGGGCTGCTTCGGCTTCTCTTCGAATTCGATGATGTGGTCGTCCTTGTCCACATTCATGATGCCGAAGGAGGGAGCGATCTCCATCGGAACGGGGCGCACGGCGATGGTAATGTCTGCACCGTCGTCGATGTGGGCCTGCAGCATCTTGTTGTAGTCCATCTTGTAGATATGGTCGCCGGAAAGGATGAGCACATACTCCGGATCATACTGCTCGATGAAGCTGATATTCTGGTAAATCGCATTGGCGGTGCCGCGATACCATTCACTGCCCTTGATGTTCTGGTAGGGAGGCAGAATGAAAACGCCGCCGCTGGAAAGGTCCAGATCCCACGGAGCGCCGGAGCCGATGTAGCGGTTGAGCTCCAGCGGCTGGTACTGGGTCAGTACGCCAACGGTGTCGATGTGGGAATTGGTGCAGTTGGACAGCGGGAAGTCAATGATGCGGAATTTTCCGCCGAACGGTACGGCAGGCTTCGCAACTTCCTTGGTCAGCAAGCCCAGACGGCTGCCCTGTCCGCCAGCCAGCAGCATGGCGATACACTTCTTTTTGATCAACTAAAACCCCTTCTTTCAGATAGTATTGATACCTCGAAACAATAGGAAAGCATACGCTGTAACCATTATACAATAAATTATCCAAAATTACCAGATGTAAACACAAAGTATGGAAAATATTTTCACTCGCAGAGCTTGAAAGTTTCGCGAACGACCATATATTCCTCGTTTGCCGGGATCACAAACGCAGCCACGGCGGAATCATCAGAGGTGAGCCTGCGCTCGCCGCTGCCGCGCTCGTTGGATTCTGCATCGATCTTCAAGCCGAGGTGTGCCATGCCCTCCAGCACCATCCTGCGCAGCCGCACACAGTTTTCACCGATACCGCCGGTGAAGGCCACCGCGTCCAGTCCGCCGATTTCCATGGAATAAGCGCCGATGTAGCGCAGGATGTGGGTGGCATACACCTTCAGCGCCAGCTCCGCGCGCTCGCTGCCGGCCTCGATGGCGGCTTCGATGTCGCGCATATCGCCGCTGGTGCCGGAGATGCCCTTCAAACCGCCGTTTTTGCCGAGTCCATGGTAGATTTCCTCGATGGAAAGGCCCTTTTCCAGCAGGTAGGGCACGATGTATACATCCACATCCCCCGTGCGGCTGGCGTGGGGAACGCCCATCTGCAGGGAAAAGCCGAAGCTGTTGTCCTGGCTCTTGCCATCAAGGATGGCGCACAGGCTGGTGCTGCCGCCCAAATGGCAGGATACCACGCGGCGGTAATCCTTTAATTTTTCGGCGATGTAGCCGTGGGATGCGCCGTGGTAGCCCATGCGCAGTATGCCATATTTCTCCGTCCATTCATAGGGAATGGGGAAGACTCGGCGCTCCATGGGAATGGTCTGGTGGAAGGCGGTCTCGAACACGCCTACCTGCTTGACTTCGGGAAGCAGCTTTTTGAATACGGAAATGGCCTCCAGATATGGGCCGTTGTGGGCGGGCGCCACGGTAAAGTAGGCGCGCATGCCCTCCAGCACGTCCTCCGTGAGCTCGTGAACGCCGTAGTGATCCTTGGAGAGCACGGTCTTGTAGCCCACAGCGGCAATTTCATCCAGGGAATCGATGGCTTTCAGTTCGGAGACGGAAAGTTCATCCAGGAACATGCGGATGCCGCTGGTGTAGTCCGGAATATTCAAACCCTCCCGGCGCACCTTGCCCGCGCCGCTTCCGTAGGAAAAGATGGCGTCCACGGAGCCAACCTTCTCCACATAGCTGGTTGCGAGCACTTCAAATTCGGGCATCTTCCACAGCTTGAACTTCAGGGAAGTGCTGCCCGCGTTGCAAATCAGGATCTTCATGAAAGCCTCCTAATGTATATATGTAAGAAAATTGCATAAACCCTAACTATCATATCAATATGCAATGATTTTGTCAATTGAATAATTGTCACAATTTGCCCAAATTCCGTATTTCCTGCGATTGACATCGGCCACCCGGCGTGCTATCATGCATGTATGAATATGAATTTGGAAGAAGTCACAGGACTCGTATTTGACATCGAGGAATTTGCCGTATTTGACGGTCCCGGAATCCGCTGCGCGGTATTTATGAAGGGCTGTCCGCTGCGCTGCATGTGGTGCCATAATCCGGAAGGCTTGGCGGTGCATCCCCAGCGCGTGGTCACCCAGTCCCTCTGCGAGCACTGCGGCGCCTGCAAGGCGGTCTGCCCGTCGCCCCGGAAGTGCATCGGCTGCGGGAAATGCGTGGATGTGTGCCCGAAGGGCTGCATCCGCATCGCCGGAACCCGCATGACTGCCAAGGAAGTGGCGGATAAAATCCGCAGGCAAGCAAAGATACTCGAAATGAACGGCGGGGGAGTCACCTTCTCCGGCGGCGAGGTCATGCTCCAGAGCGAATTCATCATCGCTGTGCGCAGGCTCATTCCCGAGGTGCACGCCCTCATTGAAACCAGCGACTTTGCCGGTGCGGAAACGTTCACGAAGCTCTGCGAGGCCATGGACATGGTGATCATGGATGTGAAAATCGCCGATTCTGCGCTCCACAAGCGCTATACAGGCGTGGACAACGCGCCCATCCTGCGCAACCTGGAAATCCTGAAGGGCATGAACAAACCCTTCCGCATCCGTGTGCCCCTCATTCCTACGGTGAACGATACCCCGGAAAACATGGAAGCCACCGCCGCCCTCCTCGAAGGCGCGCAAATGCTGGAAAAGGTGGAGCTCATGCGCTACAACAAGGCGGCTGGGGCAAAATACAGCGGCCTCGACATGGAGTACTGCGTGGATTTTCCCGAGCAGCAGGAGCCGCAGGTTATCCGCGAGCCGTTTGAACGCCGCGGCATCCGGGTAGAAATATTGTAAGGAGTATACATATATAGGTATGAATCAGGAGGAAAATATATGAGCAATATCAAGGCAATTCGCCGGGAATTGAGCAAGGAACGCTGGGACGCCATCAGCGCGCAGATTCAGAATCCTGCGCTCACCCTGTCCGAGCGCGCCGCGCTGCGCCTGAAGCTCTTCCTGGAAGAGGAGCAGATCATCAAAAACCCGGGCGAGAATATTCCCGCCTGGCGCACCATCATCTCCTTCCCGGATATCTATGCCGGGGGAGAGAAGGAAAAGCTCACCGAGGGCCGCTATGTGCATGAGCAGGGCCGCATCTGCAATATCTCCAACGATTGGGAGGGCGTGATCAAATCCGGCCTGCTCGCCCGCCGCGAAGCTGGAAATAAGGATATGCAGGCGACTGTCGACGCGGTGATCGCCTATGCCGACCGCTATGAAGACGCCGGCCTCTCCGATGCCGTGCGCTACGGCGCGGATGGCTACCTCGGCGCCATGAAGATGTTCCGCATCCTGCACTTCTGCATGTGGGCTTCCAATGTGTACCACAACACTGTGGGCCGCTACGATCAGTATATGTATCCTTACTACAAGAAGGATATCGAGTCCGGCAAGCTCACGGCGGAATCCGCCCTCGAACTCACCGAGGAATTCTTCCTCTCCTTCAACCGCGACAGCGATCTCTATATCGGCATGCAGCAGGGCGACAACGGCCAGAGCCTGATGCTCGGCGGCTGCAAGGAGGATGGCTCCTGCGCGGTCAATGAGCTCACTTACATTTGCCTCAAGGCCAGCCTGCACAACCGCCGCATCGACCCGAAGATCAACCTGCGCGTCAACAAGGATACGCCCCTCGAGCTCTACGAGCTCTGCACCCAGCTCACCAAGCAGGGATTGGGCTTCCCGCAGTACGCCAACGATGATGTGGTCATCCCGGCGCTGGTGGAAATGGGTTATGACCTCAAGGACGCCCGGAACTACACCGTCGCCGCCTGCTGGGAATTCATCATCCCCGGCGTGGCGCTGGATATCCCGAATATCGGCGCGGTTTCTCATGCCGAGTTGGTTCGAAATGTCATCCTTGCGGAGCTCAAAAACTGCGAATCCTTTGAGGTTCTCCTCGAAAAGGTGCGCCTTGCTGAAATTGCAGAGGCGGATAAGCTGGAACCCGGCTTTAAGAACCTCTTCATGGAGCCCGCACCCTACCAGTCCGTGCTGATGAGCGATTACAGCCGCGATATTTCCGAGGGCGCAAAGTACAACAATTACGGCATTCATGGCACCGGCTTTGCCACCGCCGTCGACCAGCTGGCCGCAGTCAAGGCATTTGTGTACGGCGATCAGTCCGTCTCCAAGGATGAACTGCTCGATGCGATGGAGAATGATTTCGCTGGAAACATCGCCCTCAAGCACAAGCTGCGCGAAAAGGCTCCCAAGCTCGGTCGGGACGATGTCTGCGCCGAACTGCTCGACACCCTGATCACCTACTTCCATGCAGCCTGGCAGAACCGCACCAACGAACGCGGCGGCATCTTCCGCACCGGCACCGGCACCGCGATGTATTATCTCTGGCATGCCCGCGGCATGGGCGCCACCGCCGATGGCCGAGGAGCCGGCGAAATGCTGGCGGCCAACTTCTCGCCTTCCCTGCTGCTCTCCGATGCGGGCCCGCTCTCTGTGCTGCAGGCCATGGCGCGCCCGACCCTGAACCTCGTCTGCAACGGCGGCCCGATGACCCTCGAGCTCCATGATACCGTGTTCAAGAATGAAGAGGGCATTCGCAAGGTTGCCCAGCTCGTTCGCACTTACATCATGCTCGGCGGCCACCAGCTGCAGCTCAACGCCGTCAGCCGTGATACCCTGCTGGATGCCCAGAAGCATCCCGAGGAGCACCAGAACCTGATCGTGCGTGTGTGGGGCTGGAGCGGTCACTTTGTCCAGCTGGACAAGGGCTACCAGGACCAGATTATCGAGCGCACCTCCTATTCCATCTGAGGCGCGCCGTGGAACTGCCGAAGAAGGGAATTTACCGTCATTTCAAGGGCATGCGCTACGAACTTATTGATATAGCCAGGCACTCCGAAACCCTGGAGCCCATGGTGGTTTACCGGGCGCTCTACGGGGAAGGAGGGCTCTGGGTCCGGCCGCTGAGTATGTGGTCGGAAACGCTGGAGCGGGATGGCAAAACCTACACCCGCTTTCTGCCGGAGGAAGAATACCTGCGCATGCATGGTGGGGAATAGCACATAAACAATGTCTGACATATTTTGTCAGGCATTGTTTTTTTGCAAAAGAATAGCAAGAAATCCACAGACTAAAGTCTTGAATAATAGACTTCGGTCTTTAAAATACAGCGGTCGGTTTGTTATTAAGCAAATATTACAGATATTATTGCTTGTCTTGGCGCAAATTTGCCTTCTGCCTGCCCAAATTCACATTCAGTTGATAAAACAGGGGTAAAATACCAGCATATCCTGAAAATCGGAGGAATGCACATGTCCAAGGTGATCGGCATCGATCTGGGTACTACGAATTCCTGCGTCGCCGTAATTGAAGGCGGCGAGGCAGTTGTGATCCCCAATTCGGAGGGTGGCAGAACCACTCCCTCCATCGTAGCCTTTTCAAAAAACAACGAGCGCCTCGTAGGCCAGGTGGCAAAGCGCCAGGCCGTTACCAACAGCGAGCGCACAGTAAGCTCCATCAAGCGCGAGATGGGATCGGATTACCGCATAAATATTGATGGAAAAAAGTATACGCCCCAGGAAATCTCCGCGATGATCCTGCAAAAGCTCAAGGCAGATGCCGAGGCATATACCGGCGAAACCATCTCCGAAGCGGTGATCACCGTCCCAGCCTATTTTACCGATTCCCAGCGCCAGGCCACCAAGGATGCGGGCATGATCGCGGGCCTGAATGTGAAGCGCATCATAAACGAGCCCACTGCGGCTGCGCTGGCCTACGGCGTGGATAAGGAAGAGCCCCAGAAGATCATGGTGTACGATCTCGGCGGCGGTACCTTCGATGTATCCATACTCGATATCAATTCCGACGTCATCGAAGTGCTGGCCACCGCCGGCAACAACCGCCTCGGCGGCGATGATTTCGATAAATGCATCACGGATTACCTTGTGGATGAATTCAAGCGGGAGTACAAGATCGACCTCCGCAAGGATTCCACCGCCATGCAGCGCGTGAAGGAAGCTGCTGAGAAGGCAAAGATCGAGCTCTCCGGCATCACGATGGCGAATATCAACCTGCCCTTCCTTACCGCCAATAAAAATGGCCCGCTGCACATGGAAACTGTGCTCACCCGGGCAAAATTTGATGAACTGACCCGCCATCTGGTGGATATGACCATGGGTCCGGTGCAGCAGGCGATGGCTGATTCCAGCCTCAGCCCGAAGGACCTCTCTAAAGTGCTGCTGGTGGGCGGATCGAGCCGCATCCCCGCCGTGCAGGAAGCCGTTAAGCGCTTCACCGGCAAGGAGCCCTTCAAGGGCATCAACCCGGATGAATGCGTGGCCATGGGCGCGGCGCTGCAGGCCGGCGTAATGGGCGGCGATGTGAAGAGCCTGCTCCTTCTGGATGTGACTCCGCTGTCCCTCGGTATCGAGACCGTGGGCGATGTATACGCCAAGATCATCGAGCGCAACTCCACCATTCCGATCCAGCGCAGCCAGATTTTCACCACTGCTGCCAGCTTCCAGACTGCTGTTGACGTGCATGTGCTCCAGGGCGAGCGCCCCATCGCTTCCCAGAACAAGGAGCTCGGCAAGTTCCGCTTGGATGGTATCCGCCGCGCCATGCGCGGCGTGCCGCAGATCGAAGTCACCTTTGCCATTGATGCAAACGGCATCGTAAATGTTTCTGCAAAGGACCTTGGCACCGGCCGCCAGCAGAACATCACCATCACCTCTTCTTCCAATATGAGCCGCGAGGAAATCAACCGCGCGATCCGGGATGCTGAGATCTACGCTGCGGAGGATGCCAAGCGCAAGGAGGAGGCGGAGATGCAGAACCGGGTGGATAACCTGATCTACCAGGCTGAATCCGTGATGAAGAAGCTCAGCAAGGAAGATAAGCAGCGCATGACCGAGCTGGTGAAGGAGGCAAAGAAGGCCCTCAAGAGCAAGGATCCCAATGCTGTGCGCAATTCCTGCATGGACCTTGAGCGCGCCCTCGGCGCCGCGGGCCAGTCTGTGTGGAATACGGACGCCACCGCCAGCAGTGAGGACGGCGTTTACGATGCGACCTACGAGCCTACGGACGGCGATCAGCACTGAACCCGCCCGATATAGAACGCCCTTAACATTGCTGGTTTATAATGTAGGAAGTATTTGCCGTCCGGGGAGGTGCAGAGCGTGTTCGGCTATGTGATCACCAATTGCAAGACGCTGAGCGACGCTGAGCGCGCCCGCTTCCGGGCGATGTATTGCGGCATGTGCCATACGCTGAAGCGGCGCTATGGCAACCTTGGTCGCTTCACCCTGAGCTACGATATGACCTTCGTTGCCATGGTGCTCTCCGGGCTTTATGAGCCACAGGAGCTATCCGGCAGCGAGCGGTGCATGCCCCACATGCTCAAACCCCACGATTATGTGCTCAATTCCATCATGGAATACGCGGTGGATATGAATATTGCCCTGGCCTACCACAAATGCGCGGATAATTGGCAGGATGATAAAAACCCCGTGTACGCCGCGGCAAAGCAGGCACTTAAAGGCGCATACAGGAAGGCATGCGCGCTGCATCCTGAAAAATGCCGGGCGATTGAGGAATGGATGCGCGGCGTGGGGGAGATTGAAAAGAGCGGCAGGGAGGAAATCGATCCGCCGATGAATCTCACCGGGCGCATGCTGGGCACGCTGTTTCAGTATCGGGATGATTTCTTTTCCGAAGCCCTCTTTCGCATGGGCGATGGCCTCGGCCGCTTCATCTACTTCATGGACGCCTACGACGACCTGGAAAAGGATGTAAAGCGGAAGAAATACAATCCCCTCAAATCCATCATGGGCCAGTCGGATTATGAGGAAATCTGCAAGGACGCCATGACCATGGCCCTCGCGGACTGCGCGGCGGCATTTGAGGAATTGCCCGTCATCCAGGATGCACAGCTCATCCGGAACATACTTTATTCCGGTGTTTGGGCAAAATACGGCTACATTCAAACCAAAAAGGCCGAAAAACAGGCCAAAGTTAAAGGAGCACAATAATGCAGGATCCCTATCGCGTGCTTGGCGTATCGCAGGGCGCCTCTGAGGACGAAATCAAAAAGGCATACAGAAACCTGGCCAAGAAATACCATCCGGATGTGAACAACGGCTCTCCTGAGGCCGAGGCTCGCATGAAGGAGGTCAATGAGGCATATTCGCAGGTTATGAAGATGAAGCGCGAAGGCGCCTCCGGCAGCCAGAATAGCTATGGCGGCGGCTACGGAAATTCCGGCTACGGCCAGGGTTATGGCCAGGGCTACGGCGGCTTTGGTGGCTATGGAAGCTACGGCGGTTACAGCAGCTACGGCGGCCAGAGCCGCAGCCAGAGCAATGATCCGCTGCTCACTGCCGCGCGCAATTATGTGCGCTCCGGCCATTACAGCGAGGCCATGAACGTGCTGCAGAACATATCCGAGCGCAGCGCGGAATGGTATTACCTGAGCGGCGAAGCCAACCTGGGCCTCGGCAACCGGGTCGCGGCGCTCAATTATGCCCGCCAGGCTGTGAGCATGGAGCCGGATAACTTTGAATACCGCTCCCTGCTTGCCCGCCTCGAGGGAAGAAATGCAAATTATCAGCAAACGGGCAGTCCCTTCAATGCGCAGCAGTTCGTCTGCCGCAATCCGCTGGGGATGTGCTGCCTGATGTCCCTGCTGTGCAACTGCTGTTCAGGCAGCTGCTGCGGCGGGCATGGTTACTATCGCATGTTCTGATCGCCGGTCGGTCGGAACTCTGGAAAGGGGAAAATATTTCAATGTGGCAGAAAATTAAGGCAGGCATGCGCAATTTCATGGCCGGACGCAACGGCAGCGACCAGCTGGGCATGGCGCTGATTCTCGGCGGCCTCGTACTGGTCGTGCTGGCCAGCATCACCAATCTCGTAATCATTCATTATCTCGGCCTTGCGCTGTATGTGTACGCGCTGTTCCGCATGTTCTCCCGCAATGTGGCAAAGCGCCGTGCGGAGAACGAAAAATATATGAACTTCCGCCGCAACTACAAGACCAACATCTCCCAGTTCTTCGCCCGCATGAAGAATTCCAAGCAGTTCAAATATTTCCGCTGCCCGGAATGCAAGGCCAGGCTGCGCCTGCCGAGGAAGGTGGGGGAGGTTACCGTCACCTGCGGCAAGTGCCGCCACCAGTTCAAGCAGAAGGCCTGATTCAGAAAAAGAACTCCGAAGCAAACGCTTCGGAGTTCTTTTTCTTATAATCCCGGCACCCTTACTGTGATCGCGCCGGGAAGAATCTGGTATCTTGCCGAATCCGTATCCATGAGCTCGCCATCCAGGTTGAAGGTGGAAGCCTTGCGGCGCACCGTGACCGATTTACAGCGGCGCAGTGTGCCGAATTTCAGGTCGACATGCTTACCTGCAATATAGAAAACCAGCAGGAAGGGAATCATGGCTTTCTTTACCGGCCGCACGATTACAAGATCAAAAAGCCCATCATTTACAACAGCTGTGGGCACGGCCTTCATGCCGCCGCCGAAATAGCGGCCGTTGCCGATGGAGAGGATGGCGAAGGAGATTTCCTGCTCCGGCTCGCCGTCCACGGAAATCATGGCAGTCATGGGCTTGTATGCCTTTAGCGCCGCTGCAAGGGCCAGGAGATAGGCCTTTAAGCCGGAATGCTTCTCCTTGTACTTGTCCACCAAGCGCAGCACATCCACATCAAAGCCCGTGCCGGATACGTTCAAGAAGCAGGTTTCGTTCATTCGGCCCGTGTCGATGCGCCGCACCGGGGAGCTCAATTGCAGCTTCAATGCCTCGATGGGGTCCTTCGGCAGGTTCAGCGCGCGGACGAAGTCGTTTCCCGTGCCGCAGGATACGAAGATCAGCGGCACATCGCTTCCAACCATGCCGTTTGCCACCCGGAATAGGGTGCCATCGCCGCCGAGCACGATGATGCCCTCGGGTTTTTCGGCAACTGCGCGGCGCACGACCTCGCTGGTCTGGGATTCATCGTGGTCCTTCTCAATTCGATATTCGATGCCTTGCTGATGGAGAATCGCTTCGATTTCAGGCAGCTTTTTCAGCGCAATCCCTCTGCCGGAGTTGGGATTCAGGATCATGATATACATCGTTCATCAATTCTTTCGTAATTTCTTTTGTATCACACTTATCCTATATTAATTGTAAGAAATAGGCATGATTTTGTCAAGCGCCTGCATGGGAGAAACGCAGCTTTATTTCGATCTCGGCATCCTGAAAGCGGCTGCGCCAATCGTAATCCAGCCATTCCTGCAGGGTGAGAAAATCCCGCGCTGCGGCCTCTGCAAAGCCAAATGGATCGGCCCCCATATCCCGGGCGAGGGAAATCGCCTCCATCATATCGCCTTTCAGCGCCTCCCGGAGCTTATTCACATCCGGTGTTTTGTTCTGGCCGCTGATGGACAGGTTCAGGGATATGGCAATCCTTGCCGGGTTTTCCTTGGTATCCACGCTGATACGGCATTGCCCCATCGGGGAAAGCTCCAGCGTATCGCCGTCAAAAACATAGCGGAAGCTGTCCAGCGAATTGTTGATCAGGTTGGTCAGGATGGCCTGGTCGCCGTTGAGCACGCCGCGGAAGCTGCCGTTTGCAAAAACAGCTGCGCCGAGGTAGCGCGTCGTGATTTCCGATTCGGCGGACTGCATGATTTCCTGGGGAGAGCCGCCCAGCGCGGAAGCGGGTTGAGCCTTGGACGTTTCAGCCCCTTCCCCGGAGAGTATGGCGTAGCCTGCCAGTGGATCGGAATAGACGGATTGGGTGTAGTAATTCAGGTTTGCGAGGCTGCAGTCCGGCATGACGCCCAGCGACTGGTAGTGCTCGATGGTGGATTCAATGTCCGCCGAGAGCCGGGTTCCCAGCGTCGGGGAGAGCGCATTCACGAATTCCTTTGCGCTGCCCTCGCAAACCACCACGTCTGCTGCGGCAAAGAGCTGCTCCGTGTTGACAAGTTCCTGCATAAGTTCCCCGAAATCTGCTTCACTGGCGAGCGCACGGGAGATAATAATGATCTTGATCTGGGATAGGTTCAGTTCCCGGGGTACGGACCAGTTCAGCCGCTCCAGCGCAGTTACATAGTCCGCCGCCGCTGCGCTGATGGGCAGGTAATTCCCGGAAGACTTCGATCCGCCGCCGGATTCAGAATTCTGCGAGCCGGAAATCTTGGGAATCTGGGCGCTGATTTCAATCCCGCCCTCTTCCGTCCGGTCCAGCCCCATGGCAATCACATAGGCCTGGTTTTCTGCCTGCCGGGATTCCGCGCATCCGCCCAGCAGCATGGGAAGCGCCGCAGCCAGGAAAAAGGCAATCAGCTTTCGCATACCTTTCCTCCTCTCTTCAACAGGCAGGAGAGCATGACGGTGATCATCGTGCCGCCCAGCACAGCGAACAGCCACGGATACAGCATGCGGCCCGCTTCCTCGGAAGTCAGACCGGAGGAAGCGGCGATGGTGGTGAGCACAGCCACGCCCAGCGCCAGCGTCCACTGCGGCGCCTTCGGAACGATGCGCTTTATGCAGCAGGCGGCGGACACGGCTTCCGTGCCTGTTAGATGCAGCAGCGCGCCGTACCAGAGCACGATCATGAGCATCTGAAGGGACAGAGCGGACCTGCCGTTGCTCAGGACCAGCTTGATCCGGCTCATGCGGGAGAGCTCTGCGGCAATGATGGGCGGCGTGAGCATCTGGCTGGCCGCAAGCAGGATCGCGGCGGCGAGCACGGAAAGGCCGATATAAAGGATCAGCGGCCTTTTGTTCCTGTCCGGCAGGGAAAATAGCCATGGAATGGTAAGCAGGGCCAGGCAGCCCGCGGAATAGAGCCCGCCGTCCAGTATATCCTGTGCGCCACTGCCGAACAGGGGCGTGAGCCAGGATGGGTTGTAGACCTGCGCCTGCACAATAAACACCACCAGGAACAGGATCGGCATGAACCTGAGCCAGATCCGGGCGCTGCTTCCCATCGCATCCGCGCCAATGAGCACATCCGCAGCCAGAAGCGCGGCGAGGGGAAGGAGCAGCAGTATGATTGAAACCTCGCCCAGCGCCAGTACATTTGCCGTGTATGCCATCAGGCGCATGGAAGCGGCGCAGTCGTAGAGCAGCAGCAGCGCGAAGATGAGCTCCGCCGCATGGATGATGAACTTCGGCCCGGCATTGGCGAGGTTTCCCCATGCGCTGTCGTTGCCCAGGCGTTCGGCGCGGCTTGCTGCAAAGCAGAAGGGCAGGTAGATGATGAGCCCTGCAAGCGGACACATCCAGCTGGCGTTCGGTACAAAGGGCCGGTCTGCGGCGATGCCCCAGAACAGCCGTATGCTGACGGCCAGCGCGAGCATTGCCGCCGTTGAGCTTTTCCCGGGAGTGCGGTTCATTTCTGCTTACCTCCCTTTTTGCCGCCCCTGTCCCGCATCCAGCTCGTCGGCGAGGCGTAAAACATGGATTTTTGCTGCATCCATATAGGCAGGCGCAGCAGGATGTCCGGGTTGTGCCTCCGCATGGGCGCGATGGGTGCGAAGTAATCCACGCCGAAGGATTTGAGGGAACAGAGCCGGAGCGTAAGAAGAAATGCGCCGATCATCAGCCCGTAGAGCCCCAGCGCCGCGCTGAAGGCGATCATCATCAGCCGGTAGAGCACAATGCCGATGCCGAGCCCATAGTTCGGCACCACATAGTTCCCGAGGCCCGTCAGCGCGATGATGATGATCAGTATCGGGCTGATGATCGAGGCTGAAACCGCCGCCTGCCCGAGGACCAGCGCGCCCACGATGCCGAAGGCCGATCCGATCTGGCTGGGCGTGCGCAGCCCGGCCTCGTTGAGCAGGTAAAAGGAAAATTCCATGAACAATACCTCGATGATTACCGGAAAGGGCACATTTGCCCGCGCTTCGGCAATGGAGCTGAGCAGCGACATCGGCACGAGATGGGTATGGTACATGGTCACGGCGATGTAGAAGGCCGGCAGGAACAGCGAGATGAGCAGCCCCAGCAGGCGTATGATGCGCAGCGCCGTGCCATACTGCCAGCGCAGGAAGGAATCATCCGAGGAATGCACCAGATGGAAGAAGGTTACGGGCGCGATCAGCGCATAGGGAGAGTTTTCCACTAAGATAGCAACCTGCCCATCGCACAGGCAGGAGGCCGCCCGGTCCGGCCGCTCGGTCTGCAGCATCTGGGGTACCAGCGCAAAGGGATGGTCCTCGATCAGCTGCTGTATGCCGCCCGTGCCGCGCACCACCTTTTCCTTTATGCACATCAGCCGCTTTTTCACCTCAGCGACGCACTTTTCATCCGCCACGCCGTTCAGGTAGACCATGGCCACTTGCGTGGGAACCTTCGTGCCGACGCTCATCATCTGGGTCACCAGATCCGGACTCTGGCAGTAGCGCCGCAGCAGCGTGATATTCGTCCTCAAATGCTCGTTGAAGCCCTCGTGGGAGCCGTCTACTACCGTCTCAGCCAGCGGCTTATCCACGCTGCGATGGGCATAGCCGCGGGTTTCCAGGATCAGCGCCTCGGCAGAATTCTCCAGCAGGATGCAGGCCATGCCGGCGAGTACCTTTGAAATGATCTCCTTGATCTCCGTGGCCCGCCTGCACTGGGCGACCTCGATCATCGTCTCGCCGAATTTCTTGGCGTCCAGTCCATCCAGTGGATCGTGCGCGTCCGCCATGGCGTGGAGCACAAATTCGCTGATGAGGCGCGCATCAGCCATTCCTTCAATGTAAACAGCGCATATTTTGCGTCCGTTGGCTTCAAAGCTGCGGAAGATGGGGTCCTCGTTGAGGGGAACATTCAATATGGTTTTGAGCACGGAGATATTTTCCTCAAGATTTTCGGATAAACTCCGGCGCAAAAGGTCGGCATGCGGCTGTTCCTGCACGGGCTTCACCTCCTGAAATTCCATTTCAGTATGGCGGAAAATGGCGAATTTATGCAAAAGAAGTCCCTGCTGCTTGCAGGGACTTCGAAAGGTATTTATAAAATTGCTCAGGATTCCAGCATGCTCTCCGGCAGCTTGGCTGTGAAGGTGAGCAGGCCGACTTCCGGATCGTTGAACAGGCGGAAGGGAAGCACCGGGATGGCCTCCGTAGTGTGCAGGCCGCCGCTGATGTAGACCTGGCTTTCGCTGATCTTGGAAAGGCCGCTCACATCCTCCTGCGCCGGGAACCAGCCGTTTCGCGGCAGCATGCGGTTGGGCACATATACCGCGCCCGCCACCGGCAGCTGCCATACGCCGCCGCAGTAATGGCCGGCAACGATCAGCTCCGGCTCCGGCATGAAGTTCGCATCGCCGTCGTGGGTGGCTGCGGATTCAATATAGGCGTCGCTGGGCACGATGTGGGACATGCCGATGATGAAGTCCGAGGAATTCATGGCCTTTACCGCGGCATAGAATTCCTGCGCCAGTGCGTAGCGGTGGCTGGTGAAGGGCAGGGTGTTGTAATCCGAAGCCACGCCGGAAATCACGCCGTCCTCCTCCTGGCGCATCTGGTCCTTCCATTCCTCCTGGTATGCCGCAGCATCCAGGTTCAGGTAGGAAGTGGGGGTCAGCCAGATGCGGCTCTCGCCAACATCCAGGCTGATGGGCGCGTCCACATAGTTTGCACCGCGCTCAATCGCGCCGAGAATCCAGTCCTCCAGCACGATCTGCTCCAGCGTTCCCTCGATCTGCCGGGGGGAGGAGAGGTAGGGGCCGGGATCAGAATCGCCGCAGATAAAGTAAACGTCCTCCGGGTCGCTGATGCCGTCCAGGAATTCGTAGAAGGGCTCCGCGTCGCCATCTTCGCCCACCATATCGCCCACGCAGAGGATGATATCGTAATCCACGCCATCCAGTGTGCGCAGCAGGGAGCTCTGTTCGTCGCCGAAGCGCTTGCCGTTCAGGTCGGAAATTACAAGTACATTGTAATTTTCCAGGTCATCGGGCAGGCCCACAACCGTTACCTGGTCATTCACCACGCTCACATTGCTGTTGCTCAGCACCACCATACCGACCAGCACAATCAGCGCGGCCAGCAAAAACAGGGGCCAGAAGCGGATTTCGCGGCCGAAGATATAAATGGGCTTGAAGAAGCCATCCTCGCCGGAGGCGCTCATGATCTCAAACAGGCTCTTCTTGCGACGGAATTTCTTCTCGGAAAACAGGGGAGGAACCTTGCCCTGCTTCTTCTTTTTTCCATCCTTTTTCGGCTTCCTGCGCTTTTTATCCTTGGCGGAGTCTGCCTTTTTCTTCTTTTTACGCAGCGGAATATCGCCCTCGTCGCCCAGAAGCTCCTCATCCTCGGGGATGGCTTCCTCCTGCGCGGGGGCGGGCTCTGCCTCGGCCTTGGCGTGTCTGCCGCGCCGGGGTTCGGGCTGGATGATTTCGTCGTCGATCGTTCCGATCTCTTTCTTTTCGGAATCCTGCATCTGTATCTCCTTAAAAGAATGAACTCATATAAACTCAATTCTATTATAAAAGAAATTCTTTGATATGGCAAGTTTTGCGATGGTGTGTTATAATGAATTCAATTGGAATATTGGAGGAAGAAATTGTGGCAAAGGCCAAATCGATATACGTCTGCAGCGAATGCGGCTATGAAACGCCCCGCTGGCTGGGAAAATGCCCGGACTGCGGCAACTGGAACACCCTTACCGAGCAGGCCAAGGTGGAAGCCATCGTATCCGAGAAGAAGCTCAAGCGTGCGCCCGGCAGCGACGCCGCGGCCCTGCGCATCGACCAGATTCCCGATAATGCCCTCGAGCGCTGTCCCAGCGGCATTGACGAGCTGGACCGCGTGCTCGGAGGCGGCATTGTGGAGGGTTCCCTCGTGCTGGTGGGCGGCGATCCGGGCATCGGCAAATCCACGCTGCTCACGCAGGTCTGCGCCAATCTTTCCCGGGCTGGCGTATCTGTGCTCTATGTATCGGGCGAAGAATCCGCCCGGCAGATCAAGATGCGCGCAAACCGTCTGGAAGCCAGCGCGTCCGGCTTCTATGTGCTCTCCGAGAATGATTTAAATACCGTAGAACGGCGCATGGAGGAACTCCGGCCCGGCGTCGTTGTGGTGGACTCCATCCAGACCATGTACCTGCCGGAGATGGCTTCCGCGCCCGGCAGCGTTTCCCAGGTGCGCGAGTGCGCTTCCAGGCTGATGCGCCTTGCAAAGATGGGCAATTGCAGCGTGTTCCTTGTGGGCCATGTCACCAAGGAGGGCTCGCTGGCCGGACCCCGGGTGCTGGAGCACATGGTGGACGCCGTTCTCTATTTCGAGGGAGACCGCCAGCACCAGTATCGCCTGCTGCGCGCGGTGAAGAACCGCATTGGCTCCGTCAATGAGCTTGGCATGTTTGAAATGACCAGCGAGGGCATGAAGGAAGTGCAGAACGCCAGCGAGGCGCTGCTCTCTGAGCGCGCCCACAATGCCAGCGGTTCGGTGATCATGTGCGCCATCGAGGGCTCGCGGCCGCTGCTCACCGATGTGCAGGCGCTGGTTTCCACCACTGTCTTCGGAAATCCCCGGCGCATGGCGAGCGGCGTGGACCAGGGCAGGCTTGCGCTTCTGCTGGCCGTGCTTGAAAAGCGCGCCGGAATGCGGCTCTACGATAAGGATGTATACATCAATATCGCCGGCGGGATGTCCCTCACAGAGCCCGCCGCGGATCTCGCGCTCTGCGCAGCCGTAGCCTCCTCCTTCCGGAACCGTCCCACCGAAGGCAACTGGGCGGTGATGGGCGAGGTCGGCCTTGCGGGCGAAATCCGCGCCGTACCCCAGGCGGAGCGGCGCATCGTGGAATGCATGCGCCTGGGCTTTGACCATGTTCTGCTGCCCAAATCGAACCTCCGGAACCTCAAAATTCCCGAGGGGATGCAGGTTGTCGGCGTGGAAACCGTGTCGCAGGCCATCGGCGAACTGGGCCTTTTCAACGAAAGATAAGCGCATAATTCCCGGATTTCGGTTCAATCTAAGCACGAGGTGATTGGATATGAACCTGAAATCCGGTTTTTTGAAGAAAATGCTGCTCCTGCTCTGCTGCGCTGCGCTGGTTCTCGGCTGCACCGCGTGCATGAACGCTGCTGAGGAGCAGCCTGCATCCACCAGCGGCGGCGTGCCGGAGATTCCCGAACGGCTCGAAAAGAATGGGGACGGCGTACCCGTGCTCAAGGTCTACAATGCCGAAACGGAAACGATCGAGGAAATGGATATCGAGACCTACATTATGGGCGTGGTCGGCGGCGAAATGCGCAATGATTGGCCCGTTGAAGCCCTGAAGGCCCAGGCAATCCTTGCCCGCACCTTCACCATGCAGTTCCTCAGCACGAAAACCAGCCAGTATGAGGGCGCGGATATTTCCACAGATATCCACGAGGCCCAGGCGTACAATGCCGATGCTGTGAATGACCGCATCCGCGAAGCCGTAAACGCCACCCGGGGCATTGTTATGGCGGCCAATGGCGAATTCACTCAGGCCTGGTTCCATGCCCATTCCGGCGGTAAGACTGAGCTGCCCACCAAGGCGCTGGAATACAGCACCGATCCCAGCTACCTGAAGGTGGTGGATTCCCCGGAATCGGAGCAGGCGCCCGAGGAAGTGAAGCGCTGGACGGCTGAATTTACCCTGGATGAGGTCCGGGAGGCCTGTGAAGGGGTCGGTGTGAAGCTGGACGGCATCGAGAGCTTTGAAATCGGCGAAAAGGGCGAATCCGGCCGCGCTGTCACCTTCCTTGTGAATGGCGAAGAGGTTTCCGCGCCCAGCTTCCGGCTGCATATTGGCGCATCCAAGCTCAAGAGCACGCTGATTGATGGCATTACCCTCAATGAAAATGGCATTACTTTCACCGGCAGCGGCTTCGGCCACGGCGCAGGCATGTCCCAGTGGGGCGCGTTCGGCATGGCAGAAGAGGGAAGGAGCGCCGAGGAAATCATCGAGCACTACTATACCGGTGTGGAGCTGCAGGAGCACTGGTGAACAATTGCCGCAGATTCTTCGGAGTTTGCGGCATTGTTTTATTGTATCGGATGTGCTATAATGGTTCGAAAACCGCTGATGGGAGGGATAAGATGCGAAAGCTGCGCGCTATTGCGGGCATATTGTGCATGGTTTTGCTGCTCGGCATGCTTGCGGGCTGTGAAAAAGCGCCTGTTAAGCCGCAAACAGAGGAAAAAAGCGCCCTCTCTGTCTATGCAACCTTCTATCCCTTCTACGCGCTTGCTTCGATGATCGGCGAGGGCGTGCCGGATTTGCAGGTCAATTGCCTTGTGCAGCCCCAGGATGGCTGCCTGCGCGCTTACCAGCTCTCCGATTGGGATCTCGCGCTGCTCACTGGCGCCGCTGATGCGGTAATCGCAGGCGGACGGGGGCTTGAGAGCTTCGAAAGCATCCTCTACGCCCTTGGGGATGAAGGTCCGGCGATTGCTTCCGTGCTCTACAACATGGACCTGAGCAGTTATTCGCCCGCAGAAACGGCGGAGGAATCCCATTGGAGCGGCGAAAACCCACATATCTACCTGAAAATCGACGGCGCAATCGAAATTGCCGAGAGAATTGCAGCAAATTTTGCTGTGATTGATCCTGAGTACGGCGATTTGTATGCTGAGAACCTGGAAAAGGCAAAAAACAGACTGGAGTCTTTAAAAACAGAGGTGCATTCGGATGATCAGACTTTGGTCGGTAATCCTGTTGCAGTAATCAACGAGGCGCTCGTTTACGTTGCCGAGGAATTTGAACTTGAAATCGCGCTCTGCATCGAGCGTGAGAGCGGGGAAGACTTCTATGAAAGCGACCTGGAAGCCTGCCTGGTGGCGCTTTCGGAAAGCAGCGCGAAGGTAGTGCTCATCGAAAAACAGGCCCCGCAGCGCTTCTGTGAGGCGTTGGAAGCGGCCGGCTATGCCGTTGCCAAGCTCGATACGCTGTCCACACGGCGCGCTGGAGAGGGTTCGGAGGGCTATTTTGAGGCGCAGCGTGCGAATGCGGCGGCAATTAAGGCGGCATTTGCGGCGGAAATGGAGGCTGATTCGTGAAAAAAGTGATGATTTATACCGATGGAGCCTGCTCCGGCAACCCGGGTCCGGGCGGCTGGGGCGCGATTCTGATCTATAAGGAGAAGAAATTGGAGCTTTCGGGCTACGAAGCCCACACCACCAACAACCGTATGGAGCTGCTCGCGCCGATCGAGGCGCTCTCCCGGCTGAAAGAACCCTGCGAGGTGGATGTATACTCCGACAGTGCCTACCTGACCAACGCTTTTTTGCAGAATTGGCTGGGAAACTGGGTGCGGCGCGGCTGGATCAAGAGCGATAAGAAGCCGGTAGAAAACCGCGATCTGTGGGAAAGACTGCTGGAATTTGCAAAAATACATAAAATTGCTTGGCATAAAGTAAAGGGACATGCGGATAATCCGCTGAACAACCGCTGCGACGAGCTTGCAACCGGAGAAATTAAGAAAAGACATATGAAATAGACCGGAGTCTGATTAGACTCCGGTCTATTTATCGCTGTTTTTCCGATCATCGCGCGCTCGAATCTTCTGTGCAGCCATCCTGCGGCGATCATCGCTCATGGCAGCGTAGTGGCGGCGTGTGGTATTTACATCGGAGTGTCCCAGCACATCGGCAACCAGATAGATATCGCCGGTTTCGTGGTACAGGTTGGTACCGAAGGTGGAGCGCAGTTTGTGCGGACTTAAATGTTTTTTCAGCGGAGCAGCCTGCGTAGCATACTTTTTAACCATATTTTGTACCGCGCGGACGGAAATTCTGCGATTTTGCAGGGATAGGAAGAGGGCGTCCTCGTCGGCCGGGATCGCTGTGAGTTCCTTTCGGATTTCCAGGTAGTCCTTCAGGGCGGTTTCAACTTCGTCGGAAAAATAGAGGATCGTCTGATTGCCGCCCTTGCGTGTTACCAGAAAACCATTGATGGAAAAATCGATATCGCTGATATTGATGCCCACCAGCTCGCTCACGCGGATGCCTGTATCCAGAAATAGGGTAAGGATTGCCAGGTCACGGATTCTTGTGTTTTTATTGTAGTTTTTCTGTCGTTCAGACATCGCTTCTCCGGATTCCACAAGATCCAGCATCCGGGCTACTTCATCGATTTCAAGGCGGATGATGGGTTTTTCATGGCGCTTGGGCATGTCGATCAGCTGTGCCACATCCGCATCAATTAACGAATTTTTAAAGAGAAATTTGTAAAAAGAACGTAAACTTGCGAGCTTTCGCATTTTTCCGCGCTCTGCATTCGTGATTTCCACATCATTTTTGACGTAGAGGGAGAGGTATTCCATGTACATGCGGATATCCCGGGCGGTGATGCTGTTGAGGTGATCTTCGGTAATCTCATAAGGTTTTAGATGGCCGAAGCGCGGAGATTCGGTGATTAAATAATGAAAAAACAGCTTTAAATCGGATACATAGGCATAGCGGGTCAAGGGCTGGGTGGTGAGCTCAATGGCGCGGATGAAATCCGAACAGACGGGCGGCAGTTCGCGCAGGATGCTGCGGGTAAGGAAGACCAAATCCTTGGCGCGTTCTTCGGCATAAGTGGACATATATATGAACCTCCGGAGATGATGTAATATTTCTCGGCTTTTGTGAAGCAGATACGCTGGAAAACGGCATATCTATTCGCAAAAGCTGTCTTTTACGCATAGATACAGGGAACGATAAATAGCCGAAAAAGCCCTTCCCTCTGGGCTGCATCGGCTGAAAAATCGTAAGATTTCCGGATGATTGGCTCAGCCATCGCCTTCCTGAATCTCGTCGATTTCGATTGCGGTGTAATCTGCGCCGGAATTGACGCACTTCATGCAATTATCGCAGATTTTGTTGGGATCGAGATCGCATTTCTGGCATTCGCCGCATTCATCACAGATTTTGTAATCATCCAGTAGGCAGCGCTTTTCCACTTGAACCCCTCCCCTATCTACCAATTTATTATAAGCCAAACCGTAGAAAAATGCAATATTTTTAGGAGAAATTGCGTAGAAAAGCCGTATTTTCCGGCGCGCAAACATGAGAAAAACCCGGCGGAAATATCCGCCGGGTTACATGATGGACAGAACTTATTCAGCCTTCGGGCCAGCTGCGACCAGGGCCTTGCCTGCATCGTTGCCGGTGTACTTGACGAAGTTCTTTACGAAGCGGGATGCCAGATCCTTGGCCTTGGTTTCCCATTCGGTGACATCAGCGTAGGTGTCGCGGGGATCGAGGATGGCGGGGTTGACGCCCGGCAGCTCGGTGGGAACTTCCAGATCGAACATGGGGATCTTCTTGGTGGGAGCCTTCAGGATATCGCCGCTCAGGATGGCGTCGATGATGCCGCGGGTATCCTTGATGGTGATGCGCTTGCCGGTGCCGTTCCAGCCGGTGTTTACCAGATAGGCCTTGGCGCCGTTGGCTTCCATCTTCTTGACGAGCTCCTCGCCGTACTTGGTGGGATGCAGCTCGAGGAAGGCCTGGCCGAAGCAAGCAGAGAAGGTCGGGGTGGGCTCGGTGATGCCGCGCTCAGTGCCGGCCAGCTTGGCGGTGAAGCCGGACAGGAAGTAGTACTTGGTCTGCTCGGGGGTCAGGATGCTGACCGGGGGCA
>JAFUPT010000109.1 GCA_017481065.1 Clostridia bacterium | reverse complement strand
TTTTCCTGCCAGCCCTTGAAATGCGCCTCAAATTCGGCGTCAAAAATGTCGTCCGCTTTTTCGCGGGCGGCATAGCCGGTTAAATACTGGGCAATCTTTACTTCATTGCCCGTGGAGGAAAGCCTAATCGTATTCAACATGGGGCTCTTCACCTTCCTCGTCTACAGGATCCTCCGTATCATCCGGCGCGTCCACTTCCACGGCCCTGCCGTCCTTCAAAATGTGCACCACGTCGGCAAGTTCGCCGGTATCGGGCATGTATTCGGCTTCGTATTTCATGGGTGGTTCTCCTTTCATGTGTCGTTCAGGGCCGGAGGGCATAAAAAATGGCCACATCCGGCCCATGATGGAAAGGTCTGTCAGGCTTTTTCGCCCAGAATCTCGTCACACTGTTCCTGCGTAATCAGGCCCTTCTTAACGGCCATCTTTACCAGAGCAGCGTTCCAGAGTCCTTTTTCATAGTTGCGCTTGATCGTCTTGTAATTCATGGTTTCTTCCTCCTTACATACGTCCGATAACGGCGATTGCCGCCACGATAACCAATGCTGCCTCAATGGCGATGGCGATGGCCCAGACCGTGTTCATTACCTTGTTTTCGTGCTTCATCCTTGCTGTGTCGCGCTTCATCTGCTTTAACCGCTCAGCATGGCTGGGATAGCCAAGTTCCCGTGCAACGATATTCCAGTTCACCATCGCCATCACTCCTTACGCAGTCTCTTCCACGTCTGCCATCTGCATCATGGTCTGCGCTTCCAGCGCCGCCGCAATGCGCTCCTCAGTGCTTACATAGTTTGCAGCCTCCGCGTTTCGCGCATCCTCAAATGCTTCGATGGCTTCGAGGATTTCTTCATCGGTGGTGCAGGCGCTGAAATCGCAGCCTTCCATACCGCGCACGGTCTTGAGCTGATGCAGGGAATCGAAGAAGCCACCCTTGATCTTGCCTGCCTGACACACGTAGGTGATGTGCGCTGCTGCGGGGTATTTTGCGATCCACTGCTCAGGGGTGAAATACTCACCGATGGGCGTGATAACGGGGGAAACCTTGTCCCAAATTTCATAACGTTTTGCCATGTTGTGTTCCTCCTTGATTAGTTGTACTGGTATACGTCTACTGCCGAGCTATAATTGCCATAGCCACCAGATGTTGCACCGCCCGCAAATATCGCATAACTGCCAACTGTGGTTGCGGCAAGTGCGAACCTTGAGGCGCTAAGGCCCGTCGGTGTAGACCGTGTAAGGGATGCATCATAAGCGTCTACTACCGCATTAGGATAACTATCACTTGAACTGAAGCCTCCAGCAAAAAGTGCATAGTCGCCAACCGTAGTTGCCGCAAACTGTTCTCTTGCAAGGCTCAAAACAGAGGTCGTTGACTTAGTGAGGGAGCTGTCATAAACGTCTACTACGTTTTGTATCCATTCACCACGTCCGCCAGCGAATAGCGCATGATTATTAACTGTAGTTGCAGCAAGGGCATGTCTTGCAGCGCTAAGTTCCGTCGGCGTAGACTGTGTAAGCGATGCGTCGTAAGCGTCTACAGTTGAATACCCAACATGACCGTAAATTGAACTGTTATAACCGCCAGCAAACAATGCATAATTGCCGACTGTAGTTGCGGCAGCTAAGTATCTTGGAACAGTTAACCTTGTTGGCGTAGAACGGGTAAGGGAAGCGTTATAGGCATCTACTATATTTACCGAGTTATTTCTATATCCACCGCCAAACAATGCATAGTTACCTACCGTGGTTGCGGCAATTGAATGTGCTCCACTAGACAAATAATCAGGCGTTGAACGGGTCAAAGATTTATTATATGCATCGACCCTAGTATCATAAGAACTTCCGCTTCCACCGCCAGCGAATATCGCATAATTACCAACTGTAGTTGCGGCGACGTTTGCCCTTGTACTGATTAAACTTGTTAGCGTAGAACGGGTAAGGGAAGAATTATATGCATCTACTGCAGCACTGTTTTGGCCTGATCCTTGCCATCCACCACCAAACACCGCATAATTGCCTACCGTAGTTGCAGCAAGAGTGGATCGTGCTACGCTCAACGCGGTTACATCGCCGCTATACTTACTCAGCACAGGAATCTTGGTAGTTACCGCAATCGTGCAGCTTGCACCCGTATAATTGGTACCTGCGGCAAGGGTGATCGTGATGGTAGCAGAACCTGTAGCAACAAGTTTAACCGTAACCGTATTTCCGCTCCTGCTTACCGTTGCCACGCCTGTTGAGCTGCTCTTCACACTGATGCTGCCATCGCCCGTGTAGGTAATGATCGCCTGTCCAGTCGTACCAACCGGGCCAAGAATGCCAAGCGAAGTCGGGCTTACACTGATGCTGCCAGTTGCCTGTGCAATGCTCCAAGTCCTCGATACCGCCGCAGTCGTGCCGTCGCTCCACTGGGTGTTGGTCGTGGATTTGAGGGTGAACTTCACCGTGTACGTTCCCGCATTCGTGGCGCTTGTCGTGCCGTTCTGCGTGATGTAGGTGCTGTTCATTCCGCTTACCGTGCAGCTCCGCGCGGAGCCGTTGTAGGTAAAGGAACCGGATACGGTAGGCTTGGCCAGGCTCAGCTTGGCGATGCTCCATGCCGCCGAAACCGTGCCCTTGTATTTGCCGGTGCCGGTGATGGTGAGTTCATAGCTGCCGGCATTGGTGCCGGTATTGCCGGATATGATGTAATCCGTTCCGGCCACAAGCGTCTTGCCGTCAACCACAACAGAAGAAACAGCCTTCGTCTGCGCGCTGCCGTTGTATGTGAGCGCGGAGCTGGCAAGAGTGACCACAGCGGCGGATATATCTTTAATGCGCGCCTTCACGCGGCGCAGGAAAATCGCATCGCCCATCAGCGCACCACCTTCATCTGGATCGGGATGGCCGCGGCGGGGATTTCCTCTGCGGCGTACGCCGTAATGCTGCCGTTTCCGGCCACAATGCGGGTAACCAGCGCCCACGCCTCGCGGACCGGCGCATCAGTGCTTTCGCTTCCCGTCTGCACGATATCTACCAGCGGAATATCGCTCTCCAGCATTCCGGGCACCGAAATGCTCACGCTGTACGGAGCAGTGCCGCTCCAGCCGCTGGCGGGGATCGTGGCTGTGTAGAGGGCGGTGGTGGCGAAGATCGATTTGATCTTTTCAATGAGGGCAGCAAGCGTGCCCTCGCCGGAAAACTTGATTTCCATCCTTACACCTCCAAAAATCAACCGCACCCTCCATCAGGAGGGCGCGGCGTTGAATGAGAGGGGGCGGGTTATGCTCCGCCCCGTTTCATGGCTGCCTGATTAGGCTTCGAACATCGCGTCGATCTCGTCAGCGGTGATCTCAACGTAGCTCACATCTTCCAGAGCCTTCACGCGGGTGTCCATGGCGGTGTTCAGGTCATTAGCATGGGCCTTGGCGTTGGTTTCAGCAGTGCCGGCCTTGGAAGTAGCATCCGCGGCGGCAGCGGCAATAGCATCGGTTTCGGCCTGATCGGCATAGGTCTTTGCAGAAGCCAGAGCAGCATCGGCCTTAGCCTGAGCATCAGCTGCTGCGCCATCGGCCTTTTCAAGGGAAGCCTGAACTTCGGTGCTGAGCTTCGCCTTGGTCACGTTGCCATCGGCAATCTTGGCGGTGGTTACGCAGTTGGCGGCCAGTTCAACATCGGAAATGGAGCCGGCAACGATGCTTGCGCTGATCTCACGGGTAGCGGAATCAATGGCCAGCTGCACCTGGGCTGCGCCCGCCTTGGCCTTGTAGATATCCACCAGGGTGCCAACGTTGATGTAGATTTCATCATTGGTGGCGTTGGCCAGAACCAGCTTGATGTAGGTGCCGGCGGCCTGGCCTTCCGGATCCACAACCACTTCACCGGTCTGCACAACCATGTCCTTCGGGATATCGATGGTGCCCACCACGTTATCGCCCTGCTTCAGGGTGTAGCTCTTGCTTGCACCCTCGCTGGTGGTGGAAGTATCCAGGGTGATGGCCGCTGCGGTGCCGCCGGCAGATACGGCGTTGCGCACCTCGTTTACTGCGCTTACCAGATCGTCCTTGGCGGTGGTTTCCAGGTTCTCCATGGTGCCGATGGCATCCTTGTTGGCCTTCACCTGGCCGTTGGCCAGTTGCTGCATCTTGGTTGCAGCGGTGCCGGCGGCGTCGTAGTTCACAGCAAGGCTGTCAGCATAGCCCTTGGCGTTGGTTTCGGCGCTGCCGATCTCCACGCGGATATTGGTAATCAGTTTCTCAACGCCGGTACTACCCAGATACTTCTTGATTTCAGTTGCCATAATAATGTTCTCCTCTCAAAAATATGGTTTGTTATTGAAATAGCGCATCGATTTCTTCTGCGCTCATTTCCTGTGTTCTGTCCGCGACAACAACATAGGTTCCGGTCGCCTCATCCCAAATTGCGATCCTTCCGGCGTCGCTGTTTATGTACAGCCTGTTCGCGCTGCCCAGTTCCGGGAATTCCGTTCCAACGAACAGGATTTCCCCCGGCGGCGTGGTGATCTGCACCCAGCCATCCCGGTAGGTCCACAGCACCGCCCTATCAACCACAAAATAATAGAGCCCGCTCACCGGGGCAAGGAGGGAAACCCTGTCCTGCTCCGTGGCAAGCTCTTCAATCTGGTTGTAAAATGTGCGCTTCCCGCCGATGTCCAGCGCAATGGTGCGCTTGTCCCGCACAAAGATCAGCTGGCCGTTTTGGATCGAAAGATCAGATAATTTGCTGCCTACTGTTGCAATCGCAGAAAAGATGTTTTCTGCCATTTGCAGCCCCTTTCTGCAGCCTCAGTTCTGTGCCGGATCAGAACTCCGTCACAGTCAGGGCCGCATCGGTGTAAGCATTGGAAGTATCGATCGCTTCCTGCTTTGCGGTGGCAATGGCCGCTGCGGATGCAGTTCCGCCGGAACCCACAGCCGTATCGATGTAGGCGGCAATGGTGGTATCTGCCGGGATATTGCCCACGCGGTCCTCAAGGGCCTGGCTCGCAGCCGTCGCGGCGTCCCCAAGGATTTCATCCTTGGCGGCGGCAATCTTGGTATCCACCTCAGTGCTGGAAGCCTTGCTGTTCAGGTTCTCGTTGATGGTGGTCAGCTTGCCGTCGATCTCGGTCTTGGTGTAGCCGTCGATAATGCCGTAGCCCGCGAGGGTGGTGGCCTTGTCGGCCTTATTCTTTACGGCCTCTGTAACCAGCGCCTGCGCTTCGCCCTTGGCAGCTTCCAGCAGCTCACTCTGGGTCTTGTCGTAGCTGTCCAGCGCAGTCTTGTTGGCATGTTCATGGGCCTTGGTGATGGCATCGTTCAGGGATGCAATCTGCACGCCGCCGCCCTTGATCACCTTGCCGGTCACAGCGTCGAAAACCACGATTTCGCCTACGGTCACAGCATCGGCGGCGGAGGTAACAGCGCCGTCAATGTTGCTCTGGAGCACGATGAAGTCGGCGTCAGATGCGGTATCCGCATCGTAATCCGCGATCACGATGATCAGGTCGCCAGCCTCGCATGCCTGCCCGGCGTAAGTGCCTGCTTCCGCAACGCGGTAATGCTCTCCGGCCTTGTAGCCTTCGGGAATGGGGTTCGCGCTGTCCACCAGCTTCGGGGCGGCGGATGCCAGGTTCGCAAACATGCCCTCCACCCAGGATTTCAGGGCCACTTCATCATTGCCCACCTTCACTGTGCCGGTAAATACCGGGTCAGCGATGGGAGCCTTGCCGTCAAGCGCCTGCTCAAGAGCGGTAATCTGGGCGCTCACATCCCAGAAAACCTGCTTCCATGCGCTGCCGGTCCAGATGCTGCCGGTGGTGCCGCAGATGTAGAGCACGCCCTCTTCCATGCCGATGTCCGGCAGCACGGAAACCACCTGCACATACTGCTTCAGGTCGGATGCGGAAACAGCGCCCACCTCAGTAAGGGTGTAGCCGCTCTCTCCCGGCTGCAGCACATAGGAATGGTAGGTGCCGTCCTCCAGCAGGGCCTTGATGGTCTGGCCGGGGTAGGCGATTGCGCTGCCGGATGCATATGCCTGCGCTTCGGCAAGGGAGCCGTACACCTCAGATGCGTCGAGGGGCAGGGCCTGTCCGCGGCTCATGGCTTTCAGCCATACAAGCAGATTCTTGCTTTCAATTGCCATTTTTCTGTCCCCTCCTTAAATGCTTACTTTGAAGGTCATCGCAGCGGTAGCCGCAACGGCCATCTCGTAGGTGTAAACCTTATAGCCCGTCAGGCCGTTTTCGCCGCCGCGGGCGTCGGCCACATCGATGCTGTGCTTGGTGAAGCTCAACGCCATGCCGGGGTCGTTGGCCTCCACATAGGTCACGTTGTTCACATCGCGCAGGGTTGCCGGGTAGGCAAACACGATGTACCGCTGGCCGATCTCCACATTGATGGTGATGGCGGTGCCGGCTGCCGGGTTCAGCTTCTTGTTGGCAAGGCCGCGCACCAGATCGGAAGTTACTTCCGGCAGTGCGCCTGCGCCGCAGCCGTAGAACAGGTTGCGCTTGCCGCTGATGCTGTAAGCGCTGGATTCGATGGCGCCGCCGGCAAACCAGTTTTCCTTGGATTCTGCGCCAAGGTTGTTGTTCTTCACGGGCGCGTCGCCGTAGGTGGCACTGGCCTTGAAGCTGATGGTTTCATCGCCAATCACAAGCTCTTCGCCCTCGTAGGTCAGGGGAGAGGCGCTGTCTTCCGCCACGGCTGTGCTGCCCTTCAGGATGGAAATGGCGCTCAGTTCACCCGCATCGTTCTGGGTGAAGGTGGCCTTCAGCTTGGGAGTGATGCTGGTACCGGCTTCCACATTGCCGCTGGCCTGTCCGCCGTTATTGGCGATGGCGATGGTGGGCTTGGTGTAGGTGGCCGGAACAGCCTTCTCGGTGATCAGCTTTACAAATTCATCAATGGTCACGCCTTCGGGAACGGTATCGCCGTCCTGCAGCGCGCCGATGCTGGTGCCGTTCAGGGTGTGGGCCTGCTGGGTGCGGGGCGTGTTGATCACGGTTTCGCCGTTTTTATCGATCCAGCCTATTTCGCCGTTATTAAGGTGCAGTACGTCGAATTCATTCAGCGTACCGGCTGCTTTCGCCGCTTCGATGTTTTCCTTTGCACCGAATGCATGCTTAACCTTGGTATCAGCCATTTAAAATCATTCCTTTCTTCAGATCAGAATTCCACGGCGGTTTCGCTGTCCTCCGCCGTGCTGCCGCCGTCAGGGCCAAACTCTACGGCAGTTCCACCGGAATCTTCTTCACCGGCTCCACCTCCCTCCTGGCTTAATTCGCCGCCGGGCTGAATGGTATACCATGTGGCCCTGTTATTCTCAAAAACAAGCAGCCGCTGGCCGTAGAAATAGGGAGCATCCGCTCCCAATTCCTGCGCGGCCAAAGCGGCTGCCATAGCAGCGTCGTAGGATGTAAAGTAGCAGTCCGGGTCGATGGCGGGAAGGTTCTCCTGCGCAAGCGCAGCGGCTTCCGCGGCGATCTCGGCCTTTTCTTCGTCAGTGAAGTAGTCTATGCCCTTTTCCGGCGTGTGTCCGGGGTCACCGGGCGGGCCGGTGATGTCCGCTACGGGAAGCTCCGGCATGTTTTCCTTGCTGGGCGTCCAGATCAGCACGCCGTTTTCCACCCGGGGAGTGTAATAACCGCCGTCCTCGCCATCCTTGCCGGGCTTGGCACTGGGATCGTCGCCGTCCTCCCACAGGGCGTAAGTCACGGTACCGTCTACACTGGTGGCCTCCACAAGCACGCCCTCATCCACGCGCCGGGTCACCAGCTTCAGTTGGGAGAAAGCCTCCGCCCGCTGGCTCTCGGCGGCGTCCGCCGCAAGGGTGGCCTGTGCCATGCGCTGCATGATCGTGGGGTCTTTCTGGGCGAGCAATTCTTCCATATCCGGCAGGTCGCAAATGTACATCCGCCATGTATAGCTGTGCCAGATCACCTTGCCCTTTTCGCTGCTAAGCTCCACCCATGTTTTCAGGCTGCCGGGGCAGCGGGTCAGCGCCTCGTCCACGGGAATTATGCCGTCTTCTGGGATGGGAATCGCGTCCGGCGTCTCATCCGGAAAGATGATGTTCAGCGTGGCGATCTGCACATCCGCAATTTCAGGCACAGTGATGCAAAGCTCCATGGCATTCCTGTCGCCCTCAAGGCCGATCCCGATCACCGGAGGCGTCAAAACCGGCGTGCGTCCATCGAAAGTAATTTCAATGCGCTCCATTTACCTCACCACCTTCATCTGGATTGCGATCTCCACTTCGGGAAGCTCTTCTGCCGCATAAGCCGTTATGCTGTCGTTCCCGGCCACGATTCGCGTAACCAGCGCCCACGCTTCGCGCATCGGCGCATCGGTATCCTCGCTGCCGCTCTGGATGATGTCCACCAGCGGTATATCGCTCTCCAGCATGCCGGGCACTTCAACCACCACGCTGTAAGGCGCATCGCTGCTCCATCCTGCGGCAGGAATCACTGCGGAAAAATCCTGCTGGGTACAGGCGGCAATGTTCAGCCGCGCCTGTGCCTTTTCTGCCTGCGAAAATGCCTGCTCCATATCCACCCGCACCATGGCCTGTATGTCCTTCTGGCTGGCCAGCGCGCTGGTATCTATGTTCACCTGCATATCTCCGCTATTGCGCATTTCCACAATTGCGCCGAATTCGTATATGTAATCCGGCATATCCGCAATGGATTCCACGGGTATGCCGCCCTCCGCATTCTGGAAAATGGCAATCAGGGTTTTGTCACCGCCGTCAAGGCTCGCCCAAATGCCAATCTGCCGGGCTGTGTAAGCCGCGTCCGCCGCGGTAAACTGAAGCGCATACCGCACGCCGCCGTCCACCAGCCTGCATCCGGTTATGGCCGGCTGCTGCTTTTCCCCGGCGATGGCTGTGGCCGCCAGCAGCGCCGTGCTCTCAATAGTATCGCTGCCCGCGCTTGCGCCCAGAATGGCAAGCGTTCCGCCGCCTGCCCAGCGGGCAAACAGCGCATTCCCAGCATTGGTTACTACCGCTTCCCAAGCCAAATTTTATCCCTCCCCGTAATTACGCGCCCGAACTTCCTGTGCACCGTATGCGCTTACAACAGCGGCGGCCGTGGTTACAGCCGCCGTGCCTTCCTCGCCGCTGTAATAAATGTTATCCAGCACGCTGCGCACATTCTTCACAATGTCCATCAGGCGCAAAAACTTTGCCCTGTTCTCCTTCAGCGCGCTCACATTCGTGGTGAATACGCGGAAATGATAGGGCTCGCCGCCGTAATCAAACCATTCTTCAATCCGCCCCGCGCCGTATACGTCGCTGATTGCCCGTTCAATGGCGTAGGGTGTGCCGAGCCGGTCGTAGTATTCCTTTGCACCGCGGATCACGGCGCGCTTGGTTTCGGTGTCCGCAGCGTAGTCATACCAGCTGGCATTCAGCATCTGCGCCATTTCATCCAAGCGCCATTCCGGCATTTTTTCCACATCGCTGTGTATGGCCACGGCTTCATCCATAATTTCCATGCCCCTGAGCGCAAGGGCTTCCATGGCCTTGGCAAGGGCATATCCATTTTTATCCTGCAATAAAAAACGCGGCACCAGCCGCTCAATTTCAAAGTTTTCCAGCATGCCGCTCACCTCACACCGCAATCTCCTGGGAAAGCGTAATCGTTCCCTTGCAGTGCGCGTAGTCCGGCACCGGGGTATATTCCACCGCACCGCCGCAAAAATGGCTGTCCTCGCCGATCACCACGCGGGATGCGCCCGCTTCATACATCATGGCCTTCAGCTTGTCCGGGTTAAAGGCCGCGCCCAGCTCGCTGTCCTGCGCACTGTGGTAATTTGCCGCAGCCTCTGCCACCGCCTGCGCCATCGCGGCTGAAGCCGAATCCGGCAGCGTGTAACGCACATTCAGGCTGTAGGCGTATTCCTCCGCAATCGCCGCGCGCACGCTGTCCGTGGCAGGGCGGCGGTTCTTCGGGCTCTGCGCCGCCACAACCTGCGCGCACAGCGCTTCCCCATCCGCGCCCTCCGCAAGCAGCAGGTAGGTGCATACACGGCCTGGTCCGTCGTTCATCGTCTTGGCGTCCAGTATCTCCCTGCTCACGCCCATGGCCACGCTTTCGTAGCTGTCCGTGGGTCCCGTGGTCACGCCGGTAAGGCCGCTCTTTTCTATGCGCTCGCGGTAGGCCTCGTCATCGTCCTCCCGGTCGGTGCCGCCGCCTATTTCCTCACTCACAATGATCTCCTGCACGGCAGCGTTGCTCTTTGCAAGCTGCATTTGGGTGCCGATGGCAACACCGTTGCCCTTCGTGCCGTCTTCCGTGCATTCCACCTGCGCCACCACCTGCTGGGCATATCCCGTCTGGGCAATATCCTGCGTGGTTGCGTAAAAGCGTATGCCGTCCGGGGTCATGATGGTTCCTGCTTCTATCGTCCTGCTTATGCCGCTTGCAATAAAGCTGATTGCCACCGCGCCGCGCGCGGGGCTTGCCTGAATGCGGGGGCAATTGCGTTCCTTGCCTTTCAGGTCAAGGTAGCCGCCAATGGCAAATTGCAAATCCGCCATCTTTAGCCCCGTATCCACTGCGGCAAGCGCCTGTATCAGGATTGCTACCCAGCTGCGCATCAGCATTTCCTTTTCATCGCCGGGGTAAAGTATGTCGCCGCCCGCCTGCACATAGGCGTATTGGGCCGTTTTCCAAAGTTCCTCCGGGTCGTAACTCACAAAATGCATCTCATCCGCCATGGAATCACCTCGTCATTCACTCGCATCCAGGTTGATCTCCAGCACTGCCTGGATCACAATCTGGCCATGCGCATCCAGCCAGCAGCGCGCTTCCGCCACTTCCACATCCGGCTCCCACATCATCACCCTGTCCAGCTCCGGCATCAGCTCATCCCGAAAGCGGGGGAGGGGAAGGTCAAAGAGCGCGGGGTCAAATCCCCGCAGCCTGTCGTAAGGAACCTCGCCCTTGCGGGTCATCAGCAGGTTCTTCGCGTTTTGCACCGTGCGCCGGATCAATCCCTTGCCCTCAAAATCAATGGGGGCGGGCAGGTTGTCAATGGTATATCTCGCCATGTCGCCCTCCTGTTAAACGCTCATTATGGGTATCTTCTTGCCGCTGGCAGTTGTGTAGTAGCCGGTAACTTTCAAATCATCCTTTGCCTTCGTCACCGCCGCAGCCTTGTCTTTGATAGAGGTCGCGGCGTCCGTTGCCTTATCCACATCCGCCTTCTGAATGGTGCTGCCGGTGCCGTATTTATTGTTGGCGGCAATCTGGCTGTGGTTCATATCGGCGTAGCTTTCGGTCTTTACCGTGGCTTTCTTGCTGCCGCTGCTGCCCTTGCTGCCGCTTTTCCCACTTCCCGAATTGCTCCCGGAAGAGCTCCCGGTATCGCCGTCCATCTTGCCGGCCTGCTTCATGGTCAGTTTTACTGTTGCAGCGCTCCAAAAGCCTGAAGGAGAAATATCTATGTTCTCCACGCTGGCGTCCGTCAGCATCAGCTGCGCTGCCACCAGCTTCCTGCTGCCCACATAGAAATAATCCGTTGCACCCGTGCGCGCGTCCTCTGTAAAAGCGTCCGCTTCGCTGCGCACATCGCAGCCAAGGTCCGCTACCAGGATGATCGTCAGGCTCAGCTGCGTGGGGTTGCCCGCCTTGCGCTTCACATATTTCTGCTTGCTGCTGGTCTTTTCTTCCGTCTCGCAGCCTGCCTTGATCGTTAGGTCTGAAAAGCTGCGTACCATGCTGGCGGAAACCTCAAAAATATGCCCGTTCCACCGTCCGATCTCGGCCATATGTTACTCCTTCCACGGCGCTTTTGCCGGTTTGTATGCATTTTCCATGGTCGTGTTTTTTACCTCAACCACCGGCAGCTTCAATTCCTCGCCGCCCAGAAACACGCATTTCCTGCAATGCTCCGGGTTTGCCCGCATCAGTTCCGGCGCATGATTCTCATTTCCATACAGCGCAAGGGCAATGCTGTCAAAGCTCTCCCCGGCGCTGCATGTATAGCTGTATCCGCTGAAAATCATCTGTACACCTCTATTTCATCGCGCAGCTGTCTTTCGTCCCACCATCTCTCAAACCTCCGCTTGTCCTCCATCAGCTTCTCTTCCACATCCCGCGCATCCCGGGCGTAAATCGTGGGCGCGTATATCATCGGCCGCGCGCTGCCGCTTCCACCGCTGGTGCGGGAAATCAGGTCTGGCCAGGAAAAGCCGCTGGCCTCGCGGGCCGCGTTCAAAAGATCGGCGGTGTTCTGGTCGTGGGCTTCGGGTATGGCCCATTCCGCGCCGGCGTCGCCGAATATGCTGGGCTCATCCGCGCGTCCGCCTTCGGCGTAAGCATCCATGCCGGGAAGGGATAAGCTGGGTAAACCTGTACGGCTAACGCCCCCTGAAAAGCTGATCTGCACAGTTTGCCTCAGGGGATTGCTGTTTAAATAGCTTTGCGCCTCGCTGTTGTATGCAGCCGCATCCTCGGCTCCGCCGGGGATTTCCGCCAGCATCGTCAGCGGCGGCAGGGCGTACATGCTCTCCTGCGCCGTCGTGTGAGCGTTCTCTGCCTGAGCATCAAAGTAGGAAGGATCAGGAAGGGTATATTTATCTGCACCCGTCATCCAGACGGGTATATCAACCGCCTTCCCCGTCATCAGCTCTTCCTGCTTATAGGCCCTCGCTGCGGAAGCCGCTTCAAGTGCATTGTTGGCGATGTCAAGGTATCCTTGGGCAATGGGGTTATCTTCGGCATATTTGCCCAGCATGTCAATAAATCGTCCATTGCCTGCCAGCGAATCAATATCATCCAGCGTCTCGTCGCTGTACATGCCCGCCATATAGCGGGCGAGTTCGTCCGTCGTCGCGCCCTCAAAATTCGCCAGACGCGCCATCGCCGCCCATGTATCCCTGTATTCGCTTTGGCCGATCAGCGCGTCAAACAGCGCAGTGTACATCGGGTCGTACAGGGAGTTCAGATAATCCAGCTCTCCCTGATGCCTGGCCGCAATTCCCGCAAGGCTTGCGTCCATCCGTTCCTGCGTCGCCAGCTCGCCGTACAGGTAGGTTTCATCGGCAATGGCCTGCTTCCATAGAAGCTGCGCCTTGGCGTATTCGCGCTGGTAAGCCTCTTCCATCGTGGCCAGCTCCGTAAGGCGTGCCGCTGAAATCTCGTTCAGAGCCGCCTCCGCGCTGTCGAAGCTCACCGCCTGGGCTTTGTTTAAAAGCATCTGCCGTTGCAACAGCGCTTCCTCATTGGCGGCCTCCGCCTCCGCCTGGGCCATGGCTTCGTTGTAGTTGCGGAAATAGTCCAGCAGCTCCTCGTATTCCTCGGGTGAAATCTGCCCGTCGTCGAATGCGCTGGTCAGTGCGCTGCGCAGTCCCTCGCTCAGCTCCTTCGCTTCTGCGAGGGAATCTTCGTAGCTTTGGTTTACAAGTGCGTAAAGGTCCTGGTATGCCGGGTTGTATTCCGCCGCGCCTTCGCCGCCGAACAGCAGCTCGTAATATTCCATCGATGCTGCCGCAGAATTTTCAATTCCCGTAACCAGCTGGGCATACATCTCGTTGCCCAGGGCCATAAGCCGTTCCTTGTCGTTGTCCGTCAGGGTGTTGCCCGTAATTGCCGCGGTCAACAGCTCGCTGGAAAGGCTGCTGCTCGCCGTGGTGTAGGCCGTCACCGCGCCCTCCACTGCTACCCGGAAGCTGTCGTATTCCTCGGTGGTGGCGCTCAGGTTCTCGGATATGGCCGTCAATTCTCCGGTGATGGCCTCGTGGTTCAGCTCCATATCGCCGAATTTTTCCTCAAAATTCAGCTCTGCTACCTTCTCGAGGCCGCTCGCTAGCGCGCCGATGCCTATTGCCGCAACGGCAATCGCTCCGGCAATTTTGCCGCCTTTGGTGCCGAATATGTTCCCCAAGAGTCGCATTCCGCCGCCGGCGATCATCAGTCCCGGTCCAACTGCCGCAATGCCCTCCATGCCGCCCACAAGGGCTGCAAGGGCCGCTTCATCCATGTTGGATATATCGGTCATCAGTCCGCGCACAAGGTCGATTCCAGCCGTCGCTTCGGGGGAAATCTGCTCGCCTATGCTGGTCTTGAATTCCTCGTAGGCGGCGCTGAATTCCCGCAACGCGCCGCCAACGCCGCCCTGTGTAATGGCGCTGCGCTCCATGGCAGCGCCTTCGCTGTCGGCAATCTGGTTGTATATGCCCCAGTAATCCGGCAGCGTTGCCATCAGGTTTTCAGCAGTTGCATAGCCGCGCCTGCCGAATATCTCTCGCAGCACAGGTATGCGCTCGCTGTCATCCAGATCGTCCAGAGCCTTGTCCAGATCCACCAGTATGTCATACATGCTGCGCAGGTTGCCCTCTGCGTCGAATACCTGAAGTCCAAGCTCCTCAATGGCCGCGGCTGCCGCGGTCACCTCGATATCCTCATCCTCCATGTATTCCTGAAGCTCCGCCTGCGTCATGCCGAAGTTTTCAAGGGCCGCAAGCACTTCCTTGCCCTGTCCGGCAGGGGCGATCAGCGAAAGCGCAAAGTTGCGCAGCGCGGTTCCGCCCTGCGTTCCCTGCATGTCTTCGCCGAAATCAGAAATGGCCGTCAGGAAGGTCAATACCTCCTTCGCACCGCCGCGGAACATGCCCACGCCGCTGCCCAGGCGCATGATCGATTCGCCCAGCGTATCGATGTCAGATGCGCTTATATCGCTTGCAACGGTCATCATGTCCGCAAGGTCGTCGGTGAAGGTTGCGTCCTCGTGCAGCGCCTTCAGCGTGGTTCCAAGGTAGTCCACGCTGTCCGAAAGCTCCAGGTTGCCCGCCATCGCAAGGTCCAGCACGCTGGGCAGCATGGTTTCCACTTCTTCAAGCCCATAGCCGCGCTTTACCAGCTCAGCCATTGCATTCGCTGCCTCGGTGTTGCTGTAAATGCTGGTCTGCGCAATCTGCCGGTTCAGTTCGTCCAGCCGCTCCATCTCTGTCGCGGTGAATTTGCCTGCGGCCTGCGCCTCGCGCATGGCGTCATCGTAGCTTGCGTAGGAAAGCAGGCTTTCCTTGCCGAAGTTGATTGCCTTCTGGCTGATCTGGTCAATCTGGCTTCCCAGCACAATTAGGCTCTCGCCCAGTGCGCCGAAGCTGTTGTCAACCCGTCCGCCAATGCTGATTACTGTATGTAGTGTCTGCTGCGCCATATCCTCATCTCCTCATCCGCCGGCTGCCCCGCTGCATTCGCAGCGTTGCAGCTACGCGGCGGGACGTCCGGTGTCCTCGCCGCTAGTCGCGCCTCCGGCGCTCCCTTCTCATCTGGCGGCAAGAAATCCACGCCGCCGGAAGGGGGAAATGTGGTATATAGTTGTCAGTCAATCGCCGCCAGTATCATGCCCTGTCCGTCGCCAAACAGGAAAAAATAAACGCGGTCTCCTGCCGCGTACTCTTTGTGAAAAAACTGTGGTCCTCTATATTCGTCCATATAAACTTCCGCAACCAGGGGAAGCGCAGGTATGGGCGGGCTCTCAATGCCATCCCTCGAAAGGGATTTCACAACGTAATGTGTGCCTACCGCATATATAATCTCGCCGCGCTCAATGGCGGCTCCGTATCTCTCATCCATATTATTGAATTGTGCTTATGCAGCGCAAAAGCCGCGCTGTGGTCCGTTCATTGATAAAGTCATGCTCCGCTTCGTCCACCAGCCAGTCGCCGCTTGCGTCCGTGCTGCCGCTGATGTCAATGCGCGCCATGGCCGTCATGCCTATGTTCAGTTCCGTCGTAAGGGTCAGCTGCTCTGCCCGCCGGTTGTTCTCCAGCAGCAGTCCCCTGGCCCAGCGTCCGGCCTGCATAATGTCCCTCGCCGGATAACAGGTCAGTATCTGCTGTTCGCCGCTTGCCGCGCTGTCCCGGGCCGTGGCCTCCGCAAAGGGGGTGCGTATGGTCAGCGCGCCGTATTTCATGCCGTCCAGCCTGCGGTACTGCGCCGCGTCCTGCTCCGCGCTGATGGTAATCTCCTGCATAGCCTCGATCTCCTGCGCGTAGCCTATGCCGATTCCCGCCATCCGGCCATTCACGCATTTCAGTACAGCGCCCTCAAGGCGCATCAACCTGTTCAGGAAAGCGGCGCAGCTCTCGTTCTGCCGCTCAATATAGGGATAAACCGTGCCCTCATCCAGCCCGTAGAGCGCCCAGTCCATGTCGCATTGCGCGGCGCAGCTGCGCATGATGTCCGCAAGCGTCATGTCCCGGAATGATTGCCAGGTCCGCCGCATGGCGCTGCCCGGAAGGGAGGTGGCGATCAGCCGGTATCGCCCGTTTTCGGGCAGTATCGTGTTCAGGTAAAGCCTGCCGGTGGTATATCCGTCATGCTCCACCTCTATCACATCATCCCGCGCAGGCTGCCAGGCATACCAGTTGCCGGCATGCTCAAATTCTATGTCTATGCTGTCACATCTGCCGCCGGAAACATCCCTGTGCACGCAGCTGTGCATATCCACATAATCGCTTATATCCGTTCCCTGGTATATCAGCCGCATTCAGCCGCCCTCCCTCTATTTGTTCCGCTGCGCCTGTACCACATCGCCGATCACCTCATAGAATTCCAGAAAGCGCAATACCGGCATGCCCATAAAATCCGTAACCGGCGTATGTGTCACCATCGCTGCCTGCGTCAGTCGGTTGTAATACGCATATTTCCCGCCTGGGAGGATGCTATAAAAAAAGCCGTCGCAACCTGCACTGCCTTGATCGCATCGCCGATTCCCAGCCGTTCCAGGATGTCGGTGCTGTCAATGCCGCGTGTGCATTTTGCTGCCGCTTCCGCAAAAAGGAAAAGCGCCTGCTTGTTGGTGATACGGAAAGTGCTGTTCGCGCTGGTATCCTTGTCCATGGCGTTTGCCATGTCTATGCCGTTCAGCTTCGAAAAGTCATATTCCAGCTCTTCCACATCCGTACTCGCGGATCGGATCGGGCTTTCCAGCTGTAGTTTTCCCTTGGCAAGCCGCTTTGCGCGCTCGCGGGGATCGATGATTATTTTCCGTGCATCCGCCGGGGCATTCTGTTCATTCATTTCTTCTGCATTCTTGATCTTATCTTCCATCTTTTTCTCCTTAAAGGGCCTGAAAAGCGAAAACGTTTTCGCTTTTCAGGCCGTGCTTTCCTTGTTTGCCGCGCAGAACCTGCTGTACATTCAAAGCCGGCGGCGTGTACGCCGGCTTTGGTTTTTTCAGAGCTATGCGGCGAAAAAACAATACATTCAGTCAGGATTGCGCCCGGAAATCTCTGATTTCAGCAATCCGCAGTTTCTTCCCAATCAAATGAAAACCCGCAGGTTTTCATTTGAAGCGTCAGCTCAGCACGCTCTCAACATCGTCGCGCACATCCACGCCGTTCCATCTCAGCACGCCGCTCATGGCGTCGATGATGGTCACGATTTCACCGTTGATCTCCTCTTCATAGCGAAGCACGGAATATTTCTCCGTGCTGCCGTAGGGGTTCTCCATCTCAATGGTGCCCTTCTCGGTGCTCTTCAGGTCGCCGGTAATGCGGAATTTCACGCTTTCGATCTTCGCATCGCCTTCCGCCACCACATAGTTCTGGCGCGCGGTGCGGAATTCAAAGTTGTGCCTGCCCGGATTGCTCAGGTAGCGGCAGTTTCTGCCGTTGTTGTGGCTCACGCTGAATTCAGCTGCGTTCAGGCGGGTACGGTTGGGCATATCCACGTCCATGGCCATGCCGCTGATCTTGCTGATGGCGGTGGTGGGGTGCTCAAAGGTAGGAAGGCCTACGCTCGTCACGTCCTCAATCAGCAGTTCATTGTCAATCAGCCGGTGGCCGATCACATTTACATATACATTCTTCGGCATCGTTGTTCACCTCCCCTTAAGCAGTCAGCATCTGGTCGATGTAGATATCAAAGCCGTCCTTCACCTGCGCCGCATATGCGGTCAGGCTCTTGGCAATCGGCGTGGTGGTCACCCGGAAAGCAAAGCGGTAATTGCCCTCCATAATGTCGCTGCGCTCAAGGGATTTGGCGTCCAGCATGCATTCGCCGTAAATCAGCGCCTTGGCCCCGATCAGCGCGTCAAGGCGCGCCTGCTCATCGGCCACAATGGCTTTCAGGTCATTGATGGTCTTGATCTTGTCCACATCCTTTGCGCGGCGGTGCTGAAAGCTGTTAATCACATAGTACAGCATCATCATGTTCGTCTCGCTCACATCGCTGCGGTACTCGCTGTCCGGGGTGTAGGTATAGCTTGCGCTGTGCGCGCCCCAGATGGCCCATCTGCCGCCGGTGTAGCATGCGGAAGCAATGCCGTAGCGGTTCAGCTTCTCGTTAATCAGCTCGTCATCGTAAACGCGCACTGCGCTTTCTTCACCCAGATACAGGTTCTGGATGATCGGGCAGTCGGTGTTGCTGGGCGTGGTGTAGGGAATGCCGTCCTGCTCCACCATCAGCGCCTGCAGGTTGCCGGATGCTAAGGTGGAAAGGTGGTAGATGCGCCCATCAGTACCCTTTGCCAGCGGGAAGTAGGTGGTCTCGTTCTCCTTGTTGTATCCATGAGCCTCCTTCCAGGTGGCGGCATTCAAAAGGGTTACGGGAGTACCCTCATGCATGATCGGAATATCCGTGCGCATGTAAACGTGCCAGTGCTTGTTTACCTGCTGGCTCACCTCATACATCTTCTCGTGGAACTCCGGATCGCTGCTGAACCCCGGTGCCACCAGATGCGCGGGAATGTAGCCGGTCAGCTGGTAAACGTTCTTGATGGCGTAAAGGCCGCTGTTCAGGCCGGCGCCGTCGCTCGCGCCGATGGCGTCTTCCTTGGTAACAAGGCTGGCGTCGATCTTATCCCAGCTGATGCTCAGTTCCTCCGTGCCCAGAGCGCCAATCACCAGTTCCGAAATGGTGATGATTTTCTTGTCGCAATCATAGCTGGCAGCATAATCCTTGCCCTTTTCCTTGCCTTCAATGGCAATGCTGTCAAGGATCGCATCCTCCGCAGCCAATATGCGTACTTGGCCGTTTGCCGCTTTCGCAGTAAGGCTTCCGCCTTCTGCGGCCTTATGCTTCTTGGGGTCCAGTACGTTGATCATCACCAGCGGTCCCACGCCGCCCAGCTGCAGGTGCACATGTATCGCTTCGCAAAGGCTGTATTTGGCCCAGTCGTCGCTGTAACCCAGCTTGCGGCGTGCCTCCGCAATGTTGCGCACTACAATCGGGGTATTCACCTTTCCGGCATTGCCTTCCACCGCGTGCACGGGGGCAGTGCCCAGATAAATAATGGCGTTCTGGCTTTCTACGGCTTCCCTCGCACTCTGCGGGTCACCCGCGCCATATGCGCCGTGCAGGTATTTGTTCATCTCTCGTCCTCCCAAAATTGTCTCTTCAGTCCAGAATCGCCCGTATTTCGGCATTCGGTGCTTCCTTTGCGTAGCAGGCAAATTCTACGGTGATGAGGCCGTAGTAAAGTGGCCGCTTGTCCACTACATAGCTCTGGTCGGTATACAGGCTGTAAGCGATGCTCGCTTCGTTCACGAATAAATCCGTGCCGGGTATATGCCCGGCGCCCAGCAGCTTTTCCATGCATTCATCCATCCAGTCGGTCAGGGTGAAAAGGCCCTCCTGCGTGCCTTCCAGAATCAGCTCCATGTCTATGCCGCGTTTAAGAATCGCGCTTTCATAGTTCTCGGGGCTTATGTCGATCCTGTCCTGCCTGTCGGCGCTGTCCACAAAGCCGGGCAGGCGTATGCCCGGCTCATAAACGCTGAAAAGCAGCTGCAAGGTCAGGGTCTGTCCCATCTCCTGCGGCCTGTGCACGCCGTTATAGCGGTCAAAGCGCTTTTCCTCAACAGCCTTGGCGCGGCCTGTGCTGGGCATAATGGTTATGCTGGGGCTGGTGCTCAGGTAATCCTCTTCAAACTCGCATGTTTCCGTGTTCTTCCGCTGGGGCATCCAGCCGATGTAGCAATCAGGTTCCTTCATGCGTATATCGGCTATGTTCATGTCCTGTCCGGGCGCTTTCATCTTCCTGCCAGCACACAGCTCCTTTTTAATCCAGGCCTGCATGCCGGTAAGCCTCTGCCTTGTGCGCATATCAGCGTCCCACCACCTTCGGTTCGTTGCTCATCAAAAGAATCGCCAGCATGCCCATGTCGTTCTGCACCTGCAAAACCTTCATGGGCTTCTTGTCGAAAATGCCGTGCTCATTGGGAACCGCCTTGCCGGGAAAATCCTTTTCCGGCACGTAGATCAATACTTCGGTCGTATTGTTGTCCCAGGAAACGTCCACAACGTTGTTGTTCTTCCGCTTCAGGGCGGCTTCCTCATCGGTCACGCATCTAAAAAACCTGCCGTTCCAGCTGTGCATCTCCGCAAAGTGGTTAAACTGCATAAACACGCGCCGGTTGTCCTGCTGAATGCGGTCCTTTAGGCTCATTTTTCTTCTGCGGGCTTTGCGGCCGGGGCAGGGGAGGGCTTCTTCTCCACTGCCTTTTCCTGTACGAAGCTCGCCTTGCCCTGCTCAATCATGCGCATGCCGTAGCTGTCGTTCACAGTCAGAATCCTGCCGCTCTTCTTTTCCCTGATTTTCATTTGCCCTTGCTCCTTCCATTGGCGGGGGCTTCATCGGCAACAATGCCGTCCATCACGTCGATCTCCGGCGTCGCCTCATCTTCATCCTCGCCTTCATCTTCATCCTCGCCGCCGGCGTCATCCCCAGGGGAAGGCGGGTCAGCGGGCGGCGTGTCATTTTCAGGCATAGAAACGGGCGCGTCCATCTTCTGGATCGCGCCCTGCTCCAAAAGCCATTTCTGCATCTTCTTCGGCACAGCGGGAATCTCATCGCCGGGCCTGTACATCCGAAGGCCGATACTCACATTGCAAATTGCTCTGAACATGTTGCTCCTTTACAGAACCTTCGCCACCGCGAAACCGTCAATGTTGATCGGGCGCAGCGCGGGGCGGCTGGTCAGGCGGTTCTTGATGGAATTGCCGTTGATGCTGCCGTAGCGCAGCGGCACTTCCTTCTTGATGTAGGTCTTGCCCTTGGCGTTCATGCCGGTTTCCTCCACCTGGGTTACCGGGCCGTGCATGATTTCCAGCATGCCGCGGCTGCCGGCAATCAGGGTGCCGCTGGGAATAATGGGCTTCACCTTGCCGTCATCGTCAATAAAGGTGCCGAACATGGAATACATGTCCACACCATCGGTGTTGTGTCCAAGGTAGCGCACGCCCGCGCCGCGGTAGTTGGTCATCATGTTGCCGATGTCCACCTTGTCCTTGTCCATCTTTTCCAGCAGTTTGCTGTTGGAAAGCATGGCCTCGTAAACGTCGCCGGCCATCACAATGCTGTCAACCTGGCCCAGGCCCTCGTAAACCAGCTCAAACATCTTGCGGATGTCGTAGTCGATCTTGGCGTCGGTGCCGTCCCAGGTAGCGCCGGGTACATAATTGTTGGTGAATTTGAAGTCGGCAATCAGATTGGGCTTCTTGCTCAGGCCTTCGTTGGTGTATTCAAAGATTTCCTGCTTGCCGGTCAGCAGCAGCTGGCGCACCATCCATTCGCGGCGGCGCTGGATGGCCGCACGCATATCCAAAAGATCCTGTGCCTGGGTCTTCTGTGCGCGTTCCGCGGGAGTCATAGCTCCCAGTACATCTTCGCCAAACATGCGGCGGTTCATGTCGTTCAGGTTCACAATGCGTTCCGGCGCAATCGTGCAGAAGCTGATCTCGCGGGTATCAAAGTCGTCCCTTGCCATCAGCACGCCGCCGGAGCTCTTATGTACGAAGGGTGCCATAGGCTTACCGCCCTTGAAGAAATCAAAAATAGCCTTGTCGTCCTCGCACAGGCCGGCGTCGTGTACAAACAGGTCATACAGGAAGCTGTATTCCCTCGGCATCAGTTCTACGCTGCGCAGCTGCGCGCGTGTGGAATAGATATCAATCGGCATTTGTTTTCCTCCTTATCCGCTGCATCTCTTATGCAGTCTCGCTGTTTTCGTCCTCGTCGCTGCCGCTTTCTTCGGGAACAGCTTCAACCATCTGGTCAAGGTTGATGCCCTGCTGGCGCAGCGCAAGCGCCACGGCTGCGGTAAGGCTTGCGCCATCCTTCAGCTTTACGCGGCTTGCAATCAGCCGGCCTGCGCGGTATGCGCGGGCAGTTTCGGCGATTTCCGCATCCGCATCGGTATCGGTTTCTTCATCCAGCACCACAAGGAAATGGGTGCCGGCGGCCTCGGCTTCGCTTGCCGGGGCATACATCTCGCCATCCTTCAGATACATCACCGTGCCGCGGGCCACAATGCCGTTGCCCGGTTCGCAGGAAATGGCAATCACATCGGCCCCCTGCGGGTCCGCAAGCAGGTAACCCTGCTTGTAGCTTCCGATCACGTCATACATCTTGCTCATGGTTCATCCTCCTTCCTTAGAACATGCTGCCGCTGTTGCCTGCGCGCATGCTGGCGGCAAATGCGGCCACCTTCTTGGCATGGGCCTCGATTTCCTCGTCCTCGGTCATGGCCTTGCCGTCCTCGGCTGCGCCGCCGGTCACTGCGGCTGCGGGCGCGGTCTCCTGCTGGCGGCTGGCCATAAACTGCGTGCCCCTCTGCTGCTCGGCAGCTTTCTTGTCGCGCTTGGCCGCAGCCACCTGTTTCATAAAGTCCATGGGGCTCGTGCCGTTTTTCTTGGCTTCTGCCGCCATTTCCTCATAGCCGGGCTCAGTCATGTCATCGATCTGCTGCATGCGCTCGCGCTCGGCATTCTGGCCTGCCTGCATAATGCTCTCATACAGCTGCGGGTTTTCCTCGCGAATGTTCTCCATAGTTGCCTGGTTCAGTTCCACCTGTCTCTCCTCCTCATGATGGTCGTTATGTTCAGTCGGCGCGCCGGCGCTGCTTTCCGGCGGATTGCCGTTGCTGATGGAATCCTCCGCTTCTTCGCGGATCGTATCGGGTATGTGGGCATACATGGCGCGCATCGCCGCCATCAGTGCGGGCGAAGCGCAGGCTATCATGGGCTCCGCCGCTATGATTTCATCTACAAAGCCTGCGTCCCTTGCCTGTCCAGCAGTAAACCATGTCTCAGCATCCATCCATGCCCTGATCTGTGCATCATCCTGCCCGCTGCGCTTGGCATACATGGCGCGCACCTCTTTTTCGGTGTTGCGCAGGCGGGTCGCCGCGCTTTCCAGCTCCCATGCCTGCCCCCAGCAGCCTGTCATCGGGTTGTGGATCATGAATTCGCTGCCTTCCAGCATCGTCACATGCACATCCGGCAGCGTGCTGAAAAGGGTCGCCGCGCTGGCGCACATGCCCTCTATGGCGACTTCAATTTCCTCAAAGCCGGCATTCATCAGCATGCCGCGCATGGCCACAGCCTGGTTCACATCGCCGCCCGGGCTGTTGATGCGGATGCGCAGCTTCTTGGCCCCGTTCTCCAGTGCCTTTTTGATCTCCCGGTCAAAATCAGCGGCGGTCTTGTCATCCATGCTCCATTTCCAGCCGGGGCTGGCAATCTCGCTGTAAATCATAATCTCGGCGCTGTCGCTTCCTGCCTGCATGGCCAAGCGGTGTTTAAGCACCATCCGCTCTCTATTCGGCATTCCCTTCACCTTCCTTCATATCGTCAAATGCAGCCTTCTCCGCCTTGCGCTGGCGTATGTTGGCCCGCCAGTCGTTGCCGTTGTATTCTGCGGCCTCCTGCTCCTCAGTGGAAATGTTCAGCTCAATCCGCTTCGCTGCGGCGTTTACTTCCTTCAGCGGGTCAATGTGGCCCATGCTCGCGCCCATCCATGTGCAGCCGCACCATGCCTGCCGCAGCATCGGGTCATCAAAAAAGCCGGGCGCTTCTATGCGTCCGGCTGCCACAGCTTCGGAAAGCCACATTTCATATACAGGCTGGTTGAAGGAATCATTGAAGTCATGCCTGTATATCGTCACCAGTCTCCAGAAATCCAGCTTTGCGCCGCGCGCGGCGGTGTAATTGCTTTCGTATTTCTGGGTCAGCACTTCCTTCGGTATGTTCATGCTCGCGCCGATGGTTGTCTGCATCGCCTCCACGAAGGGGCCAAAGGCGGTGTTCGCCCGTCCGGGGTTCACATCTGCCACCTTCTTGCCCGGCGGCAGGTCAATCACGATGCCCGGTGCCAGCTCCACATGCAGCTCATCGTCGGTAACCTTATCTTCCTCGTTTACCGCATCCTCAAAGCCCATCATACTGTCATCGTTTTCGCTGGTCAGGAAAAGGGCAAACAGGCTTGCCACTATGTTCGCCGCCAGCTCAGCGGTAATGTACCTGTCCAGCTGCTTGATCTGTTCAATCACGCATGCCACCAGCGGCACACCGCGCCGTTGCTCCGGCCTCTCCCGCATCATGATGTGCAGTATGTTGGGAAAGCCGGTGTCCTTGCCGAAGGCGTCAATCGGCTTCCATTCGATATCCGCGCTGCTGCTTTCCAGCAGAGGGTGCCGGTTGGCGATATGGTAGCGGATCACCATGCCTTCCTTATCGATCTCCACGCCGTCCACAATGCGCCCGCCGCCGGCGGTCTCCGTGCTCTCGCTCTCGCCGGGGCTGCCTTCCGGCGTGCTCACGCGGTCGGCTTCAAGTATGCGCAGGGTGGTCTGGTAAGGGGTGCGCGGGTTCTCACGCATGCCAAACAGTGCAAAGCTGTCTCCGCTCACCAGCATGCTTCGGAAGGCCAGCTGCTGCAGCCCGTAGAAATTCTCCTGCCGTTCCGCGTCGCACATCGCATTCTCCGCCCAAAGCCGGAATTCCCGCAGTGTGTTGCGCTCCCATTCGTCGCATGCTTCCTCGCTCATCCCCAGCGCTTCGGCGTCAATACTGGGCTTGGGCCGTATGCCCCAGGCGATCACATTGTTTACCAGTACATCCACGGCGCTCCGGGCCAGCCCGCCGCCGGCGTAAAGGTCGCGGCTGCGCAGGCGCAGAAGAGCGCCGTGCAGGTCGCTGTCATCCTCGGCGCTGCCGCCGCCCACCAGCCATCCGATCATGCTGTTCAGGGTCGTGCTTGCGCCGTGGTTGCCGTATCCTGTCGCCGCCATCTGGGTGCTGTGGGCTGCACCGCTTTCTTTTGCGGCCTCTCGCTCCCGCTTCAGGCGGGCGCTGAAAGCCCGCTGCCCGGCTTCAGGATTCAATAAAAAAAGCGCCCTCTCGCGCAGCTTGGGTTTCTTATTGTCCATATGCCATCTCCATTACAAATCCCGCGGTACTACGCGCACAACGCGCCTGCGCGCTGTGCCGGAAAGCTGTTCCACAATGCCGGCAAAATAGCTGATCGTCTTGCGGATCTCACCAAGGTCCAGTGCTTCAAATTCGCGGCTTCCGATCTTGTATGATTTTGCCTGCCCGGTTACAAGCGCAATCTCGCAGTCCTTATAAAGCTGCAATAGTTTCCTCGCTTCCGCAAGGGTATATCCAATTGCCATCGGCTCACCCCTTATACCTTTATCCCGCCGGAGATCACAGTCCTGCGCTTCTTTTTCTGCGCCTGTGCCTTCGTAATGGGCTTTTTCGTATTTTCACCGCCCAGCATGCGCTCGATCTCGTCAAAGCGCCAGTTGAAATAGCGGTAAACCCCTCGGGCGTAATTCCTCATATCCAGCGGCTCGTTCCTCTCATGGATTACCTCCCAGGAAATCGTGGCCCTGCCGCCGCGCCGGTGAATCACCTGACGCTCGGAAATCAGCCCGTGGAAGTATTCCTCGTCATATCCGCAGCGGTAGTCGATGGGGAAGTGCATGTATCGCGGCCCCGGCTCCTCTATGCCGCTGGCATAAAGGATCGCTTCCTTGCCGCTGTCTACGCCGATTATGAACTTCATGCCTTCACCCTTTGAAGCCTTCTTCATGGGGCGCACATAGGGTTTCTCGCCGCCCTCGCCCTTGATGGGCCAAATGCGCTTGTTTATACGCTTGGCGCATTCGCGGTATATAGCTTCGAAGAAGTGGCCGCCTGAATCTATGAAGGTGCCAAGAATCCGCATTTTCATGCCGTTGGCCATCTTCCATTCCTTATCCAGAAGCGCGTCCACTTCTTCCCATACCCCGGGGCTGTCCGGCCTCCCGGGAATAACGCCGCGGCTTATGCCCCAGCTCTCCTCGTCCCGGTTCCACCCAACCACCTCATATTCCAGGCGGTTGTCCTGCGTATCTATGCCCATGGTCAGCACCAATACGCCCGTGGGTACCTCTGCGTCGTAATGCTCCCGGCGTGCATACAGTTTTTCCGGCACGCCGCTCTTATCGCCAATCTCCCAAAGCTCTGCCAGTATCGTATTTTTGAATACCTTCAATTCCTCCGGGTCGTCCTTCGCCATAAGGAATTTCTGGCAAATATCCTTCCAGTCGCTCCACGGGCTCATAAAAGCATTCAGCCAGAAGGAACGTATGCCCTCCTCAAGCGCGCCGGGGTTCCGGGCCACCCATTTGGCCGGGCTGCGCTTGGTATCGTGTTCCGTGGTTTCGTTCCTGCATTTCGGGCATTTCCAGCGCACATCCCATATCTTCCAGCTGCGCTCGCCGCGCTGCTCCTTTTCAAAGATGATGTTGTCAAAGCGAATAAAGCTCCAATGCCCGCAGTGGGGGCATTGCGTCTGCCATTCCTCCTGCGTGCCGGATTGGAATTGCTTCTCGATCTCGCTCTTTCCCTTAATTCCGGGGCTCGATGTCAGCACCACCTTCCTGTTGTGGCGGAATGTCTCCGTGCGTCGCTCCGCCAGCTCTATGGGGTTGCCCTCGGTGCCTGCGCTGGCAGGAAAGCGGTCCGTCTCGTCCAGAAACAGATAGCGTATGGGCCTGCTCGCCAGCTCCGAAGGGCTGTTCGCGCCCGTCAGGGCCACGCTGCCGCCTGGGAATGTTTTCATCGTAATTGTATTTCCGGAATCGCGCCCCTTGGCGGCATAAACCTTGCTCCTCAAAACCGGACAGGCAGCAATCATCGGGGCAATTCGGCGCTTGGAATAGTCCTCCGCCATGTCGTCCGTCGGTTGCACATATAGCATCGGCCCGGGTTCAAGGTGTATTGCCCGTCCCATCATGTTCAGCACCAGCTCCGATTTGCCCACCTGGCTGGAAGCCTTCACCACAATCTTCCATATGCCCGGTTGGGTGAAGCTGTCCATAATCTCTTTCTGGTAAGGCGCGCGGTCCGTCCGCCATGGGCCGGTCGTGCTGCTTGATTCGGAAACCAGTATTCGGTTTTCATCCGCCCAGTCGGAAACCGTCTGCATCCGCGGCGGGCGGAACATCTGTAGCGTGCATTCCGCCAGATCTCGCAGGGTCACTTCTTATTCCTCCCCGGTGTCATCCACCGCCGCCGCGTAATCCGGCAGCGGCGTATCCGCCACCAGCTCCAGCACCTTCCGTATCTCCTCGTCTATGATGCCGATGATCTTTTCAATGCTTTCCATACCCGCCACCTGCGGCGCTATGCTGCTGGGCAGGCGCAGCATATTCTGTACCACGCTGCCGGCAATGTCGCCCCACAGCCGCATCACATCGTATACCGAAACCAGTTCGCCTTCCAGCTTCTGCACTTCCAGTTCTGTTTTGCGGGTCTTGATCTTCTCATGGGCGGCTTTCACATCGTCCAGCGTTTCGTCGCCGTCACGTTCTTTGCTCAGGTTGTATTCCACCCATCTTTGCACAAAAAGGGCAAGGTCGTATTTGCCGCCCTCGCCTTCTACGAATAGTTTCTCGTCATCCTTCAGCTTCTGGTCAATGCTGTGCAGCTGGCGGTAGCTGTATCCTGCCGCATTCGCCAGCTCCTTTTTGGATAAACAGATTCCCATAATTTATTTCACCAGCCTGCGCATCAATACATCGTGCTCGTGTTCAATGCGCTTTTTCAGTATTTCAATCGTCCGGTCCTGAATGGCGTCCTTTGCCTCGTTCATGGGCATCTGGGGAATGCCGATGCCTACAACCTTTACGATGGGTGTTCTCTTGGATGTTTTTCTGGTGAGAACAAAACCGTCAAGCTGTGCGCCTTTATCTTTTTTCGGATCATATCCAGGTAGTTTCTTCTTCTTTTCAGACTCATGCGCGATGAACGGCGGATTTCCTCCCTGGTTTTTCATTACATCCGGCAACAGTTCCGATTTCCCTTTAACGATATGAGTGGCAATTTTATGCCGCCTACCTGCGGTGGGTCGTCCTCTCGGTTTTGAAACCTTGAACTGCAAGCCATGTATGCCACGTTTGCCTTCAATCGGTATTATGCAGCTTACGTTTGCAGAATCAATCTTTGGATTACCCATATCTGCCATCACATAAGCCTTTTTGATGTCGTATTCCTTGCGGATTTCCCTGTCGGTCATCGTGCGTACCTGGCTGCCGGTTCGGCGCAGCGCGCGCACCATCAGCTTTTTAAAATTCTCCGGTGTGTGTAGGGATCGCATATCCCGTATCAGCTCGTCCAGGTCGCTCATATCTATGTCCAGATAATTCTGTCCGCCTGTGTTGAACATCTCCTGCGCCTCCCTTCTGCCAAAAATACCGAAAGCGGATAGTTTCCTATCCGCTTTCCATAGCTGTTCATGCTTGCATTATAAGTCAATGTTTCCTGAGAATCAAGAGGGAACGCCAGAAAAAAGAAAATTTTCTCTTTCGGCACCTCAATTATCGATCATTACGCAGTTATAGGAGCTCACCAGATAGGTTCTTCCCACGTTGCTGGTTATAGTCAGCTGTTCGCCTTCTGCATCGCTCCAGCTCTTTACCTGTATTTCCTTAATCTCGCCATCAGGCATTTTTATGATTGCCTTGTCGAAACTGTATTTCGTGTCGATGACATTGTAGTTCCCTGTGCAGGCGCTCAGTGTAATCGCCACAGTCGCCAGTATAATCAGTATCGCAATCTTCTTCATTTCTTTTTCCTCCTGTATGAAATCTTGTCGTGAATCCAAATCCCCGCATATATCAGTATGAAAAGCAACCATATTGCGCCAACTGCCAATAGGTTAGGAAGGGGAAACATTGGTCATATACCTCCTCTTTTCATTATGTATTTTCCAGTTTATCCACATCCCGCATGCTCCGTGCCTGTTCTACCTTTTGCCGCGCTTGCCGGAAGCTCCATTCGCTCATGTTCAGCTCCCGGCGCACCTCGGCCGGGGGCAACTTCATCACATACATCAGCACCACGAAGTTCCGCATTTCCCGGTTCTCAATGCTGTTGATAATGCTCTCCGCCTTTTCCAGCAGCCGCAGGCATTTTTCCAGTTCACCTGCGTATCGCTCCTGCGCGGCCTCCAGCTTGGAAAGGGAATTGTCCAGCCCCTTCGCCCCGCCGCTTGCGCAGGGCATACCGGTCAGCATGCGGGTGATGCTGAATATCCTGTCGCCCTGCCATTCGCTCATATCCTCATATCGGCATACTTCCTGCATTGCTGCGGTCACATCCTCCAGCACGGCAATATCCCGGTTCCGTATCCTGCCCATCGGCTTCACCTCCAAATGCGAAAACGTTTTCGCTTTTCATTTCTTCTTTTCTCCCTTTACGGGGGTAAGGATTGCTTCCTCTGGGCTCATGCCTGCTCGTATACGCCTGTGAATCGTAGATTCGGCAATCCCGCGTAAATATGCCCATACTGCCACGGAATGCGTCTCGTTTCCAATGGTGTATCGCTTGGCAAATTTTCCTTCCTTGGGTTGTGCACTGCCCTTTGCCTGCTTGCGCTTCCGTGCAATCTCCATTTCCAGCCGCATGGGCTCCGGCTTTTCCATGGTTCCCGCTATCCGCACGCAGCTGCCCTCAATAAAGGGGCAAAGAAACCTGTCCATCAGGTTTGTCGCCCATGCGCATTCGCGGCACCAATGATCTGCCGGTATCTCCTGCATCCGCCCACCGCGTATCAGTTCGCTGTCCGGCGGTGGATCGGTCGTATATTTGTTTGTGTCCATCTTTTCACCTGTCACTTGTAATCATAGTGCTGGTCAAACAGCCATTTCAGCGCAGCATGCAGATCGCTCTTTTTTACGCTGTTCAGGGTCTCAAATTGGCTGATCTGCCGGATCCATTTCAGCTTCCAGTCCCGGTCCACAAATTCGCTTTCAAACATCTCGGCAAAGCTGTCAAATATCTCCCGCTTTTCCGGCAGAGGAACAATGTCCACCGGCATGCGCGTCTGGGAAACAAGCTCAATCTTTTTTGCCATTATGCGCTCACCCGCTTCCTTTCGCATAGCTCCGGCAGGTTCGCCCGCACCAGCGCCGCCGGTACAGGCGGGCATACTGCATTTCCGCATCGGGCAACCTGTTCCGCCTTGGGGTATGGTTTTCCATCGGCGTCCACATCAATTATGTAGTCAGCCGGGAATCCCTGCGCGTCAAAGAGTTCACGCGGCGTCAGCATCCGCAGTCCTATGTCCACAATCCGGTAATCCTGTCCGCGCACGGTCACAAGCCCCAGCCTGTCCTTGGCGGTGATCGTCGGCGCGGGATCTGTGCAGCTGGCATAGTTTCCGCCCTGCCCGTAGTATTTGATCAGGAAAGCGCGCACCTCTCCAAAGTGGCCTATGGTTGGCAAAGGTGCTTCTATAGAACTGGCTTGTACATTTTCTCCACCGTAATATTTACTGATAAACGCAGAAACCATGCCGAACTTATTCCCTTCAGCCGTTATAGTTCCCAGAGGTTTGCCTATGTCCAGCGCACGGGGCTTCTGCCCATGTGCTTCTCCGTAGCCCATCTGTACAAGGCTCGGCGCGATCAACATGTGGTGTCCGCCTGTGGTTATAGTACCTATGGGTTCCTCCGGGGAACTGCCTGCCGCATTCTCATTGTTGCACATCATGCACGGCGCAAGTATCGGCTGACAAAGACAGTGTTCGGCTTTGGAAACAATTGTTCGTAGTGGTTCATGCACAGTGTTTTGCCTTCCATCTCCTGCAAATTTGGTTTGTGCTATGGATACAATGAACGGCTCCGGGTTGTTCACCACGAATTTCATAATACCCCTGGCAATCCGTTTCATCGTGTTTTCGCTCAGTGGGCGCACGGCCCTTATGCCGTATTCATCTAAAATCTCTTTGCTGCTGGCAAATATGCTGGGGCAGGGGAGGCTGAAATCCAATACATCCGCAACAGGCACCCACGGCTTCTTCAGTCCGGCAGCCGCTTCCAGCGTGTCAGGCGCGGTATGGGTAGGTTCCGGCCAAATAATTGGCCTGCCGTCGCATCTGGCAATCAGGAAAAGCCTGCGCCGTATCGTGGGCGCACCGTAATCGCATGCCCGTAGCAGCTTCCATTCCACCTTGTAGCCCAGCTGCTCCAGGCGGTGTACAAATCGGCGGAAGGTCTCGCCCTTGTATCTCGGGTCGGGGCGGTTGTTCTTGTCAAGCCGTCCCCAGTCCATAAATTCCTCAACGTTTTCCAGCATAATCACCCGGGGCCTAACTGCCTTGGCCCATTTCACCGCTACCCACGCAAGGCCCCGTATCTTCTTCGATACCGGCTTTCCGCCCTTGGCCTTGCTGTGATGCTTGCAGTCGGGGGAAAACCATGCAAGCGCTACCGGCCTGCCCTTGCATGCTTCCTTCGGGTCCACTTTCCATACGTCCTCTGCGTAATGCTCCGTGGCCGGGTGATTCGCCCGGTGCATGGCAATGGCCGCCGGATCATGGTTGATCGCAATATCCACGCTCCGGCCAATGGCAATTTCAATGCCGGTGCTCGCTCCGCCGCCTCCGGCGAAGTTATCCACAACAATTTCGTTCGATATCATCGCAGTAGCCCCATTTCATTAAGGCGAATTATGAAATCCATGTTCAGCAAAACATCTTTCGGTTCGCCCCCTGCCAGCAGCGCTTTTTTTGCCTGATAGAGATAATCCAGCTCCGTTTCAATGCCGTATTCGTGCTTGTCTGCGCGCGCAATTTCAAAAAATCGCTCCCGGCATTTCTCCCCGACGATCTTTTCAATCTCCGTCAGCAATTCATCTCGCTGCCTTACCCAGCGGCTTTCGCGCATGCTCAAACAACTCTGCATAAGGGAAGATGCGGCATTTGCTATGCTTTCGGGAATCGCTTTCCAAGCCTCAAATCCGCCGCCATCCCGGCATTCCGCCGCAACGCACAGCGTGCAGTTGTCCCGTCCGCCGCCAAGGTCGTACCGGCATCCGGTGCAGCTCTCGTGTTTCTGCTCGCTCATATCCATGCCTCGCTCTGTCGTATGGAATCCTGTGCCGCGCCCCGCAAAGCGGGCGGCACCAGTGCCTCGATCACCTTGCCGCAGGCGAAGGGATTGCCCTCGCATTCGCCTATGCCGCAATCATCGCATACCTTCCGGCTGATCCACCGCGCCACGGGCGCAAAATCCTTCTCCACGGGCTCAGGGCAATTGCCCAGCAGCGCATCGCAGTGAATATGCAGCCTTTGCTCGTTCAACCGTCCGTCCGCTTCTTTCACCAGCCGTATATGCTGGCTGCCTTTGTTAATCTCGCAGAAGCACATATCGCAAACGTATGCCTTCTGCGCCCTGCACTGTTTTCTATGCTGGTTCATTCTCCGTCCTCCTCACGCATTCGGCGGGAATGCTCCCGTCAGCCGCTGCACAAATCTCGCGCTGGTGGCCGAATCCTTGGCCATTATGTAGATCGTCAGCGGGCTCAGCTCATATTCGTTCATCGCGTTCAGCACCGTGTCGTAAAGGCCCTCGGTCTGCCCGGGCAGCTTGCCCCAATACACATCCCTCACAATTGCGTCCACCACCTGCTGGGCTGTTGCCGCTCGCGCGCGCCCGCTGTACCTCCAGTGATCATCATGAATATTTAAATCTCTTTCTGCGATCTCCAGGTGTTCCGGCCTTACGTTTTGGATATAGCTTAAATCCCTCTTAGAGTAATATTTATATTTATTATCGGGGGCTCCGCTGGCTCCATTGCTGGGTGCATCGTTGGTTCCATCTTGGGTACCTTCTTGGAGCTGTATTGGGGGCGTTGTTGGCCTGTCGTTGGGTGTGTTGTTGGTGTCATTGTTGGGTACATTTTTGCCCCCAACAGTCAGGTAAATCAGCTTATACTTCGGGTGCCGCTTGTTCCGTTCTCCGGGAATGAAATCAATCAGCCCCTGCTGCTTCAGTGTGTTGCGCACATCAGCAATGGCCCGCTTGTCGAGGCATGCATTGGAATGCAGCGCATCATTCGATACGGGAAAGAAATCATCCGGCCATGCAAATTCCCTGGTCTGCTCGTTCCATGCCGCCCTCTCATTGGCAGCGTGGAACAAAGCAGTCCATAACAGGCGTTCGCGTCCGCTCAGCATGTTATCTTCGGCATATCGCATGAATGCATTGAATTCCGCCACGAAATTCACGTTGCACATCTTATTATCTCCGCATTGTATATCCCTTGGGATAACGCTTCTTCTGCTTGGTGATATTGCTTTCCAGTATCACCGAAATGGGTATTCCGCCAATCTGCGCAATCCTGCGTATAATGGCATAAATCTTCTTGAGGCATTGTCGTATATTCCGGCGGTCGCCGCGGCGCAGGCCGTAGGTATAGCATTTAATGCACACCTCCGCCAGCCGCACGCCCGCCTTTTCAAGGCTGTCGGCAATCTCGCCGTCATGGGTGGGGGATTTGTAGCCTATGTCAAGGGCATCCTCCAGCTCCATGCCCAGTCCGGTGGCCAGCTCCGCGCAGTACCACATTATGTCGCCCAGCTCCTCGATCAGGTCATCGCCGGGGTATTTATGCGCGCTGCCGCTGCGGAAAATATGCTTCTTGATCACATCCACCACTTCTCCGCTCTCGCCGATCAATCCCAGGCATCCGTATCGAATGCGGTCATGGCCGGCAGGGCTGTATTCCATGGCGGCTTTCTGGTATACATTCAGGTTCATAACCCTATCCCTTTCTATCCGAAAGCCCGGAGAATAGGTTTGGAATGTTGTCTGATAGCTCAATATCCTTTTTATTCTCTTTGCGAATATCTTCAATAGGGCGCATACCCGTCTCAACAGCGTGTATTATGCACTTTCTTGCTTCCTGAGCAGGTATTTCCATGTTCTCTTGCATCACATTGAAATAAAGCCTATTAACCAGAAATGAAATATCTGCCAAAATATCGGTCAGCGGGCCTTTGATCGTAATATTGCCATGGCCTAATTTAATCATGTTAATTCTCCTTTTCTTCGGTGTTGTTCGAATAAAAGATATTCTTGAATGCTTCGGGTGTAAGCTCCATCTGAAAGTATCCTTCCGCCGATTTCACCTTGATATTTCCGGGCGCAGCCCCGGGAACAGTATAAAAAATTAAACCGGCAGGGTATGTGATTGTTCTCGCGGAACCATATTGGCCCCTGATTTTCAAGTCCTTGGGAAGCACAAATATCTTGTGCGATTTCGGCTGTTCACTAATTGTTTTCTGGCTTTTGAAGCAAAATTCTGTATTATCAAGCGGCATGAAGCTGTGTGGAATGGGCTGTTTTATGTGCTTCGGGTTCCGTATGCATCGTGTTCTGTTGCAGTTCCAATTCGTGCAGAAAGTAATATCCTCACTGGGCATGGGCGTCACACCATCCCTTCGGCTTCTCGCATCGTTCAAACTCAATCACCCATACCCAGGGATTTGCTTCCCAGCCGTAGGTGGGCAGGTCGTCTTTCTTTATGGTACTGTTCCAAAGTTCCTTGAAAACCACCGGGTAAGCCGCCCTTTGCAGGTTGGCGTGGTGCTTTTCGGAATATGCCTTGTAATCATCCCATATGCCCTCGGCTTTACAGTCCGCAAGGCTGATATCCTGAACCCGTTCCGCCCGCACATTCTTCACTCGCAGGAAGATGCGCGCTGCTTCTTTGGGCATGTGGATGGAAGGTTTCCATTTGCTAACCAAGGAAGGAGGATATACGCACTCATAATTGTTCGCTTTATATGCATAGCCATCTGTCCATTCAGCCCATGTTTCCCGCACCCAAAGAATGTCGCCTCTTCTGTAAGGTGGTATGGCTTCCTCAATCGCGACCAATGCCCTTGTAGTAATCACGCTTCCATCAGGTTGAACTGTACGAATCGGCGGCGGAGCGTCGTTCTGCCTTTCCACAAGCCGGGTGCCATATTTGTTTGTGTACATCTCCAGATCGGTATTGATGTACTTTTTCTTCACGATCCTCCGCGTCTGGGTTTTCTGCCCGTCAAGTATGGCCTGCACCATATCAGCGTTGAACAGGATCGGCTTAATCGCCATCTGAATCAAACCTCGCTCTCATAACAGCCTCGCACATCGGGCATCGCTTCCAGCGGGGTGAACCCAGCGTGCGGCAGGCGTGGCATTCCCACCAGGTGGTGTCCTGGTTCTGGTCATGGCATTTTTGCCAGAAGGAAACAGGCGCACATTCCGTTTCAGGAAACATAGTCTGCTGCCTCTCCACGGCGTCAATCGCGCCGTATAGCAGCTGCTTATTTTCTTCGCTGCCTCTTTCAGCCTCCAGCAGGCGGTCAAATTCGTCCAGCAGGGCCTCCCGGCTGATCAGCGTGCATTTCATTGCGCTTCACCGCCTTCGCTTCTCATGAAATCAAACAGCGTAGGCATGTCGCGCTGTGCGTCAGCCGCCTCCAGATAGGCCACGCCGTCCCGGAAGTAATCCCCGTTCAGCTCTATGCCTATGCCGCGCCGTCCGGCCTTCACTGCCTCGGCGGGTACCGTCATCAGTCCACCGAAGGGATCGAGTATCACTTCGCCCTCCGCGCTGTACCGATCAATCAGCCGCTGAACAATGTCGATTTGCAAGGGGCAAACGTGCATCTGCTTCCGCTTCTGGCTCTGCTTGGTGTTGTAGGTGCGCATGCGGTTTATATCGTCCCACACCGCCTCCGTCCAGCTTCCCGGTGCGCATACCATAAAGGTGGCAGGCAGCTTGTTGTCTGCATCCAGCCGCTTCGCCAGCTCCACATGATCTTTATAGCTGTAAACGTGGCCACGGCTGAATTCGCGGTATGCTGCCTGCAGCCTGTCCACCGGGAGCCCGGCAAGCTCCGCTTCGGATATGGGCCTGTCGCCGCTGCTGCGCCAGTATGCGTGGGCGTCAATCTGCCATTGGGCGCGGGTGTAATCCTCCTTGCTGCGGGCAACCGGCGTATCGGCGTAACCCTTGCTGGTGTCGCTGGGCAGCTTGCGGAAAAGCAGTATGTATTCCGGGCAGCCCACACCCATCTTCGTACCGTCCTTGCAGCATTCCGTCCATCCCAGGCGGTAGGTTTGGTTGTTTTCCCGCACCACGTCCGTTACCACGGTGATTTGCCCGAAGAACTGGAATCCATGCTTCATATAATGCATGATCGTCAATGCGTGGAAGGGCTCCACTGTCGGCATGCCTGTTCCTGTCGCATTGCCGAAAAGGATTCTGTCCTTCACATGGCAGCAGAATACCCGGCCCGGCTTCAATACCCGCAAAAGGTTGGGGCTCAGGTAGTCCATCTGTTCAAAGAATTTCTCCGTGTCCGGGTTATGGCCGAAATCGTTATAGCTGGGCGTGTATTCGTAGTGGTTTCCGAAGGGGATGCTGGTTATGATCTCATCCACGGAATTGTCAGCCATCCGGGAAAGTTCATCCACGCAGTCGTTATTTACAGCTGCAAAGTTTTCACCGTTCACAACCATGCGCTCAATGCCTATGGTGCGGCGCATATCATCAAAACGGGCTGCATTGTTCATGCCATACTCCTTTATGATCTCGCTCATGCGCGTGGTCATTGCGCTGTGCTGCTGCCATTTGGCAAGCAGCGCCTTTTTGATCTCCGCCTCGCTCTCCATGTAGATGATGTCAATCACCACCTGCTTCGTCTGCTGAAAGCGGTAGCAGCGGTGAATCGCCTGTATGAAATCATTGAATTCATAGTCGATTCCCATGAAAATCTCCCGGTGGCAGTGCCGCTGGAAATTGCATCCGCTGCCGCAGATGGCCTTCTTGGTGGCCAGAATCCGGGTTCTTCCTTCGGAAAAGTCGATCACCCGCTTCTCCCGCTCATCGTAATCCTGCGTTCCGTATACCGTTATAGCCTCGGGAATCGCATTTTCGATGGCATGCCGTTCAGCTTCCAGATCGTGCCACAGCAGAAAATGCTCTCCCGGCGCAGCAGAAATGATCTCCATGGCTTTGCCAAGCCGCGCTGCAATGCTGTCGCGCTTTTCCCGGGCAGCATCCTTTAGGCCGAAGGCGCTGTCGCGTATCAGCTTCATCTGTCCATCACGATCTGCTCCTGCGCTGCTGTTGTCCACATCCAGCCGGTGCCAGTTCACAATCAGCTCCGGAAGGGCATAGCCTTCATCGCTGTAGCCAAGGTCGCTCGGCTTCTGCAAAAACAGCGCCCAGCTGCTCATCCACAGCCAGAAATCCTTTTCCCGGTGCGGATAAAGGGTCAGGTTGTTGGCCTTCGTGCTGTCCCGTTGGAAGAAGCGGGTCAGGGCCTGCCCCGTATCCATGATCTCAAGGAAGCCTGCGTAATGCACCAGTTCCTTGTATCGGTTGGGGGAAGGGGTGGCTGTGCATACCAGCTTGTAAGGTATGCCCTTGAATTTGCGGATGAAGGTCTGGTAGGTCTTGCTGCCGAAATCCCTCAATACGCTGGCCTCGTCCAGCGCCACTGCGCAGAATTTGCTTACATCAATATCCCCGTCGCGCACCCGCTCATAGTTGGTCAGCACAATTGGATGCGCCCGCATGGCTTCCGCTTCCGCTTCGGTGCGTATGTAGGGCAGTTCTTCCATGCCCAGCAGCTTCCGGGCGTCACGCTGAAATTCCTGCTTCACGCCCAGCGGCAGCAGAATCAGCGCCTGTCCGCCGCAGTGCTCAGCAGCCAATCGGCAGTATTCCAGCTCCTGTACCGTCTTGCCCATGCCAAAGCTCTCAAATAGCGCCCGCCTGCCGCCCTTCAGCGCCCAGAGAACGGCGTCCCTTTGGTGGGGCAGAAGGGAAGAATTCAGTTCAGAAGGCTCAGCTTCAAAACCGCTTTCCTGGGCAATCTCAATCTTGCTTTGCAGAAATTCATCGTATTTCATTCGGCATCACCCGTATCTTTTTGCGCTGTACCGTGGATCACGCGAATAACCATATTTTCCGCATTCCCCCGGAGCTGATCGGAGATGTTGTTTTTAAGTATCACGCCGATGCTATGGGCTAGCACATATAACATGTGAAGAGCAACTTTATTGTCTTTTCGGATTGCCTTGTTGGGTGTGATTTTTACATAGTAAGTTTCGTTCCTGGGACTGAAAATCACCTTAAATACCTGCTTTTTCATCCCATGCCTCCGCAATTCCCCGGCAAGTCCGGCTTACCATGTTGATCATCCATGCCGGCATGCGCCGCTGCACCATCCGGGTTCGCAGGCTGTTCAGCTTTCGCCAAATCCTCTTCCTCACGCCGCTTCCGTGCCTCCTTCACAACGTCCAGCACGCTCAGTGCATTCATCCACGTCTCAATCCAGCCAAGGGCCACCTTGTATTCGTGCCTGGGGATCTCCTGAATGGCAGCCATGCCATATTGGGCAAGCAGGCCCTTGCGTATGCATCCTGCCAGCTTTGTGGTGGCCTTGCCGTCCTCAATTTTGCGCTCGTAAAGCAAGCGCCGCGCCTTTTCGCGTATGGCGTTGTTCAGATATCGCACCTGCTGGGGTGATATAGGGGTATTCAAGCGCACCTGCTTCTCAAGTGCTTCAAGTCGGTCATTTTGAATCAGCTGAGCGGCGGCAAGCTGCTCCATGGCCTGCGTGTTGTTGTCAAGCGCCTTGGCGATGGAAGAAACAACCGGGGCCAGCATCTCGCGTATCATTTCAGCAATCAGCGCGGTCTGCTCGGCATGTAGCGCAGGCGGATAACTCGGCAAGGGATGGCCGCATTCAAAAGTAACCATCTTGTCACTCATACCGTCAGCACCTCCCCGCAGATCATATCCAGCGCGCCGCGCGCGCCCTTGGCCCAGCCTTCAATGGTCATAAGCCCCTCTTCAAAGTCCAGCCGCTGGGTGTTGTCCATGGCAGCAAAGCGCTTGCCCATCTGCGGCATCGTGCTGCAAATGCCCATGAACTGTCTTACTGCGCTCGAAAACACCTCCGCCGTCAGCTCGTCCCGCGGTGTGCGTTCGGCGTCGCCCCGGGCGTCATCGCTGCGCAGGCGGGTAAGCTCGCTCTGCACAAGGTCATATTGGGTCTGCATATCCTGTAGCAGGATATTTCCATCGTCGATTTGAATCTGCAGCTGCCGGTTGGTGCTGCGCAGCACATTGGAAGCGCTCACGGCGTCGTTCGCCTGCTGCGTAAGCCGGGCGATTTCTTCCTGCTGTTTCAGAAGTTTGTCGGCAATTTCCTCGGGAATTCCCGCATCCTGCCGCTTCACTTCGCTCACGGCCTGCTTTACCTCGTTTACCGTCATATGGGAAACGTCATTCTCTGCAATGAATTCTTCCTCGCTTCCCTCGGGCAGGCTCAGCATGGTCAGCAGCTTGCTCTTCTCAATATTCTTGAAAGCGGGCCTGCCGCCAAATTTGGAATAAAGCTGCATCATCTGCTGCGCGCCGCGCAGGGTGATTTCCGCATTCACTTCCAGCCAGTGCCTCCATTCGCCGTGCGGCACCAGCTTCTTGGCCTCGGTCAGCACCCAGCCGAGCTCAATGCCGCTGCGCCAGATCGTGTCCTGGTAATACCGCGCCTTCGCTGCCAGTTCATCCAGCAGGGCAGGGGAGGCATTTGCGGTCGTTTTCAAATCATTCATGTGCCTTTCTCCTTGCAAAAAAGCCTTTGCTGTGGTAAAATAGCAATGGGTTATTACCAAATTGCGTTGAGTAGTTCCCATTGGCCGTGAAGCGTGCGAGGCTTCACGGTCTTTCTTTATGCGGATCCCGATAGCATGCCGGCGGGCGCGGCGTCCTTCGCCAGTGCGTCATGAAGCTGTTCTGCTTCACCTGTTTCCAGCCGGTAATCATCGGGCCCTGGTATGTATGCCAAACCAGCACGCATCCCCATTTGTCTGCATCGTCCTGCGTCGGCATCCGCTCTTCAGAATGAATCCATCCCTGTCCCATCTTTGTTCACCTCCCCGGGCAATAAGCCCCATTCTTTCAAAAAATTCCGCCATTCAGCTTTCATTTCATCCGTGCAATGCTCCATGGCGTCTTCCCATGTGGGCAAGTGTCCGTGCTCCTGCCGGAAGCGCATCTGGTAATAATAGCTGTTGCGGTTGTGCGGCAGCATCGGTTCATGCGTAGCCGCGCATATCGGGCATGCGCCCTTCCTCGGCGGCAGAATCTGCAAGCTGTCTATGCCGTATTCCCGTATAGCGTCCTGCATGTCCTGCCTCCTTCGGTTTCATTTTAGAAGTAGCCCGCCTTAAACAGGCGGGCAGCCGATCCGCGCGTCAGGTGCCTGTCGCTGATCCTTGTGCGTAGAGAAGGCTTCGGGCTTATAGCCCTGGGAAAAATAGAAAGAAGCTCCATCCTCGTGCATCTACCCGGATGGTGGAGCCGAAGGTGGGACTCGAACCCACAACCTCAGAATTACAAATTCCGCGCTCTGCCAATTGAGCTACAACGGCATGTGCCATACGGGTATGTCGTAACCCACGCCCGTATGGGGCAGCTTCCGTCTGTCTGGTTCTTGAATCTGTTGCCCTCCCGGGCTGGCGGGAAGTGGGGGACTCGAACCCCCGGACCGTCATCCGGCCTACGGTTTAGCAAACCGCTGCATTCGCCACTCTGCCAACTCCCCACGCGGTCATCCCCTCGGCTCCCCTGTGTAAGGGGAGCTGGCCCGCAGGGCCTGAGGGGTTGTCCAGCTGGTCTTTCCCGGCTGTCATCGGTCGGATTACTTGTAAAGCGCCACTGTTCCGAAAGAGGGCGCTCTGGTGGGCCCCTCGGGATTCGAACCCGAGCCCCGCAGATTATGAGTCTGCCGCTCTAACCAGCTGCGCTAGGGGCCCTTACAGGGCCGGATTCCGCCTCTCGTAGTGCGTTTGCTCCGGCTGGCCCCCTCTCATTATGGGCTGTTCGGCGTTGCTCTCCGTCGTGTCCCGGTATCTATCGGTCCGTATCCGTCCGGCTTATCGGAGGGGAATGACCCCGCTTGTGTATGCACCGGCGGCGCACGCGAGGACGTCTCCTCGTTCCAACCGCTAATATTCGATCCTGATCAGTTACCCCTTCTGCGGCACCCCTGCTTCTAAGGCAATCGAATATAAACGCTCCCGTTTCACTGCGTGCTTTAACAGAACCTTCCTGGAGCGCCGGACGGGCCTCGAACCCGCAGCATCCAGCTTGGAAGGCTGGCGCTCTGCCAATTGAACTACCGGCGCATCATCGCTACCATCTGAATTTCACCGTCACGGCCTTGTCGTCCCAGTATTCATCTGCGCTCACCTTACGTCCGTTGTTGCCATATTTGGCAATCACCTCGGGCAGGTTGTCGTTCACTGCGTCGAATACCAGTCCCCGCTCCGCACACCAGGCAATTGCATCTTCCAGCAGCTGCCCGGCCCGGCAGGTCCAAAGGATTACCTTATCCCCGCGCTTTCTGCGCTCAATCAAGTTCCGTATCACGGCTATATTCGCTTTTCCGATCTCCGGCCATTTGCTCTCGCAAAGGCATCCATCGAAATCCACTGCAATAATCATGCTCATACGCTCCAATTGCTGCCATACTTGCGCATCTGGCGGCGCTTCCGGGCCTCAAAGTCCTCCTGCTCCGGTGCAGCTATGTATCTGGCAATGCTCCTCACATCCACCATCGTGCCGCCGCAAGCGGAATCCAGCCGGCCATCCTGCATCATCTTGCTTACAGTCTCAGCGGTGCGCCCCAGCATCTTGGCCGCATTCTTCCGGGTGCAAACCTCGCCGTATAGCTTCACCATCACCGTAACCCGGTCATTCAGGTCGATCATAGTGTCCTCCTTCTTGGTATCTTCCATTTTGGTTCAGGATATGGTACAATCATGTCGAAAGGTGGTGTTAATGTTGTATGCCACGGGGTAATTCTTTTCCGTTATACTCACCTTGTTTTCCATCCTTTCAAGTGATATACTTTTCGTAAAATCAAAGAAAGGAGGTTCACCTCATGGCGTGGCTTTTGAAAACGCCAATTTGCACCTTTGCAATTCGCTTATTTCATGGTCATTTCGCGTTGTATGTGGGGGATGAGCTTCTGCAAACCGCATCCTCGCCCGAAGCACTTGCAGATAACGTCTATACACATACCAGCGAATATTACGAATGGGATATTTCCGATTGTGAAGTGGGTAATTCGCTGTTGGAATGGTCCCGAATCGAAACAAGATAAATCTCTTTCGCTCTGTGGAATACATTCATGCAGCGCATGCCTTCGCGGATCGCCTCAATCCTGTTGCAGAATATTTCTTTTTCGTATGCCTTACATGCGTCAGTCAAAGCTTTCAATGCTTTCTCGGATGCATGCAGGGCTTTTTCTCTGTTTTCGCCCATCAGCGTAAAGCCCACAGGCACAATATTCCTGCAAATCCAGTACAGCGCATAGCTCACTTCCCGGCAAAACTCCACTTCTTCATTTTCAAATCCGTGTTCTGCCGTAAAATCTAATATGCGGCCTACATGCTCAATGGCAGCTTGCAGTTTCACCATCATGCTGTCCTTTCTGTGTGTTCGCTTTTCTGTTCATTCTCAGTTGAAAAATAATCGTCCATGGTCAAATCCAGTGCGCAGCTGATTTTAATCAGTTCCGTAGCGGTCATCTTGCGTTTTCGATGCAGCGTTTTGCCGAGCAAGTCATCATCCATGTCAATCTTTCTAGCGAGCGCGCGGATCGTCATTCCTATTTGACTACGTTTCTGATCAATTACTTTAATGTAGTCGACCATGTTTGCTATCACTCCAATCTCTATGTTTTGTAGAGTTTTCTACATGATACTCTATAAATCATAGAATGTCAAGTGCTATTTGCGTAGAAATTCTATATTTTTTAGAATTAAATCTTGATTTTATAGTTTTTATGTGCTATTATGTTCCCGAGGTGATTAAATGAGCGATAATGAAATTCGCAAGATTCTTGCTTCAAAGCTGAAAGAATACCGCGAGAAAGCAGGTTTTTCTATTAAAGAAGTGGGATTGGCGATAGGAAAAAGCGAAAAAACAATTAGCGCATGGGAACATGAACGTGGCCAGCCAGATGCGGATATGCTTTTCATTCTCTATAAACTCTATAAAATTGAGAATATAAGTGTTTTTTATGGTTTATCCACTGAGAAAAGCTGTTTAAATTCCGATGAAGAGGAATTGCTTGCCTTGTATCGTAGCTTCAATTCGGAAGGTCGCATGTTGGCTCTTGGAAATATGAGGGCATTGTCAGGGAATCCTGATCTGCAAAAAGACGCACATATCGCAAAGGCAACATAATAAGAATCGAGTTTTGGTGAAAGGGATAAAAAATGGCTACCATCGTAGGGGGATTTGTTTTATTTATCCTGATTATAATTCTTATTTCGCCGCATTTGCTGGAAGAAAATGAACGAAGAGAAAAATCACAAACGTATTATGAGACAAATTATAGGGAGTTCAACAAGGGAATTGAAACGATAAACATAAAGAAGGCTGAGAAAAGTCTCGAAGCGTTGGCGCGTGGTTATGAAGAAGTCCGTGATTTTACGTCCGGTGTTTCACGGGACTGTTATGAAGAGGATATTCTCAGTTTGCGGGAGCACATTCAGGATCTAAAAAGAGAGAAATGGGAAGATAAAGCGTTTAAGGCACTGGATTCATTTTCAGAATTCTATTATTTGATCACTGAATATGATTTCAAAAATGTAGATAAAGCGTACACTTCAAAGAACCGTTGCCTCAAAAAATGGGATTTGTTTTGGTCATTAGATGAAAGCAAAACCTTGGGCATAGATAAAAAAGCATTTTTCAAGAATTACTTTGGAAATGATTACGATCCTTGCTTTGATAGCCGGCAGGCCTTGGAGGAAAGGCTAAAAACGTGTGTTGATGCAATGCGTCCGGAATATAAGCGCAAATTGATAATCTATGATGATCTTTTGAAATACATATTTGAAAACAAACGTGTCCTAAGGTGTGAACTCCTAAGAAAGCATTTTTCTGCAAAAGGGCCGAAGGAAGTAAGTATCTGCTACGATGCTCTGCTAGAAAAGAAAAAGATTCGGCAGGTAAAAGAAGGGAATAAGTATGCCGTCTATCTTTCTGAAAAAGAAAATGAAAGATGGGCAAGGAAAGAAAAATCTTCAGTGGACGCAACTGCAAATAAATCCAATAAGCATTTTTCCAACGTTCAAGCATTTCATGAAAATACCGCTGATCTATCCCATTATCAGTCATCAGATGATTTTGATGTGTTTTCAGAAGCAGAATTGGCAATATCTTATTTAGAGTTACACCAACTGGAGTTCGTTGACAAAATGCCTTCAGGCGGTGGCCTGTATTTCTTCGATGAAAAAGCCTCTGAAGAGTTGAAAGCCCGTGGCGTCAAAGTACAGTACGCCGCAAATGGCTCTCGTTCTACTGGCAATCGACCCGCATGGTACATCAAAAGCGCAAAATAAGAATTCCCCCTGATTCGCAGGGGGAAGGGGATCACGAAGCGGTCATCTCATTATCCTGGGCATCCTGTAAAATCTGTCGCAGGTCGCGGATCAGGCCATCCGTATCTTTGCAGCATCGCGCCATGTAGATGATGAATGTCAGTGTGCAGCAAAGGCTCTTGCCGTGTTCCAGCGCCGCGTAGGATCGCGTATCCATCATCAGCTGCTCGGAAAACTTGGCCTGCGTAAGTCCTGCTTCCTTTCGCGTCTTCGCAAGCCTCTTGGTCATATAATCTCTCAGGGCGCATCTGCATGTATTCTTCATGGTGAAACCTCGCTTTCGTTAATATCCGCGTAATGCGTGTATTAAGCGTAGCGAAATTATATTGTATACACCATGATGCATGCATCATATCCGCCAAAATAAAGAAAAAATCCCTGTCCGATCTCTCACCCCCGGACAGGGAAACAGCAAAACCACAACTCCTACATCGGGCATTGCTATGCCCATTTTACCATGAATTCTCTCAAAAATCAATGAAAGGTGGGCATATTCCATGCCGAAAAAGCAGAAAAGCGGCCTCTACCGCACAAAAATCAGAGTCGGTGTTGATGCAAAGGGAAAGGATATTTTCAAATGGGCATCTGGCAAAACCCTCCGTGAATTCGAACAGTCCAAACGGGATATCATTGCCAAGTATATTACCGGGGAAGCGCCTGCGGATGATCAGCTCTTCGGTCAGTATGCAGTGCAATGGTTCAATGTGAAAAAGAAACCCTCTATCAAAGATGCATCTTTGGAACTCTACCGCACCGCCATGAATAAAGATATCCTCCCTGTCTTTGGTGATCGCAATCTCCGCGCCATTCGCCCTCTGGAAATCCAGGAATTTGTTAATGGTTTTGAAGGGAAATCTGAAAGCAAGATCACCTATGTTGTCGCTTCGATCAACGGTGTATTTGAATCCGCATATGCTGAAGGTATTCTGAAAAAGAATCCGGCGGAATCTGTTGTCCGACCGCAGGCAGCTCCCGCGGAGGAAAAGCGCGCTTTAACCGAAGCGGAGCGCAAAACGGTTGAATCTGTCTGTATCTTTAATGAAAACGGTGCTTTTCTTGCCTGCATGTATTATCTCGGCCTTCGTCCCGGCGAAGCACGCGGCCTCATGTGGGGAGATTTCGATTGGGATACCAATCAGGTGCATATCCAGCGCGATATTGATGATAAAAAGGGAAGTACGCCCGGCGAATTGAAAACCAAAGCCTCCAATCGCTGCATCCCGGTGCCTGAAAAGCTACGGCGCATCCTGGAGCGTAAACGTGGTAGGGAAGGGGATTTCCTCTTCGTTGGCTCCCGCAGCAATCGTCCAATGGCAAAAACCTCTTATGAGCGAATGTGGGTAGGACTTATGTTTGCATGCGATATGGTTATTCCCTTGGAAGAACAGGCAAATAATTATCGCGCCAGTGATATACGTTCCCGCTATAAACCGGTAATCACTGCGCATACCTTGCGGCATAATTATATTACCATGTGTTGGGAAAATGGAATTGATCCCTTTATTACGCAGAAACTCGTCGGCCATACTTCCATCAAAACAACCATGGATATTTACACCCATCTATCCGAAAAACAATTGCAAAAAGCAGCTGCTATGGTGGATGATATGTTCACAGAAGGACGAAAGAAACGTCCTGAAGATCAATTGAAAATGATCGCTGATATCCTGCGGGAGGCCCGCTGATGCTGCAACTTTTGTGCAACCAACTATCCTTTTTCCCTCGATATGAACCACCTCAAAACCCTTGCAAATACACGCTTTTTCAACGATTCACACCCGCCCGTAGCTGACTCTTAATCAGGGTGTCCAGGGTTCGAGCCCCTGAAGGTGTACCATTAGAGGCACAGGCGAACACGATCTTTATGAAAAAGGGCGTTTTCGTCTGTGTTTTTTATTTCGATGACAACGATATGTAGCTTTGAAGCCATCGCATCAATAGGTGTGATGGCTTTTGTCGTGCTTATCAGAATTTGATATAATATCCTTAGAAACGATATAATCCAACAAATGCAAGCGGCGAAATCCTTTGTGGTGTTAGAATACTACAGCAAAGGAGCAATGACCATGATCAAGATTCGATTGTCCACCCTGCTTGGCGAGCGGAAGTGGACGCAGGCAGACCTTGCACGACGCACTGGCATTCGTCCCAACACGATCAACGAACTGTATCATGAGATGGCTGAACGAGTGAATCTGGAACAGCTTGACAAGATATGTGAAGTGCTCGATTGCGACCTATCAGAATTGCTGGTGTACATACCGAGCAAGGACATTGACGACAGGAAAAAAGCTCCCGCGTGGACGGGCAAGAAGTGACAACAAAAAGGGCTTGGACGTAATTGTCCGAGCCCTTTTCTGTTTGATGCCTTATTTCTTCGCTGCGGTGTTAAATGCGAAGTTGACGAAATCCCGTGCTGCCTTGGGGTAAGTGATCAGCATGCCGTAGGTGGAGAGCATCGCTCTTACGCCGGTGTCGGCTAGATCGCCGGGGGCGACGGTGATGTCCTCATTACGGAAATGCACGGTGCAGTTCTGTGTCTGGCACTCCTGAAGGAATGCACTGATCTGCGGATATCCATCGGACATCAGGAAGATGGATTCGATGGTTATGTCTCCATTCTTGATGATGATACTGCTGCCAATATTCATGGCGTTTCTCCTTTATCCAACTTCTTTACCATCCGGGAAAACAAAGGCGATCTTCATTTCTGAACCCAAAGCCTTTGCTATCAAGCCCCATTCTTCAGGGGTGAATTTGCCGACATTGAGCCGCTTATGGAGCAACTGTGGGGACCATTCAAGGCGTCTGGCAAGTTCAGCCTGATTGATGCCGGCATATGCAATCCCCATTTCGACAATTTGCTTCGCAGTCATCGTACCACCTCCAACATTATAATACACCAAACGTTTGATAAAGTCAAATGTTAAATTTATAAAATCAACCATACAGATTAAATAAACAGTTGACAATATAACCCAAATGGTTTATAATAATATATGTAAGGCAGAGCGGAAACGCTCTTAAGAAAGGAGTGAGGTGAATGAACGACATGCAGGTCACGGAAGCCCTGCTGAGAGCAATCCTCGAGTTGATCGAGAAGTGCTCGACGCTGGACGAACTTCGTGCCAGCGTCAAGCGGATCATGGGTGGTAATTAAAAAAGTAGCGGCCCCCTTCCACAGCGACCGCTACACCACCCGATAAGGTGAGCCGGGAGCCTTACCCCGGCCACCTCCTATCATAGCAGAGTAAGGCAAGAGAGTCAAGGAGGGTTTTGAAAGACATGGAAATGATTCGTGATAAGATGGATGTTTTGTTCGAGGAGCTTGTGCCTCCTTCTGGCAAATGTGATTCACTGGCCGGCGAGATCATCCGCGCCGCTTCTCGTATCGGATATCGGTTCTTCAATGACGGCGATCAGCTGGGCATTGGCTACGGCAAGGAAACCTGCAACGCAGCTGGCCGCTTTCTGATCAAGCGCACCAACGAGAAGATCGCCGACATTGTCAGCGATATGTTCGGCCTGTACTCCGAGGAGAAGTACGAAAACAAGCTGAAGGATATGCTGGACGCAGTCGTTGAGCATGTCGAAGAAAACCCGGAGCTCCGTAAGACTGAAACCGATGATATGTTCGACTACCGTGACGAGTTTGAGGATGTTGACGACAGCGAAGAAGAGGATTGGTATTGATGATTCAGGCGTGGATGATCGAAAAGGCCAGGCTGGAAAGTACGAACATCCTCAAGAACTGGATATGGTCGGCAGTGAGCCAAGGCCAACCGATTCCCGGTTGTCTGTCTGTTGCAAGTCTAAGATATGTACTCCGTGAACGCGGAGAAGACGACCGAGGATATCATGACACCTAATGATTCGGAGGATAACGATGATTAAGATTGTAAACGACGAATACAGGTACTTCGACAAGAACGGTGATGAGATCACCGATGGATGCACCATCCAGTATCCCGACGGAAAGACCGAGAAGGTCTATCGCACAACCGATGGCATGCTCGGTACTGATGCCACAAATCCTAGTTGGATTGCATCCGGCCGCGCGATTCCCTGTGAATACGGAATCTATCCGCTCGGCCACAACGAAACCAATACTGTGGTAGTCGTGAAGTAATCACGAGCCAGATCGACAGCCTGCCCATGGGCGTTGTACATGGGCATTGGAGGTAAACATGTACGCAGTAAAGCTCAGCACCGATCATGCTGTTTCGATCATCGAAAAGAAGCCTGAACAGGCCTTGCTTGATTTCTGCTATGAGAACATCGGGTGCCAGTACGTTGAACACGTCACTGCCCGAGGCTTGCAGCAGCCCTACATCCTCATGATCGACGAGGAAGGTCGACTCAAGGACAAGCCTGTGGTCAACTTCATCGCGTCCTACCTTTATGGTGCGCATGAGCACCTTGAACCCATCGTCGGCAATGCTCTGGTCTTGAAACTCGGTATGACGAGTGAAGGGCTCGACATCCTGCCTCTTGATGAAGCGGAAGCTCGTCAGGTGGAAGAGAGCATGAAGAAGATTTCACACGTTGCATACCGCAAAGTGTTGACGGCCTTTAGGGCGGTATTTGTTGGCGAGGTCGAGAAGGAGGCAGACAATGGATAAGCTCACCATTCACTACAACAGCCGGGGTGAATCCGGGAACATCTTCTGGATCCTCCGCGCGATCTACGAAGAGTGCAACCGAGAAGGTATCGCACCTACGGTGTTCAAGGAAATGCAGGAGCGCGTGTTCGCTTCCGGAAGCTATGACGAGGCTCTTGCCATCATCGGCGAAAAGGTGAACCTGATCGACGATGCCGGCAGCTGCTATCAGATGAACCATAAGCAATGGATTGTGTTCCGCAACGGCAACGGCGAGGAACTGCTCCGTATGACGATCAAGGGCTCCTTCGAGAAGGAGATCAGTTCCACTATCGGCCTGCTGGCCTATGAGAACAACATCGACCCCGAAGAGATCAGCTTCGCTTTTGTGGAGAATTAAGGAGAATCGCAATGGGAATCAGAGTCAATGCCGGATATCGCATCATCGAAACGGTGCGTATTGATACCAGCCTTGAAGTGGTCATGGCCCAAAACACCAGCGACCAAGGAACGCAGTTTGTAACATGGATGTGCAGAAATGCAACCGACTACTATTGGGGTGACTATCGTGATGATTACGACGATTGCCGTCGCCGACTATTTGAGCGTGTGCTCGATCAGCTGCCCGGGGGAAATGGAGGTCAGAGCAATGCAGCCGAATGAAAGAATCGTCAAGAGAATCAAGCAGCTGTACCCGGCAGGGTGCAGAGTGGAGCTTGACAAGATGGATAATGTACAGGCTCCGCCCGAGGGTACACAGGGAACCGTGCTGTTTGTAGATGACCTCGGAACCGTGCACGTCAACTGGGACAACGGAAGCACGCTCGGCGTGGCATTTGGGCAGGATCAGTGCCACCGGATTTGAGATCACCCAGGAGGTGGATCACGTGAAGCTGAAAGATAAGCTGAGATTGATGGGCGAAATCGAAAAGCGCAATCAGGCCAGAATAAAGGCTTTCACCTGCAAGCCCCGGAAAAGCCCTTCCAGCGGCTTTAAGAAAAAGATAGAGGGCAACAGGGCAACGCCAGAGAAGCCGAAATAAGGGGCGTTGCAACAGCCCCAAAACGACAAAAAGCCCCCAACCACCCGTGAAGGATGGCTGGGGCTTTGCTATGCGTAGGTTTCACTCAAAATATTATTCGTCTGCAGCGGCGTTGGCGCGATCTTCTGCAAGGAGCGCCTCAATGACCTTGATGTAATCTTCCTTCGTTTTGCAGTCGTCGCAGTAGATATTGTACAGGACGCAGAACGATTTCAGATCTTCGATGGACCAAGTATCAAGATTGAGGATATCAACATCGTCATCCTTTTTGGAAGAAGTGCTGGAGATCAGCTTACTCACTCGGGTAATGGCGGTGTAGGAGCCGTTTGCGCCAAGGGATACCAGCAGACCGTTTGCCAAACACAAGACTGCGTTGGAAAGAGTAAGGGCGCCGTTGAAGGTCTGGGCGGCAAGCAGCACAACAACGGCCAG
>JAFUPT010000108.1 GCA_017481065.1 Clostridia bacterium | reverse complement strand
GATCTTAACGCCGGTCTCTTCGATGATCTTGTTGATGGTCTTGCCGCGGGGGCCGACAACCTCACCGATCTTCTCGGGGTTGATCATGAAGGAAACGATCTTGGGAGCATACTTGCTCAGCTCAGTGCGCGGTGCGGGGATGGTTTCGAGCATCTTGTCCAGGATGTAGAGGCGGCCATCGTAAGCCTGGGCCAGAGCCTGGCGCAGGATGGCTTCATCGATGCCCTTGATCTTGATGTCCATCTGGATGGCGGTGATGCCCTTGGTGGTGCCGGCTACCTTGAAGTCCATATCGCCCAGGAAGTCTTCCAGGCCCTGGATATCGGTGAGCACTGCCACCTTGCCGGTGTTTTCAACGTCCTTGATCAGGCCCATTGCAACGCCTGCTACGGGGCGCTTGATCGGAACGCCGGCGTCCATCAGTGCCAGGGTGGAGCCGCATACGGATGCCTGGGAGGTGGAGCCATTGGAAGACATAACCTCGGAAACCAGGCGCAGGCAGTAGGGGAATTCTTCCACGGAGGGAATCATGGGCTCCAGGGCGCGCTCTGCCAGTGCGCCGTGGCCGATTTCGCGGCGGCCCGGGCTGCGGGCGGGCTTGGCTTCACCGGTGGAATAGCCCGGGAAGTTGTAGTGGTGCATGTAGCGCTTGCGGTCCTGGGTGCCGATGCCATCGATGATCTGCTGCTCGCTCATGGGAGCCAGGGTGGCAACGGTCATAACCTGGGTCTGGCCGCGGGTGAAAACGCCGGAGCCGTGGGGACGGGGCAGCACGCCAACCTCGCACCAGATGGGGCGGATCTCGGTCAGCTTGCGGCCATCGGGACGCACGCCGTTATCGATGATGTGGCGGCGCATAACTTCCTTCTGGATGGCGTAGAGCGCATCGCCAACTTCAACTTCGCGGCCTTCGAACTGCTCTGCGAAGTGCTCGGCAACCTCTGCCTTCACCTGGGCCTCGCGGGCATTGCGCTCGCTGCGCTCGAAGGTTTCGAACATCCACTCTACCTTTTCATATGCATATTCGCGCACGGCAGCCTTCACGTCCTCAGCGGGCAGCTGCAGCGGGAATTCCTTCTTTTCAACGCCGATTTCGGCCTTGATGCCCTCGATGAAGGCAACGATCTTCTTGATCTCCTCATGGGCGAAGAGGATAGCGCCCAGCATAACTTCCTCGGAAACTTCCTTGGCGCCTGCTTCAACCATCAGCACGGCCTCGCTGGTGCCGGCAACGGTGAGGTTCATCAGGGATTCTTCGCGCTGTTCAACGGTGGGGTTTACGATGTACTCGCCATCGATGTAGCCGATGTTCACAGCGCCGATGGGGCCTGCCCACGGAATATTGGATACGGACAGGGCGGCGGAAGCGCCGATCATGGCCGGGATATCCGGGATATTGTCCTGCTCAACGGACATAACGGTGGCCACTACGGAAACATCATGGCGCATTCCCTTGGGGAACAGGGGGCGCAGGGGACGGTCGATCAGGCGGCTGGTGAGAATGGCCTTCTCAGCAGGGCGGCCTTCGCGGCGGTTCCAGGAGCCCGGAATATGGCCCACGGAATAGAGCTTTTCTTCAAAATCCACGCTCAGGGGGAAGAAATCGATGCCCGGGCGGGGAGAATCTGCTACGGTTGCGGTTACGAGAACGCAGGTCTCGCCATAGCGCACAAATGCTGCGCCGCTGGCCTGCTCAGCATACTTGCCGAACTCGAGGGTAAGCTCGCGTCCGCCAAGGTTCATGGAATAAGCCTTGAAATCCATTGTTGTTGCCCTCCTTGGGTTGCTCTTTATATCACTTTAATTGTTACCTGGTTCAGCGCCCTTTACTCCCAAGGGCGAAATTCCAAATTCCTGCGTACAGACGCACGCTTGCGAAATCTTTTTCGCATCCTAGCGTCCGCACACAGGCTTGCAGAAGCGCCGCCGCCAATTTCCTCGGCGACGGCGCAAACGAATCACCTATATTTGATCTGCCGTTCCCGCGGAAATTACTTGCGCAGGCCGAGCTTGGCGATCAGGGCACGATAGGCTTCGATGTCGGTCTTCTTCAGATAGTCCAGCAGGCCGCGACGCTGACCAACCATCAGCAGCAGGCCACGACGGGAGTGGTGGTCCTTCTTGTGCATCTTCAGATGCTCGTTCAGGTGGTTGATGCGTTCGGTGAGCAGAGCGATCTGCACTTCGGGGGAACCGGTGTCGCCTTCGTGACGGCCGTAGATTTCGATGATTTCTGCCTTGGTCTTCATGTGGTTTTTCCTCCTATTTCGTTTGCGCGCAGGCACCGTATGCCGGCGGAGTAACTCGGCAAACCGTGCGTGCGTGAATCGTGGTCAGCTCATACTGCCACAAGGTTTATTTTATCATATCCACCGTGGTTTGTAAACGCATTTTGGAAAGTTTAACGCAGCTTCAGCAGCGCTTCCGCCCGCGCGAGCTCCCCATTTTCCAGCAAATGCCGGATCAGCGTGGAGGAAACCGTCTCCCCCGCCTCCGTCACCGCCTCCAGGATATCGCAGGCATAGCCCAGCCGCCCGGCCTCCGTGCGGATCAGGGCGGCATTTCCCCTTCCTCCTGCGCCGAAGCTGTAATTGAACCCAGCCACGATGCCCGCGGCATGGAGCCTGCGCACCATGTTTTCCAGGAAAACCAGCGCATCCGTGGCGGCAAATTCCGGGGTGAATTCCTCCACCAGCACGCCGTCCACGCCCATTTTTTCCAGCTTCTCTTCCAGGCTCATCAGCTGCTTCGGCGCGCGCTCCGGCTTCAGGACCGACAGCGGATGCCGGTCAAAGCTGCGCACCACGCATGCGGCCCCCAGCTCCCCCGCCATCTCCCGGGCGCGGCGGATCAGCGCCTGGTGGCCAATGTGCACGCCGTCAAACATGCCCAGCGCCACGACGGACTTGCCGAGGTCATATTCCGCCTCACTTCTGAAGATTCGCATGTTTCTCTTCCTCCGGAAGCAGCATCGCCTTGAAGCGCACGGTTCCATCCAGCTGGGTCTGGCCGATGCCGGCAAACACATCCCCCAAATAGATGCGCACGGATTCCGCCCGGGGCGCATCCGCCTTCATCCATTTGCGCTTGAGCACATTGCCGTTGATCACAGCGTGGCGCGCCTCCTCGGTGAGCCGCAGCTCGGGAAGGTGTCCCAGCGGCGCATCCAGTGGAATCAGCTTCTCCGCCAATGTTCCTTCGTTGTAGGCGGCGTCGATTTCCTCCCGGGTCAGCGCGTCCTCCAGGGCAAAGATGCCCGCAGCCACCCGCTCGAGGCTGGCCATATGGCCGCCGCAGCCCAGCTTTGCCCCGATATCATGGCACAGGGTGCGGATATACACGCCCTTGCCGCAGTCCACGCGGATGCGGTATTTGTTTTCCCCGGTCTTATCCAGCACTTCCACGCCGTCCACCCGGCATTTGCGGGGCTCCACCTCGATGGTTTCGCCCTTGCGCGCCATCTGGTAGAGGCGCTTGCCGCCCCGCTTGATGGCGGAATACATCGGCGGAATCTGCTCGATCTCGCCCACGAAATCCTTCACCACCGCGCGCAGCTCCGCCTCCGTGGCGGTCACGGGATGTTCCTCCACAATGCTGCCGGTGGCATCCTGGGTATCGGTCACCACGCCCAGCTGCAGCTCGGCAATGTAGGTCTTTTTCTTATCGATGATGTAGTCAAACAGCCGGGTTGCGCTGCCGATGCACACCGGCAGCACGCCGCTGGCCTCGGGGTCCAGGGTGCCGCCGTGGCCCACGCTGGTGCCCCGGGGCAGCCGCTTGCGCACGAAGACCACCAGGTTGCTGCTGGTGATCCCCGTCGGCTTATTCGCAATCAGAAAACCGTTCATGCGTTCTCCTGTTTCTCACTTATTGTTCAGCGCCAGCTCCGCCTGCTTCAGCACGGCCGCGAGCGCCTCCTCCATGCCGAGGTTCAGCGTGACCCCGGCGGCCCGGGCATGTCCGCCGCCGCCCAGCGGCAGCGCCACATCCGCAGCCACATCCACCGCGCCCTTCGAGCGCAGGGAAAACTTGGTCTGGTTCTCTCCCCGCTGCTCCGCAAGGCAGGCAAATTCCACGCCCCGGATCTCCAGCAGGTAGTTCACCACGCCCTCGTTATCCTCCCGGATCGCGCCGGCCCGATTCAGCATTTCATCCGTGAGCCGCGCCCAGCACATGGTCTTTTCTTCATTCATTTCCAAGCCGGAGAGCACCAGGCCCAGCAGCCGGGTCCTGCCCTCGCTGCGGGTACGATACACCTCGCGGGTAATTGCATCCGGGTTCGCGCCCGCGCGCAGGCATGCGGCGGCGGCCTCCATCGTCTCCGGACGGGTGGAGGAGAAGCCGAACTGCCCGCAATCGGTGCAGATGGCGATGTAGAGCCAGGTGGCCATCTCTTCATCGATTTCCACGCCCAGCTCCCGGATCAGCTCCAGCGCCAGCTCGCCGCTGGCAGCCGCATCGCCATCCACAAGCTGCACCTTCCCGAAGCCAGGGTTGGTGGCGTGGTGGTCCAGCATAGCGGTGTTCGGGCAGGAATCAAAGGTTTCCCTTCCGCTTCCCAGCCTCGCGGGATCGGAAACATCCACGGAAAAGCAGGCCTGCGGCGCAAAGGGCAGCTTTCCATCCGGAACCACCTTTGCGCGCACGCCGAACGCGCCGTACATCTTGGGAATCCCGCCGGGCAGGCAGGCGCAGGCCCGCTTCCCCAGCTTTTCCAGCGCCAAACAGATTGCGATGCAGCTGCCGCAGGCGTCGCCATCGGGATTGATGTGGCCGAACACCGCGATATCATCGTTCGCCTTCAAAAAGGCGGCCAGTTCAGTCATTCGGCTCATTGCGGCGGCTCTCCCAAAGCAGCTGGTTGATGCGGGAAGCATATTCCATGTTGGTATCCAGCTCAAACTGAACCTCCGGCACGTACCTCAGCTCCACTTCGCGGCCCAGTTCGCGGCGGATGAAGCCGGCGGCGCGGTTCAGTGCAGCCATCATATCCTTGCGGCGCTCCTCCTCCAGGATGCTCACGCGCACCTTGGCATAGCGCAGATCGCGGGTCACTTCGCATCTCACGATGCTCCAGGTGCCGCCCACGCGGGGATCATTCACTTCATCGCGGATAATTTTATCGATCGCCTTGTGCACTTCCTCGGAAATGCGGTCGATGCGGTCATAAGCTGCCATATTTTCTCCTTTCTGTGCGGGGCAGGGAAAACGGTCAGGACGCTGCCCTGAAACCCGGCAGGGATGCTGTCCCTGCACCCTGCCAAGGGGAGAGCCTCCCCTTGGAACCCGCAGTATGGCGCACTTCGTGCGCCGAAAATACAATCAAGAACAAACGGGCGTTCACCTTCATGAACGCCCGTCAATTCCAAATGGGTTACTGCTCGATTTCCTCCATCATGAAGCACTCGATGACGTCGTTCTCCTTGATGTCGTTATAGTTTTCGATGCCAATACCGCATTCATAACCGGTATTAACTTCCTTAACGGCATCCTTGAAGCGCTGCAGGGAAGAAATCTTGCCCTCGTGGATAACCACGTTGTCGCGCAGCAGGCGAATCTGCTGGTTGCGGATGATCTTGCCGTCGGTTACATAGGAACCTGCGATCGTGCCAACGCCGGAAACCTTGAACGGGCTGCGAACGGTGGCATGGCCCAGCAGAACTTCCTTGAACTTCGGAGCCAGCAGGCCCTTCATAGCGGCCTGCACATCCTCGATGGCCTGGTAGATTACGCGGTACAGGCGCACATCGATCTTTTCCTTCTCGGCCATGGCGCGGGCATTGTTGTCCGGGCGCACATTGAAGCCGATGATGATGGCGTTCGCGGTGGATGCCAGCATAACGTCAGTCTCGGTGATGGCGCCTACGCCGCCGTGAATGCTCTTTACGCGCACTTCTTCGTTGCTGAGCTTTTCCAGGCTCTGGCGCATGGCTTCCACGGAGCCCTGCACGTCCGCCTTGATGATCACGTTCAGATCCTTGATCTGGCCGGCGGAAATCTGGCTGAACAGGTCGTCCAGCGTGGTCTTCTGCTGCTCCTTGATCAGGGCTGCGCGCAGGCGGTCCTTGCGCTCCTCGGCAACCTGGCGGGAGAGCTTATCATCGTCCACTGCGGAGATCTGGTCGCCCGCTTCGGGAACATCGTTGAAGCCGATCACCTCTACCGGATCGGAGGGGCCTGCGTTCTTCACGCGCTCGCCCATATCGTTCACCATGGCGCGCACGCGGCCGTAAGCCGTGCCGGCAACGATGGTATCGCCCACGTTCAGGGTGCCGTTCTTTACCAGAACGGTGGCAACCGGGCCGCGGCCCTTGTCCAGGCGGGCCTCGATGATGATGCCGCGGGCCTTGCGGTTCGGGTTGGCCTTGTAATCCTGCACTTCTGCTACCAGCAGGATCATCTCCAGCAGGGTTTCAACGCCTTCGCCGGTGTGCGCGGAAACGGGCACCATGATGGTGTCGCCGCCCCAGTCCTCGCATACGAGCTCATACTCGGTCAGCTGCTGCTTGATGCGCTCGATGTTGGCGGTGGGCTTATCGATCTTGTTGATGGCGACGATGGTCTGCACGCCCGCCGCCTTGGCATGGCTGATGGCCTCGATGGTCTGGGGCATTACGCCGTCGTCCGCCGCTACCACCAGGATGGCGATATCGGTGGCCATTGCGCCGCGCAGGCGCATGGAGGTGAATGCTTCGTGGCCGGGGGTATCCAGGAAGGTAATCTGCTTGCCATCCAGGGATACGGTGTAAGCGCCGATGTGCTGGGTGATGCCGCCGGCTTCGCCCGCGGTCACGCGGCTCTTGCGGATGTAGTCCAGGAGGGAAGTTTTGCCGTGGTCGACGTGGCCCATGATGGTCACAACCGGCGGACGGGTGATCAGATCCTCCTCGGCGTCCTGCACGTCCTCCTTCTCGAGGGCGTCTTCCGCAGTTTCCGCCAGCTTCATTTCCAGCTCGATATCGTATTCCGCGCAAACCAATGCGGCGGTATCATAATCCACCTCGTTGTTGATGGTGGCGATGATGCCCTGCATGAACAGCTTCTTGATGATTTCGCCGGCGGGCTTGCCGATGCGCTCGGAAAGATCGCGCACGGTGATGGTCTCAGCGGTCATCACGGCCTTTTCGATGCGCACGGTTTCGAAGACCTTCGCCTGGGCGGCGGCCTTCTTCTTCTTCTTGCCGCGCATGAACTCATCATCATAGCCGTTGATGGACATGTTCACGCCGGAATCGCGGCGGCGGTTGTTGTTCTTATTGGCATTGCGCTCCGGATCATTCTGGCGCACATACTGCTTCTTGTTGGGATCGTAATTGGATACGCGCTCCTTCTCAACAGCGGGCACCAGATCGGGCATCTTGCTGCGGCCGTATGCGGGACGGGAACCGCCGCCGAAGCTGCGTCCGCCCTGTCCGCCGCCCTGCGCTCCGCCCTGGCCCTGCTGGGGACGATTGCCGTAGGGACGGTCGCCCTGGGGTCCGCCCTGGCCGGGCTGTGCGGGCCTGCCATACTGGCCGCCCTGCGGGCGCTGGCCGTAGGGACGCTCGCCCTGCTGGCCCGGCTGTGCGGGTCTGCCGTACTGGCCGCCCTGCGGGCGCTGGCCGTAAGGACGCTCGCCCTGCTGGCCCG
>JAFUPT010000107.1 GCA_017481065.1 Clostridia bacterium | reverse complement strand
ATCGCTTGCAGCTCCGCATCACAGCAGCGGTCCTGTCGGAGATTCTCACTCCGTTCCCTTTTCACCCACGCATTACGCGCTGGCACCTGTAAACTCCCATATATTCTGTTTTCATGGGTATTATAGCATAGGGCTTCATGTTTGTAAATAACCGAAATCAAGCTGCATTGCCGGGATTCAAGTTAGTTGACAAACCGGCAGCGCGGTGCTATGCTTTTTCTGAAAACGGAAAGGGGGGCGGGAATATGCTGACGGCGGCAAGGCTTGAAATCTGCCGGAAGATGCGCTTCCTTGCGCCCGTGCTGGGCAGGCTGGAACCGGTGGTTTCGGAAGAATACGCTCCCTCCGCCGTGGACGGAAAGTATTTCTTCTGCCATCCTGAGCATACCACCGAAGCGGCACACCTGCTGTTTCATGGCCTGTGCCACTGCCTGCTGGGCCATCCGTTTCTGCGGGATGCGAGCGCGCTGGCATGTGATCTGGCGGTTGCGTTGCTGGTTTCCGAGGCCGCGCCGGAGTTCTTTCCGGAACATGGCAACCTCCTCTTTGTGGAGGTCAAGCGCCGCAGCATGGGGCAGCTCGATCCCGCCAGGTTGGATGCGTTACTTTCAGAGGATGACTTCCTGCAGGAGCATCGCGGAGAGATTGCCGCCCTCGTTACCGCGGACGATCATACCCCCTGGCATGCTGTGCGTGAGCGCGCGCTGCTGGGCGGCGACGGCGGATTGGAAAAGCTCTGGCTATCGGAGCGCAAGCGTCTGCCCGTGGGCTTCGGCGGCCGCAGCATCGGTCGGGAGCCGGGCGTGCATCGGGAAAAGGCCGTGCTGGGCGAGGGAACTCGGCATGAATACGCCCAATATCTGCGCCGCTACGCCGTGGAGCGTGAATTTGCCCGGGACGATCTGGATTCCTTCCAGTACGCCTGGTACGCCTATGGCATTGAGCATTACGGCAACATGCCGCTGATCGAGCCGCTGGAATACCGAATAGAACGCCGCCTGGAGGAGCTGGTGATCGCCATTGACACCTCCGGCTCCTGCGTCCGAGGACTGACCCAGCAGTTTCTTGAGCAGACCAGGGACATCATCCTGAAGGAAAAGCTGTTCTTCCGCCGCTTCAACCTGCACATACTGCAGTGCGACGCCAAGCTCCAGCGGGATGACAAGATCACCAGCATTCCTGAGTTTGAACGCTACATTGCAAATCTTGAAATCGTGGGCGGCGGCGGAACCGATTTCTGCCCGGTGTTTGAGCACATCGACAAACTGATTCAAACGGGTGAGCTGAAAAGCCTCAAGGGCATGCTCTATTTCACCGACGGCCGGGGCATCTATCCCTCAGTGCCGCTGGAATACGAGGCCACCTTCGTATTTCTTAAGCACCGCTACGACGATATTGACACCCCGAACTGGGTAAAGCGCCTGATTCTGGACGCGCCCATGCCGAAGGGGAACGAATACATGGAGTATTGACGCATGAACATACAGCAGGCAATTTCGCAGCTTGAATCCACCATCCGCGCCTACACCGCCAGAACGGCGGACGGCGTGCCGGTCGTTCCCGTGGAGGCGCAGCGCCCGGTCTATTTGGAGGGCCCGCCCGGCGTGGGAAAGACCGCCGTCATGGGCCAGATTGCCCGGTCGCTGAATATCGGTCTTGTCTCCTATACCATGACCCACCACACGCGCCAGAGCGCGCTGGGGCTGCCGGTGATT
>JAFUPT010000106.1 GCA_017481065.1 Clostridia bacterium | reverse complement strand
CGCGATTCCCACCCCCACCCCGGAACCCACTCCCACCCCCACTCCCACGCCGAAGCCCACCAAGATTCCCACCGATAAGTGCGCTTCCGCCCGGAAGAAGGGCTTCAATGTGCCGGTCGCTTCCGATACCGCCACCGTTGAGCTCACCAATTTCTATGTTTCCGAGCCCAACAACAACCGCGTGATCCAGTTCAACGGCTACGCCTTCCAGGATAACGCCGCCTACGATTGCAAGGATTCCCAGGCCTACCTGGTGGTCACCCAGCAGGAAACCGGCGATCAGATCGCCTACAAGGCCACCATGAAGGAAGGCATCAGCGGCGCGGACCTCTCCTTTGCCGCCTGCCAGAACGCAAGCGAGAGCGAATTCCGCCTGTTCATCAATGTAAAGAGCTATGATGATGGCGATTACAGCCTCGGCATCGTGCTCTACTACGAGCTGGACGGCAACACCGCCTATTCCTACCATGAGCTGCCGCAGAGCTTCACCATCGTGGATGGCGCCGTGGCCGCCGAGGATAATGCGGTTTTCGGCGAGACCGAGTTTGATACCGCGGGCTGACGTTCAGGGGCGCTGCCCCTGAAACCCCGCCAAAGGGACAGTGTCCCTTTAGAAACCCCAGAAAAAACCGACCCATAATGGGTCGGTTTTTTGTATATGGAAAAACAAAGGCCCGGCGGATGGGCTGCCGCAAACGAAGCGGGACCGTAGGGCGGGATGCCCACATCCCGCCGCCAAAGATATACCATCAACCCACAGGGAGCAGCAGCATTTCCCGCACCTTCCGGCGGAGGCCGCCGTATCACAAACCATACATTTTGCCGGCAATAATATCCGCCCGCGCGCCTCAAATGTATGTCCTTTATAATGCTGGACTACCGCAAATGTACGGCAAATATACGCTTCAAATCATAAGAAAAGCGCATATTTCCTGCCGCCGGGGCATGAGAAAACCCAACCTTGCGGTTGGGTTTTATTACAGGAGAAATGCTTACTTTTCGATGATCTCCAGTATCTCAACGGGGCAGACCTTTGCGCAGATGCCGCAGGCGATGCACTTGGAAGCGATATTGTTTTCCAGCACCATAACCTTCATGGGGCAGGCTTCGACGCACTTGCCGCAGCCGACGCACTTTTTCTTATTGATCATGTACACGCCGGTCTTGGGATTCTGGGTGATGGCCTCATGCTCGCAGGTGCGCATGCACTTGCCGCACTGGATGCAGTTGTTCACCTTGGGTTCGCCGTTCTTTTCCACGATCTGGATGCAGGAAAGGCGGGGATCTGCCACCTTATAGAATGCTTCGGAGCATGCCATTACGCAGCTCAGGCAAGCCATGCAGCTTTCGCCCTTTTTCACGGACAGCTTTTTCATCTGGGTATACCTCCAAGAATGTAATTCTCATTTCCGTATTTTATTATACACAAACGCCGGTAAAAAGTAAATGCAAAACATGCGAAAAATGGCGGAAAAAATAGAATTTGCACATGGCGAAAGCGCTTTCATTGGTTCGATATGTCTAATTTTTGCATGTTTTTCCACCAGAATTGTTGTTAAATAACCCCCGGGAGAGGTTATACCATTGACTTTGTGAACTTGATTTGATAAAATGATAGTATCCATGATCGGGTTACTGTGCCGTGTCATAACCCGTGAGGAGCGAGGCTTTCCGCCATGCAGTTTTGCAGCGCTCCGGACAGCCACACGGATGGCACTTTGTTTCACCAAATAATCTTTGGGAGGAAGAAGCTTTAATGGAAATGAATAAGACCTTTATCACGATTGAGCAGATGGAAGCAGCAACCGATGCGTTGCTGGAAACCGCTGCTAAGGTTGGTGCTGACACCTGGCAGCAGCGCGTGAAGAACCAGACCCCGCACTGCAAGTTCGGTGAGGAAGGCATCTGCTGCCGCATCTGCACCATGGGTCCCTGCCGCATCACCAAGAAGAGTCCCCGCGGCATCTGCGGCTGCGATGCAGACGGCATCGTTGCCCGCAACTACCTGAAGTTTACCGCAGGCGGTTCCGCCACCCACTCCGATCATGGCCGCAGCATCGCCCACACCCTGCACCTGGCCTCTCCGGATGGCAATTACAAGGTAAAGGATCCCGAGAAGCTCAAGCGCATCGCAGCTGAATGGGGCGTAGAAATTGAAGGCCGCGACATCTACGATGTGGCGCACGAAGTTGCCGAGATCGGCCTGCTGGAGTATGGCAAGCCCTTCGGCACCCAGCGCTTCCTGAAGCGCGCTCCCGAATCCCGCCAGAAGATCTGGGCAGAACAGGGCATCGAGCCCCGCGCAATTGACCGCGAAGTTTCCCAGTCTCTGCACATGACCCATATGGGTTGCTCCTCCCTGCCCGCAGCGCTGGTTCGCCAGTCCCTGCGCGCCGGCCTGTCTGATGGCTGGGGCGGCTCCATGATGGGCACCGAGCTGTCCGACGTTCTGTTCGGCACTCCCAAGCCGATTGACACCACCGCCAACATCGGCGTTATGGAAGAGGACATGGTAAACATCATCGTGCACGGCCACGATCCGTCCCTCTCCGAAATGATCGTATTCTACGCACAGGATCCCGAGCTGGTTGCTCTGGCCAAGGAAATGGGCGCCAAGGGCATCAACATCGCCGGCGTGTGCTGCACCTCCAACGAAGTAACCATGCGCCATGGTATCCCGATGGCCGGTAACTTCCTGAGCCAGGAGAACGTTGTTCTGACCGGCGCCTGCGAAGCAATCGTATGCGACGTACAGTGCATCTTCCCGGCCCTGGGCCCGCTCTCCAAGTGCTTCCATACCAAGTTCGTCACCACCTCTCCCATCGCTCAGATGCCCGATTCCGAGTTCATCGAGTTCCATGAGGAGACCGCCGGCGAAAATGCGAAGAAGATCGTTGAGATGGCAGTTCGCAACTTCGCCAACCGCAACAAGGACCTGGTAAACATTCCGCAGCTGAAGACCAACGCAACCGTAGGTTACTCCGTAGAGGCCATCAAGAAGTGCCTGGACGGCGTTACCAACAGCCACGTTGATGAGCTGGGCACCACCAAGCCCCTGATCGACGTTGTGAAGAGCGGCGTTCTGCGCGGCGCAGTTGCAATGGTAGGCTGCAACAACCCCAAGGTACGTCCCGACACCGCCCATATCGAGCTGATGAAGAAGCTGATCGCCAACGATATCATCGTTATCGTTTCCGGCTGCTCCGCTCAGGCTGCCGCCAAGGCCGGTCTGCTCAGCAAGGAAGCCAAGGAACTGTGCGGCGAAGGCCTGAAGCGCGTTTGCGAACTGGTCGACATCCCGCCGGTACTGCACATGGGCTCCTGCGTTGATATCTCCCGTATGATGATCCTGGCTGCTGATATCGCCAAGGATTGGGGCAT
>JAFUPT010000018.1 GCA_017481065.1 Clostridia bacterium | reverse complement strand
CCTGCTGGAGTACAGCGGCGAGACCGACGGCTTTATGAAGGACCAGGATGATCCCATCCGGGCGGACGTGGTGATCGTGGACGAGATGAGCATGGTGGATATCTTCCTGATGCGCAGCCTGCTCAGGGCATTGAAGCCGGGCACGAAGCTGATCCTGGTGGGCGACGCCGACCAGCTGCCCAGCGTAGGCGCGGGCAATGTGCTCAGGGATCTGATCGCTTCCGGCGCGCTGCCGGTGGTGCGGCTGGATGAAATCTTCCGCCAGGGGCGGGAGAGCAACATCATCGTAAACGCCCACAGGATCAACCGCGGCGAATACCCGCTGATCCAGAACCGGGATACGGATTTCTTCCTCGACAGGAAGGAATATCCCGGCCCGGCGGCGGACGCGGTGGTGGCGCTGGTGGAAAAGCGGCTGCCGAAGTTCCTCGGCGTGGACCGGCTGCGGGGCATACAGGTGATGGCGCCGATGAAGAAGGGCGGCCTGGGCGTGTACCAGCTGAATGCCCGGCTGCAGGAGGCGCTGAACCCGCCGTCGAGGGAAAAGACCGAGCTCAGCCGCGGCGACTGCATCTTCCGCCTCGGGGACAAGGTGATGCAGGTGCGCAACAATTACGACCTCGAATGGACCCGCGGCAGCGAGAGCGGCGAGGGCGTGTTCAACGGGGACATCGGCTACATCGTTAAGCTGAGCAGGGAGGACCGGGAGCTGACCGTGGAATTTGACGACGGCAGGCAGGCGCTCTACGATGAGAGCATGCTGGATGAGCTGGAGCTTTCTTACTGCATCTCCGTGCACAAGAGCCAGGGCAGCGAATTTGAGGCCGTGGTTCTGCCGCTTTTGAGCGGGCCGCAGATGCTGATGACCCGGAATTTGCTCTACACGGCGGTGACCCGCGCCCGGAAGCTGGTGTGCATCGTGGGCCGGGAGGACTGCGTGCAGCGCATGGTGGACAACAACCGCATCATGCGCCGTTACAGCGCCCTGCATCTGCGCCTTGCCGCGCTGGATAAGGCATGAAGCTGCTGGAACGGCTTGCGGGCCTGCTCTATCCCCGGCGGGCCATGTGCATGGGCTGCGGCAGCATGACAGGCTGCGATAGGGATGATCTCTGCGAGGATTGCCGGGAAGAACTGGCGAAAAACTGGATCGGCGTGCGGGGCGTGAGCTCCCGGACGAAGCTGGACGGCGCGGCCTTTGCACACCACTATCATGGCCCCGCGGGCGGCATGGTGCGCAGGCTGAAATACAATTCCGTGTGGGTGCTGGCCGGGGAGATGGGCCGGGAGACCGCGAAAGCGGCGGAACTTTTGCGGTTTGAAAACATTGCTGCGGTGACCGCTGTGCCCATGCATCCGAAGCGGCGCAGGCGGCGCGGCGGAAACCATTCCGAAATGATTGCCCGGGAGGCAGCCGCGCGGCTGGGCTTTCCCTACATGGAGCTTTTATACCGCACGCGGAATGCGCCCCAGCAGGCGCGGCTCAGCAATGCGGAGCGGCGGAAAAACCTGGACGGCGCGTTCGCGGTGCTGCCGGAGATGGCGGATACCGTGCGCGGCGGCAGGATACTTTTGATTGACGATGTATGGACCACCGGCTCCACAGCCACGAACTGCGCGAAGGCGCTCCGGGCCGCAGGGGCAGGCCGGGTGTATTTTGCGGCATATGCCTTTGGAGAGAGGAAGAGAAATGGAAAGAATAACCAGCGCAAAGAATCCCATGGTGCAGCGCATGCGGGATTTGAAAAATGCCCGCGCGAGGAAGACTGAGGGGCTGTTTCTTGTGGAGGGCGAGGTGATGATCCGGGAGGCGCTGAAATGCGGCTTAAAACCGGTTGAGGCGGCTGCGGATGAATCGAAGGAGGAATTTGCGCAGGAGCTTTCGGCGCTCTGCCGCACGGCGGTCGTGAGCCGGAGCCTGCTGGAGAGCATCTGCGATACCAAGACCCCGCAGGGCGTGTGCGCAGCCTTTTCCCTGCCCCGGGAGCTGGAGATGGAAAAGCTGCCGGACAGGATCGTGGCGCTGGACGGCGTGCAGGACCCCGGCAACGTGGGCACCATCTGGCGCACGGCGGATGCGGCGGGCTTTCAGGCCATCCTTGCGGGCGCCGGCAGCGCGGATCTGATGTCGCCCAAGGTGCAGCGCGCGGCGATGGGATCGGGCTTCCGCGTGCCCTTCGCCCATGCGGAGAATTTGGCGGAGAGCCTGCTCCGGCTGCGGGAGCGGGGATATCATGTGTTCGTTTCCGATTTGCAGGGCGCAGATTTCTATGCGCGGCCCGACAGCGGAAAGAAATTTGTGCTGGTGATCGGCAACGAGGCCCGGGGCGTATCCGAGGCGGTGAAGAATGCTGCCGACTGCCGGGTAAAGCTGCCCATGCGCGGCGGCGCGGAATCCCTGAACGCGGCTGTGGCGGCGGGGATTATGATGTATGAATTGATGCGGGGGAAATGAGGAGGGGCGCTGCCCCAGACCCCGCCAAAGGGAATGATTCCCTTTGGAAACCCCTGCATAAAACTATCAATGGAAACAGGAATCTGATGCTTTGGTCTAAGACGGCAGATTCCTGTTTTATTTTTATGGCGCGCATTACACGCATTTTGATTTATAAACAAAAATGTGCGGCAGCCCCGAGCGAGGAGTCACAGGGCCGCCGCATTCCCTAAGCCCTATGAAAGGGCGTTAGAGCGGTCAGGTAGTGGTGTTGTCGAAGGTGTGGGCACCGGCGGAAGTGCAGGTGAAGACCTGGGAGAAGTTCTCGGAAGTGAGAGTGGTTTCCTCAGTACCGAAGGTGCAGTTCTTGAAGGTTACGCCGTAGCCATCATGCTGGAGATCAAAGGTGCCGCTGAAATGGCAGCCATCAAACACAGCGTTATTGGAAGTCACAACGATCTTGCCATTGCCGCTTGCAAGCTGGTTGTTGAAAGTCACCTCGCTGAACTTGGCGGTGGAAACATTGGCAACCTTGACGGACGGGCTGCCGCTGTCATCCACCTTTTTGAAGTTGATGGTGGTGTTGCTGACGCTGACATTGCCCTTGGGATTGCCGGAGATATTGCTGATGCTCAGGGCAGGACCAGTGATCGCATTGATGGTAGAATTGCTGATTTCAATTTTACCATTCAGGCCTTTTTCCGCCTGAATACCGCTGCCGCCGATATTGGTATTGTTGAAGTTGCGAACATCAAAGGTGCAATTATCAATCTTGATGACGGAATTGGCGGTATCTGCCACAGCAAATTGCAGAGAACCGTTCACACCGCCGCCGAGGAAGGAGGTATTGGTAAAGGTTGCGTTGGTCATACTTTGATCTTCGTCTGCGGGTTTTGCGACGAAGAAACCATTCTGCATGGGCAGAAGCAGTACATTGCAGTCTTCCATCTCGAAATCATTTCCATAAACGCCGTAGCCGAGGGAAGCATCGATAGTCATATTTGAGATGGTCAGGCCTTCTGCATCAAGAGGGGTATCATATGTAGGGTTGGAGCCAAGGTTTTCATAGTCATAAGTGTACAGCGTGGTGCTGTCCTTGCCACTGCCAGTCAGGTTGATGTTATCGGTACTATTTACAGAAGAGAAGTAGTTGGTGACTCTGTCTGTGGTACCGCTGACGCTGATGGGGGTCTTTTCGTTTGCAGTTGCTTCGTTATACCACGGATGGTTGGTGGCAGTGATTGCACCGCCGAAGGCTTCGCTAAAGGCATGGTCATAGCTCTCAAAGCCCGCAACCTGCACAGCCTGGGTAGCGACCAGAATCTTCACTTTCTCAGGATTGAAGCTGATGTCTACGCGCTCTTCGCCGGGTTTCTGATAATAATAGGTGGCAGGATTGGCATTTTCATCATAATTGACATACTTGCTCAAACCGAAGCCGAGGAGAGTGGGCAGGGTACTGTAACCCTTGCCGGGCTTAAGCCCGCCATTGTTAAAGCCCTTGTATTCGAATACATAGAGATCATAGAGGTGGCCCTCGATAGCTACATCCGTGATGGGATCGAGCTTGGTCCAATCGCTATTTTCGCTGGTTGCGGCATCCAGCCAATCAACTTCCAGCCATTTTACATTGCTTGTATCGCCCTTGGGCAGACCGGTGGGGATGGCCACGATATTGCGGATGTAAGCATCGCTGGCGCCCACATTTTCTACGGTGACGATCTTATCAACATAATTCTTATAGAATTCAGGGTTGCGCAGAGTGATGGTATCTGTACTGTCGAGGGTTTGAGATACGTTTTTTTCCGTTTCAGTAGTGGATTCCACCATGGGATGCTTTTTATCGTTCGGGGTGAAATCAACCAATCCGGAATCGCTGCGTTCCTGCTCATGCTGCACGATATCCACGCTGCCGACCTGGAATACGTTTTCATCAAGTTCTTCATCTGTGAGGTAGGCTACGGAGCCGGAGATGGCCATTGTGGCGATGAGCGCGATGCAGATCACCGTGGCGATGATGCGTTTCATATGTATAACCCCCTAAAAATTGTTGTCAAGATATACTAGCAAAAAGTGTTTAGGGGGGGTAACAGAATAGTTGAAATTATATTAAAATTTTGTCATAAATTAGAAATGAGGCGGTGGGCTGCGGCGGGCGGGTAAGGAACAACCCCTCAGCCCTTCGGGCAGCTCCCCTTACACAGGGGAGCCTTGGGGTTGGCTCCTGCAATTCCGCTGCATGCAAAAGGAATCCGGCGCATTCTTGCTGGGCGGGTAAGGAACAACCCCTCAGCCCTTCGGG
>JAFUPT010000105.1 GCA_017481065.1 Clostridia bacterium | reverse complement strand
GTAGGTCAGGAAGCTCAGCGCGATTTCGGCTGACACTTTTTCCTTGCCCTTGCACAGGAAGTAATGCGCTCCATCGTACCACTTGATGGTGCCGAAGGGATGCTCGATCACCTCCTTGCGCTTCTGCATCAGGTCGGGATCGCGGCGGATGGTGAGCCGCACCCGTGCGTCCGGCGTTTTTCGGTTGAAGCTGTTGTGTGGAACGGCTCCCGGCGGAGGCTGCTGCAGGGGGACGTTGGGCATGCCGTACATGTGCGTAAAGACGACATTGGTATTGTAGCCGATGCTGACCTGTTTTTCGCCCCTGGACTCCGTGCAGCGGTTGGGGCAGGTTCGGCAGGCTTCTTTGCTTCCATAGACGGTGCCAGTGGGACGGTCCCTGTGCTTGAACAATTGCCTGCCCACCGGACAGGTGACGGTTCCTAATCTACAACAGGATTCTTATTTTTTCTGTCTGTTTCTTGGGGGACACTCCAAACCCTGCTTGAGGCGGCTCTAATTCCTTGCTTCATTTTACGTATACAAATCGGACAATCATGGCCATTCAACAACGATGCCGTTAGACATCCCAACAATAGAATACGTCTTTATCTAATACTCGCCTGTGTGCTATGCCTGATTCCTGCCGCTTATAAAACCGATGGCCGATTTTGAAGCAGCATGAGTTTGATCCACAAGGATGTAAAACCATTCAGGCAATGCTGTTTCAGAAAAACTCCTTGAACGCGATACGGAATTTTCCGCTCTTGGTGCGAACCAGCGGCTGGTTCACAAACGTGACCTTGATATAATCCAGTTCATTATCCGAAAGCAGCTTCCGGATAGCGGTGATCGCCTGATCCACAATCGATGCGCGGTCATATCCAAGCAGGCTGGTAATGCGAAGCTCAATCGCATCCGGCGCACGCTGGATTACCTGGCAGTGATCACGGCCGGGAATACCCTTGGTTGCAACCTCAAAGAGAAGCCCCGCTATACGGGTTGTTGCGCCGTCCTTTTCAAATTCCAGAATATCCTCCACACGGCCTTCGATTTCAAGCCAAGGAGTATTCAGGCCGCAGCCGCAGGATTCATCGTGCAGGATGATCCTGTCGCTCATGCGGTAGCGGATCACCGGCTGCACCAGGCAGGCCAGGTTGGTCATCAGTATGCCGTCGGATTGCACGCCGCAGGGAACGGGATTGTTATCCATATCCACGGGCTCCACGATCACCCAATCGCTGTTGATGTGCATGTGTCCGTTGGGACAGAGCATGGCAACCTCGCCGCCCTCGGTGCTGCAGTAATTATCGTTCACCGGACAGCCGAATACTTCGCTGATGAAGCGGCGGTTTTCCTCCGGAATCTTCTCCGCTGAACAACCGATCATGCGCGGATGGATGTTCAGCCGACCATCCCGCTGTTCAAAAGCCAATGTATAAATCATCGAAGGATAGCAGCCAATGATATCCGGCTGGAATGCATTCAATTCCTGAACCAGCTGGTTCACCGGCATCAGCGTGGACAGAAACAGCGCACGATCGCCGATTCCCCGCGCTTCATAGCTGCGCCGCATTCGCTCAAAAGAAACATAGGAAGAATTGAAACCGCCAGGCGCGATGATGGCACACTGCTTCAAATCAGGCGCATCCAGCCCCGGAACATCCTTCAAAAGCGGACCGTGGAAATAGCGCTGCGCCATCAATGCACCATGAACGGCGTTGTGACGGGCATCGCGCACCACGCGCAGGGGCGCAGCTGTGGTACCGGAGGTGCTGAGCACGCTGTATTTTCCCAGGAAGGGCGTGAACAGGTTTTCAAAATCCGACATATAGCTGTTGATCGATTCGCTGGTTACTTCAGAATCGCACACCCACCGATCGAAATGCTGTGTCATTTCTGCGCGCGTGGAAACGGGGATATCAGATAGGCTATATTCTTTGCCCAGCGCCGCATACTTCTGCTTCAGGTAGGGCGAGTGCTCTCGGGCATAATCCACCAGGAAACGCAGCCGCTGTGCGGCAAGGGCCTCTATTTCCTTTCTATCCAGCCTATCTGCACCTGCAACCAGTTCGGATGCGCGCTTTGCATCGATATATTCCATAGGAAGCCTCCTGTATTTTTCTTACAGTATAACAAAAATCAAATTCTGATGCAATATTCCATTTTATACTTGTGCAAGTTATGCATAACAAGCCACTTCTTCAATTGACAAGCACCAAGCATGTGTTATAATTTAGGTATGAAAATATACATATGCGATATAAAAGAGATGCAAAACCTGCCCGGAGCTGAGCTGCTGGAGGAAAGCCGCCGTATACATATGCAGCGGTACCTGAAAGTGGAGGATCGTGCCAGATGCCTGGCCGCAGGATTGATGCTGCGCACGGTGCTGGGCAGGGATCGCACAGCCCTGGTACAGCGTTCCCATCTGGGCAAGCCGTATCTGCCGGGCGGAATCTGCTTCAATCTGTCCCATTCGGGAAGCAAGGTTGTGCTGGCGGTGGATGAAGCTGAGGTTGGCATCGATATTGAACAAATCACACCCTGGTCCACCGCTGTAGCCCGACAGGTTTTTACCGCTGATGAACAAAAATGGCTGCTGCGGCAAAGCACGGACGCCGCCTTCTACCGCCTGTGGACGGGCAAGGAGGCCATCATGAAGGCGCTGGGGCTGGGTTTTCAGCTGCCGCCGGAAAGCTTTGAAATCCTACCCGACTCCATTGGCCCAAATCCCGTATGCGGCCGAGGCTGGTTTCTGCACTGGCAGGAAATCGATGGCCACATGATCTGCACCGCTTCAGAACGTGCCCAAGCCCCCGAAGCCATCGTTTCCCTGACGCGGGAACGGCTACTGGCATATTAAATACTGGCATATTAAATGAAAGGAATTGAATTCATGCTGGCAAATACGGAAATCAACACCGGAAGGCAGGTCGAATTTGATTATATGAAGGGGCTGTTCACACCCATGATCCTGCTGATTCACGCTTTCCAGATGCTGGGCGGCGCTGCAGCTCAAGCGCCCGCCTACAAGATTATCTATATCATCGCCACCATGACCGGTTCGGCCATCTTCATGTTTGTACTGGGTTTGGGAAGCACCTATTCCCGGCGCACAAATGCCCAGCTGGCCAGGAACGGCGTGAAGCTTATGCTGTATGAGCTTATGTGGAATGTGCTGGCGCTGGGATTGCCAATGGTGATTGCCCAGGGGATGCGCAGCATTTTCGGCATGGAAACCGCGTGGGCAGCCACATGGGAGCGCATGCCCATGATGATTCAATATATCAATGTTTTCTTCATCGCAGGCATATGCTACCTGCTGCTGGCGCTGCTTCGACAGATCAAAACGCCCACATGGGCATACTTCGCGCTGGCACTTGTATTCATTCTGGCCAATCCCTATCTGTATATGAATGGCAAGACCACCGGCATTGCCGCGCTGGATTACATACTGACCATGTTCGCCGGCGGACGGGCGGAAATTTCCCTCTGCTGCCTGACCCACATTCCCTATGCGCTGCTGGGCGTGGGCTTCGGCAGGGTGCTGCGCAGAACTGAAGACAAGGCACGGCTGTATAAAACCATTGCCGTTCCTGCGGCCATCATCGTAATTGTTTATTTCATCCATGCCTTCAGGATCAACGATGGCCTGGATGCTCTCTTTTCCTATTCCGGCAGAGGCTATGTTTATCCCGAAACCCTGCGCGCATTGGCCAATTGCGCAAGCGTTCTGCTGATGGCGGGCGCATTGTATGCGCTGCGCAATCACATCGCGGCGCTGAAACCACTGCACACCGCACTGCAGCATTTCAACAGGCAGACCACGCCTTATTACGCCGTGCATCCCTTTTTCTACGGCCTGTTTTCCGCTCTGGCGCTGTATACTTCCTATTCCGCACCAGCCTGCGCAGGCATGATGCCGGTGGTCTGGGCTCTGTGCTTCGCCTCCATCTGGGCATGGGATCGCCTGCGCCATCGTTGATTCTTTGAAGTCTTGCCGAAAGGAGCAATATATGTTTCTGAATCTCTTCAAACAGATCGTACAGGAGTATTCCTCCAAATCCGCCCTCGTATATGAAGGCGCATCCATGAGCTATGCCCTGCTTGATCAGGAAAGCGACCGCATCGCTTCAGTTCTCATCGCCGAAGGCGTTTCCTGCGGGGATATTGTTGTTATCCACCTGCCCCGGAACATGCATACCGTTGCGGCCATGCTGGGCGCGATGAAATCCGGCGCTGCCATCTGCGTTATGGAGGAAGGCTATCCCCAGGACCGCATCGATTTCATCATCCGGGATACAGGCGCAAAGGCAGTGATCGATTCTGCCTGGATGGAAAAACTCCCCGCCGGATTTGCACCCGTTTCCCTGCCTGAGCTGCGGGCAGATGATCCCGCCATCATTGTATATACATCCGGCTCCACGGGCAATCCCAAAGGCGTTGTAAATCCCCATCATGCGCTTTCAAAGGCCGTGCGCGGCAATGTTTTCTGCCGCACCTCCCGGGATATATTCATGTCCGTGGCTTCGTTTTCCTTCATTGCCGTGGTGCTGGAAATTTTTACGCCCCTGTCCATCGGCGGAACCATCCATATTGCCGGAGATAGGCTGCGCAAGGACGCCAATGCGCTGGCGGACTATGTGCTGGAAAACGGAATCACCACCTCCTTTTTCCCGCCGCAGATGGCCCGCGTTGTGCTTCCGAGGCTGGAAGGCCAGCTGCACAGCATGATTGTGGGTTCCGACCGGGTGATCGGCCTGCACAGCGACAAAATACGCATCTTCAATAGCTATGGCTGCAGCGAAACCTGCGGTCCGGCTACCTTCTTTGAAATTGATAAATCCTATCCGGGCATCACGCCCATCGGAAAGCCCTATGCGGGCAGCCGCCTTTACATCCTGGATGATGAAAACCGCGCCGTTCCCGATGGCGTGGAGGGTGAAATCTGCATCAGCGGCCAGCTTTCTGCGGGATACCTGAACCTTCCGGAGCTGACAAAGGAGCGCTTTATTGAAAATCCCTTCGCTGAGGGGGAGGACGATAAGATCCTGTTCAAAACCAACGATATCGGCCGCATCAACGAAAATGGATATCTGGAATACGTGCAGCGCAAGGACTGGATGGTGAAGGTGCGCGGCTACCGCGTGGAACCCGGTGAAATCGAAGCCGCCATCGTGCGCCTGACTCCTGCCGAGCAGGCGGTGGTGAAGGGCTTTGAAAATGCCAACGGGGAAACCAGCCTGTTCTGCGTCTACACCGCCCAGGAACCCCTTGCGCCCGAAGCGGTGGTATCCGCCATTCGCGGCTTTCTGCCGGCGTACATGATCCCTGCCTTCCTGCAGCAGCTGGATCGCCTGCCGGTAAATGCCAACGGCAAGGTGGACCGCAAGAATATACTGCCGCCGGACGCCGCAAAGTTCAAATCTCCCTACCAAGCCCCTGAAAATGAGCGGGAGGCTGCCATCTGCGCTGCCTTCCAGCGGGTTTTGGGCATCGAACAGGTGGGCGTGCTGGATGATTTCAACCTCATCGGCGGCGATTCCATATCCGCAGCGAAGGTACAGGTGGAATTGACGGAAATGAACCTGTCTGCCGGGGATATCCTCAGCCTGGGTACACCCCAGAAGCTGGCTGCCCAAGCCAAGCGCGTCCTTGCCAAGGCCGAAATGCGTGCAACATGGCCGCTGACCTTTGCCGAGCGCCAGATGGCCGTTGAGCAAGGCATGCATCCCGAATCCGTTGCCTATAATATCAATTTCCTCGCGCTGGAAATCAGCGGCGAATTCAATGCTGACCGCCTGGAGGATGCACTGAACGCCATGGCACAGCGCCATGCCGTGCTGCGCAGCGTGTATCCTCTGGAAAAGGGTGAATACGTGCACCGCATCGTTGATAATCTGCATATTCCGGTGGCAAGGAGAAGCTGCTCCCGGGAAGATGTGCAGCACATCATCGAGGAAGAAAACCGTCCCTTCAACCTGGCAGAAGCGCCGCTGCTGCGCTGCCAGGTATTTGCGCATGCCCCCGGCCTGCATACCCTGCACTTCTGCTTCCACCACATCATCATGGATGGTTCCGGCTGGCCGGTATTTGTGGACGAGCTGTTTAAGCTCTATCGCGGCGAAGCACTGCCTGAACTGGCCTTGGATCACCAGGATTACGCCGTGTGGCAGACCGAAAACGCCCAATTGCGCATCCAGGAAGCCGCCTTCAGGAATATGTTTGCCGATGGCGTTCCAGAAAATGAAATGCCCACCCATGTCAACCGTCCGGCGGTACTGCCCTTTGCGGATGAGGATATCGTTTGCACCCTTCCCAAAAAGAAAATCAAGGAGGCCGCCGCAGCCCTCGGCGCAACCCAGTACGGCCTGCTGATGAGCGTGCTGGGCATGACCCTTGCCAAATATTGCGGCAGCGAGGATGTGGTGATCGGCACCGCCATGAGCGGCCGCACGCTTCCGGAGCAGAAAAACATGATCGGCATGTTTGTAAATACCCTGCCGGTGCGCATAAAGCCCGCAGGGGATATGCTGCTGAAGGATTATGTGATGGATACCGCCCGCACCATACGCACGGTGCAGGCCAATCAAACCTATCCTTTTGAGCAGTTGGTGCCCCAGCTTGCACCGGATCGCAACGCATCCCGTTCGCCGGTGTTTGATGTGATTTTCAATTACCTGCAGGAAATGCCCCTGCCCCATATGGAAGGCGCCGATGTGCGCTATATTCCCGTAAAAGGGCAGGCGCTGCAGATGGATTTGGTGATGGAGGCCGTTCACGAGGGCGAAAATATCAAATTCACCCTTTCCTATTCCCGGGAACTGTACGACGATGCCGTTGCACAAAACTTCATGGAACAGTTCATCACCACCCTCGAGCGCTGCTGCAGCGGCGGCGCCAACCGGCAGCTTGCCGATCTTTCCGAGCTGCCCGAGCGTCAGTATCACCAGATCACCCGCGATTTCCCAGGCGAAAGGGTTTCCGGCTGGAGCAGCAAAACCATCGTCTCCCTGTTCAACGAACAGGCGGCCCGAACCCCTGAAAATCGTGCCGTGGTGTTCCGTGGAGAAAGCCTGAACTATCGCGAACTCAACGATACCGCCAACCGCCTTGCCGCCCATCTGAAAAAACTGGGTGCAGACCGGGGCAGCGTTGTGGGCGTGATGGTGAAACGCGGCATGATGATGCCCATCGGCGCGCTGGCCGTGCTCAAAACCGGCGCGGCCTACCTGCCGCTGGATCCAGGTTATCCCGCCGACCGCCTGCAGTATATGCTGGAGGACGCCGGCGCGCATATCCTGATCTGCGATGGTGATCTGCGCGACCGTGTGCCAGATTATGCTGAAACCATCGTGGACAGTGATATCATCGCCTCCCTGCCGGAAGCGAGAGAAGCGGAAGAAGTGACCCGCCCGGAGGATCTGTTTATCCTGCTCTACACCTCCGGCACCACCGGCAAGCCCAAGGGCGTGATGCTTACCAATGCAAACATGGTAAACTATATCCATTTCTACGCCGACAGCTATCAGATCTGCGAAAGCGACAACATTCCCGCCTACGCCAGCTTCGGATTTGACGCCCACATGATGGATCTGTATCCCACGCTGCTGCGCGGCGCATGTCTGCACATCCTGCCGGAGGAAATGCGGCTGGACCTGCCGGGCATACGCGATTATTTCGTAGAAAACAACATCACCGTTGCCTTTATGACCACCCAGCTGGGCAGGCAGTTTGCTGAAAGCATGCATGCGCCCTCGCTGCGTGCCCTGTCGGTGGGCGGCGAAGCGCTGGTGCCGCTGAATCCGCCCGCATTTGGCCTGTATAACCTCTATGGCCCCACGGAATGCGCCATCGCCTGCACCCGCCAGCAGGTGGATAAGCTCTATGACCGCATTCCCATCGGCGGCGCGGTTTACAACACCGCCCTCTACGTGGTGGATGGCCGCGGCCGGCTTGCGCCCGTGGGCGTTGCCGGTGAATTGTATATCTCCGGCGTTCAGGTCGCCGGCGGCTATTTGAACCGTCCCGATCTGACTGCGGAAAAATTCATTGCCAATCCCTTTACGGATGATCCGCTCTATGCCCGCGTGTACAAGAGCGGCGATGTGGTGCGCTATCTGCCCAACGGAGCCATTGATTTCGTGGGCAGGCGGGATTTCCAGGTAAAAATCCGCGGCTTCCGCGTGGAACTGACCGAAATCGAAGCCCGCATCCGCGACTTCGCGGGCATTAAGGATGCCACCGTAATCGCCCAGGAGGATGCCGGCGGCGGCAAGCGCGTGGTGGCCTATGTGGTATCGGACGCCCCGGTGGACATCAAGGCCATGAATGCCTTCATCGAGGAGGAACTGCCCGCTTACATGGTGCCCTCTGCCACCATGCAGATCGACCGCATTCCCCTGAACCAGAACGGCAAGGTAAACCGCCGCGAGCTGCCTCGCATCCATATTCAGGCCGAGGAAGCCGTTGCGCCCAGAAACGAACTGGAAAAGCACATCTTCGATGCTGTGGCTTCCGTTCTCAAGCATGAGGACTTCGGCGTGACCACCGATCTGATGTATGCAGGGCTCAATTCCCTGTCCGCCATCAAGGCAAGCGCACTGATCACCGAAAACACCGGCAAGAACCTGCGCACAGCCGATCTGATGCGCGAAAAGACCATTGAAAAGATCGCGCTGCTGCTGGGCGACAGCGATGATTACGAAATCAAATCCTATGAAAAGCAGGATTGCTATCCGCTGACGCAGAACCAGCTGGGTCTGTATTTCGCCTGCATCAAGGACCCCGGAACCCTGGTGTACAATATTCCCTTCGAGCTTGGCTTTGGCGCGGATGTAGATGGTGAAAAGCTGCGCCATAGCGTGCTTCAGGTGATCGAGGCCCATCCCTACATCAAGACCTGCTTTGCCGTGCGCGACAACGAACCCGTTCAGCTGCGGCAGGATGGGCGCGAAATTGAAATTCCCATCACCACCTGTTCCGAGGCGGAATTTGAAGCCTGCAAGGATCGCTTTGTGCGTCCCTTCTCCTTCTTTGAGGGCCCGCTGTTCCGCATTGAGATTTTCGTGCTGCCCGGCGGGGTACGTATGCTGGCCGATTTCCACCATATGATCTTCGACGGCGGATCCCTGGATATCTTCCTGCAGGATCTGGCGAAGGCCTATGGCGGCGTTCAGCCCATAGCAGAAGCCTTCTCCAGCTTTGATCTTGCCCTGATGGAGCAGGAAAACGCCCGCGGCAGCGTTTATGATGATGCAAAGGCCTTCTTCCACCAGAGGCTGGGCGATTGCGAGGGCGCAACCGTGTTTCCCACCGATGGCAATGCCGGTGGTCTGGGCATTCCCTGCACTGTGCACGCTTCCATTGCCAAGGGTAGCGTGGAGCATGCCATCAAGGGCCTGAGCATCACTGCCTCCAACCTGTTCCTTGCCGCCGCCATGCTGGTTTCCGGCCGCTTTGCATCCACGAGGGATGTGCGCATTGCCGCTATCAGCAATGGCCGCGAAGGCGCACATGTGCAGCGCAATTTCGGCATGCTGGTAAAAACCCTGCCCATGGCCATGAACCTTGATCCCACCGCCAAGGCAGGCAGTTACATGGCCGCCGTGCAGCAGGAAATGAACGATGTGCTTGCCCACCAGGCCTATCCCTATCTGCAGGCCGCATCGGATTACGCCTACAATTCCCAGATGCTGTATGCCTACCAGGGCGGCGTGGTTTCCGATTATGAAATCGGCGGCGCGGGCGTTCAGACAAAACCCCTGGGTCTGAACCGCGCCAAATTCCCCATCTCCATCAATATCCAGGAGGACGCATCCAGCTTCATCGTGGAAGCGGAATATGATGATTCCCTCTACACCGAAGCCACCATGCGCACCCTGGCGCAGTGCATCGCCCACACCGCAGGCCTGCTGGCGCGCAGCGAAAGCGCAGCCATCGGCAGCCTTTCCATCTGCAATGATGAACAGTTCGGGCTGCTTGCATCCTTCAACCGTGAAATTGCGCCCGTGCCCGCAGGCGCGCTGCATCAGTTCTTTGAGTCCTGGGCGCAGCGCACTCCGGACGCCACCGCCCTGATCGCCGCCGACGCAATCCTCAGCTTTGCTGAGCTTAACCGGCGCGCCAATGCCCTTGCCCACAGCCTGCTCAAGCTGGGCGCGAAAAGCGAGGACCGCGTCGCCTTCATGCTGCGGCGCGACAGCCGCATCCTGGTGGCGATGCTGGGCATCATCAAGGCGGGCTGCGCTTACATCCCGGTGGATCCAGAATATCCTCGGGAGCGCGTGGAGCATGTGCTTGAGGACAGCCATGCCCGCTTCATACTGGTGGATGGTGAAAGCGAACTGGACCGCAGCCTGGATATCAACACCCTGCTGCGAAATGAAAACACCCATAATCCCAATCTGCCCGTGCGGCAGGATCAGCTGTGCTACATTATCTATACCTCCGGTTCCACCGGCAAGCCCAAGGGTGTAATGCTCACCCACGGAGGCATAGTCAATTACATCGTGGATGATCCCCAAAACCGTCATGTGCGCGCGCTGGTGGAAAACAGGTGCAGCATGTGCTCAGTCACCACGGTGAGCTTTGATATGTTCCTGAAGGAGGCCTTCACCACCCTGATGAACGGCCTGACCCTGGTGCTGGCGGACGACGAGGAATCCAAGAATCCCGATTTGCTGGCAAAGCTGTTTGAACGCAGCGGCGCCAACGCCTTTAACGCCACGCCCTCCCGCATGCTGCAGTATATGGAGCTGCCCGCCATGAAGCAAGCGCTGGAAAACTGCCGGGTGATCATGGCCGGCGGCGAGGGATATCCGCCCGCGCTGTACAGAAAGCTGCGTGAAATCACCGATGCCGTGCTCATCAATACCTACGGCCCCACGGAAATCACCGTATCCTCCAACGGTAAGCTGCTGGATGGTGAAAACATCACCATCGGCGCACCGCTGCGCGGCGTTGTGGAGGAAGTGATGGACATTCATGGCAATCCGCTGCCCGCAGGCTTCATCGGCGAACTGTGGATCGGCGGCCTGGGCGTTGCCCGGGGCTACTTCGGCAATCCGGAGATGACCGCCGAGCGCTTTGTGGAAAGGAACGGCATGCGCTGGTACAAGTCCGGCGACCTTGCCAAGTGGACCAACAGCGGGGAAATCGTGATCCTTGGCAGAAACGACGGCCAGATCAAGCTGCGCGGCCTGCGCATTGAGTTGGGCGAAATTGAAAACTCCATCAACGCCGTGCCAGATGTGGGCTCTTGCGCAGTTCTGGTGCGCAAGCTGTACGGCCAGGATCACCTGTGCGCCTATTACACCGCCAAGCGTGATCTTCCCCCGGAGGAACTGCGAGAGATTCTGCTCAGAACCCTGACAAAATACATGGTGCCCACGGCTTACCTGCAGCTGGAGCAGATGCCCATGACCCCCAACGGTAAAATCGACCGCAAATCCCTGCCAGATGCCCAGCTGATGCAGCGGCAGGAATATGAAGCGCCTGCGAATGAAGCCGAGCAGGCCTACTGCGATATCTTTGCGAACATCCTGCACCTGGATCGCGTAGGCGCCACCGACAACTTCTTTGATATGGGCGGCACTTCTCTGCTGGTAACCCAGGTAACCATCGACGCTGCCGCCAGAAACCTATCCCTGAGCTACGGCGATGTGTTTGCCAATCCCACGCCGCGCGAACTCGCCGCCATCCGCAGATGCGCCGCGCCTGCCGATACCGCAGATGAAATCACCTCTTACGATTATGCACCCATTCATGCGCTGCTTAAGGAAAACACCCTGAAAAACCTGCGCAGCGGAACGATGCGCGAACTGGGCAACGTGTGCATCACAGGCGCGACCGGTTTCCTGGGTATCCATGTGCTGCGCGCCTTCCTGCAGATGGAAAAGGGAACGGCGTTCTGCGTGGTGCGCGGCAGGAAAAACCTGAGCGCCGAAAAGCGCCTGAAGGGCATGCTGGCCCACTACTTCGGCGGCGACATGCTGAAGATCAACGGCCTTCCCTTCCTGGACGCCATGGATGATCTGTTTGGCAGCCGCATCGTGGTGATCGACGGCAGCATCACCGACGCCTCCCTGTATGGAAAACTGGCAGGATTGCCCGTTGACACCTACATCAACTGTGCTGCGAACGTAAAGCACTTTTCCGCCGGAACGGACATTGAGGACATCAACTACGGCGGCGTAAAGATGGCGCTGGAATTCTGCAGGCAGAAGAAGTGCCGCTTTGTACAGGTTTCCACCGCCAGCATCGCCGGCATGAGCGTAGATGGAGTCCCGGATGAAAACCTGCTGCTCAATGAGCAGATGTTCTACTTCGGCCAGGATCTTTCCAACAAGTACGCCCGCAGCAAATTCCTTGCCGAGCGCGCCGCGCTGGAGGCTGCGCTGGATGGCATGGACGTAAAGATCATGCGCGTGGGCAACCTGATGGCGCGCGATGCAGACGGCGAATTCCAGGCAAACTTCAGCACCAACAATTTCCTCAGCCGCCTGAAGGCCTACCATATTGTCGGCAGGATTCCCTATGCAGCCATGGGCATGAGCACGGAATTTGCGCCCATCGATTCCACGGCGCTTGCCGTGCTGATGCTGGCCCGAACCCCGGAAAAATGCCGCGTATTCCATCCCTACAACGATCATCACATCTTCCTTGGCGATGCGGTGGATGTACTCAACCGTCGCGGAATGGAGATTGTACCCTGTGAGCAGGAGGAATACGATTGCAGCTTCAGCGAGGCCATGCGAAGTCCCGAAAAGGCACGCCATCTCAATTCGCTGATCGCCTACCAAGAGCATGGAAAGCGCATCGTGTCCATCAAGTCTGTAAATGGCTATACCTCCCAGGCACTTATGCGCCAGGGTTTCAAATGGCCCATCACATCCAGCGATTATCTGGATAAGTTCTTCGCAACCATGGAAGCCTTTGGTTACTTTGACAACACAGGCAAGGAGGAATAAATACAGTCATGTATCAAAGAAGCGGAATTCTGGTCAAACAGAAATTCAGGGAATATTTGATTCCCACGGTGCTGACATCCATGGCGATCTCCATGGCTTCGGTTGTGGACGGCATCATCGTGGGCAGCCTGCTGGGCGATACTGCGCTGGCCGCCGTCGGCCTGTCCAGCCCCGTCATTTTCTGCATCAACCTGATCTATATGCTCTTTGCTGTTGGCGGGCTTACCTGCGCATCCATCGCCCTGGGTAAACGCGATACCCGCCGGGCCAACCAGATATTCACTCTTTCCATCGGCGGCGGCATATCCGCCATGTTCCTGTTCCTGCTGGCAATGCAGATCATCCTTCGCCCGCTCTCCATCAGCCTTGCGGGCGGGGATGCGCAGCTGGCCGTTCTCACCGAAAGCTACCTGCGGCCGCTGACGTTTACTGGTCTGCCGCTGATGTTTTCCTCAGGAATGGCCATGTTCATCCGCACAGACGGAAATCCTCGTGCCTCTGCCGCGATCGTTGTCATTGCAAATGCCGTCAACCTGGTGCTGGATTATGTAATGATCCGTTTCATGGGCACAGGTATCTGGGGCGCCGGTTTTTCCACAACCATGGGTTATGTTGCAGGTTCGGCGATCGTAATTCCATATCTGGTGAACAAAAAACGCAGTTTCCGCTTCGTGCTGCCCGGAAAGGACACCCTGCAAACCCTCTCCGCCATCATCAAGTCCGGACTGCCCAAGGCCCTGTCCCAGATCTGCAGCATACTGCGCTCCCTGGTGCTCAACGCCATCATCGTGCATTCGCTGGGCTCTATCGGCATGTCCATCATGACCGTGTGCACCAACGTGCTGATGATATCCAATATCTTTGTGGGCGGCGTATCGGATGCGCTGCTCCCTATTGCAGGCACGCTTTACGGCGAAATGGATTATTTCGGCGTACGCCAGAGCATGAAAACAGCCATTCGGGTGCTGGCATGTACCTGCATGGCGCTGCTGCTGTTTTTCATGCTTGCCCCCCAGCTGATGGGCATGGCTTTCGGCATTCAATCTGCGGAAGCTCTGCGCCTTTTGAAGCCGGCGCTTCGGCTATTTGTGCTCTATCTGCCCTTCTCCGCCATGATCCTGCTGCACCAGAATTTCTACAACACCACCGAACGCAGAAGCCTTGCTTCCGCCATGGTGGTTATGGACGGCCTGCTGTGTGTGGTTCCATTGGCCGCGCTGTTTTCATGGATCCATCCCAACCTGCTGTGGCTGTGCTATGCCGCCTCGGGTGCATGCACGCTGCTGGCAATGGTCTCCCTTGCAAAGAGGATCCAGAAAAAGGAAAACCTGCATGACCTGCTGCTGATTCCCAAGCTGCCTGAGGCTGCAAAACGATTTGATTTCAGTATCACTGCCTCTCCGGAGGAGGCAGTCCGCCTGTCCGAGCGTGTACTCGAGCTTGCTGATCAAAACCCCGGCGACGCTAGGCTCTTGGGAAGAATCGCCCTCATACTGAAGGAAATGGTCGTGGCTGCCGCCCATTATGCCCATGCAGACAGCAATCGTGGCCTGGTCGATATCCTGGTTCACATCACCGACGAGCAGGTCACCATACAAATGCGGGATAACGGAACCGCCTTTAATCCCCTGGAATACATACCGGAGGAAAACGACGGCTGCATTACGGACAACCTTCAGCAGGTAAAAAAGCTGGCAAACCGCATGGAATACAGCCGCCAGCTGGGCTTCAACACCAGCGTACTTACCATCGAACGCGGGAAGGCTTAAAGAATCCGCCTTCTAAATCAATCAGCCCTGCGATGGATTGTATCAAATTCTGCGCGGGGAGCCATGATCATGCTCAGGATTCAAACCAATCCTGGGCAGTTTTTTATTTTGGATTATATGGAAATTGGGAATAAGAAGAAAAGCACCCAGCCGGGCAGGTTCAATGGGATACTGAATAAATCTGGTTGGGCCGCGAATCTTATTTTACTTTCGCAAGCTGTGTTTTTAGATTAACATTGATGATAAGAAAGCTTATAATGCAAATAGTGTTGCATCTGCAATTGGGATGCAGCTTTCTTTTCAGAACGCAGTTAGTCATACCTAACCATCTACAGAGAGGGATATGTCTATTATGAAGATATATGAATTCGGTTCCTGGGATGCGCAGGTATTGCTTCTGCTTCCGGGCAAGTGCATAGGCACGAAAAGAAGCATTGGCTGAACATAATCGCAGAAGAAAACAGTTACTCAATTTGTGAGATGGGATTTCTGTCATAAATCCGTGATAAAGGAAAGGCTGTGCATGCAAAATGACGTTAATGAGTGATCCTGCATTTCAGGGGTATACCTTTGAGAAGCGAGAAGCAGATTGATGCAGACAATGCTTCCATCATGGTCATCCGAAATGAAACCGGTGAAGGAAGCATGCGCTGCCTTGAAGCATTCCCCGGAATCACACTGTCTTACAATTCGCCGAGAATGAAAACCTGCTATCAGCAGGTTGCGCCGATGGAGGGATTTCTTTCCCTGAATTATTGCCGTGAGGGCTGTTTTCAGGCGACGCTGAAAAATGGCAAGGTACAATACATCTTTACGGCTTTTATTGTCCCTACATATATCTGTTACTCCAATCAATTTCTAAATCAGAATACACGAAAGATATTAGCCCCCATCTTAATGATTTATCAAGCAAACAAGCCTGTATCTGTTCGCAATGAACGAATACAGGCTTGTTTTTATTTGGTATTCCCGATAAGGATACAGGGGATTTCGTATGCAAGGGTGTACGGATGTCCGATGCTGTTTTCGCTGCACAGGAGGGTCAGGTTTTCGCATCTGACGAAAGCATTCTCGCCGATTTGGGTGATGCCGTCCGGCAGGTTGATCAGCACATTGGCAGAGCATTCCAGGGATCCATCATCAAAGCCCTGCTTTGGGCGGCTATCTGCGGCTTCTGTACACGTCCATATCTATCAGGCCTTCCTTCTTCGCCACCACAGCGCATGCGACAACATCGCCCAGGCAGTTGCTCATGCAGCGCATCATGCCGATCAGCGGATCGATGCCCATCACAAGGCCAACCGCCTCAACGGGCACCCCAAGCTGAGTCAGCAGCACGGAGAGGCAAATCATGCCGGAGCCCGGAACGCCGGGAGCGCCGATGGACAGCACGATGATGGATATCGCCATGGACAGCAGGCTCGCGCCGGAAATATCCACGCCGTAGATGCGGGCCAGTGCCAGCGCGAAAACGCCCAGATAGATGCAGGTTCCATCCATATTCATGGTGGCGCCCAGGGGCAGCGACAGCGAATAAACCTTGGGCGAAATTCCCAGTTTCTTATCGCATACGCTCATATTCAGCGGGAGCGCGGCATTGCTGGAGGCCATGCTGAACACCTGCACCATGGTCGGCGAATACTTTTTGATGAAGGGAACGGGGTTCAGGCGCGCAAGAACCACCATCAGCAGGCAGTAAACCAGCATGATTGTAAACAGTGCAGCTAGGAATACCAGGCACATGCTCAGCACGGACAGCAGGGTCTGGGTGCCCGTTTGCAGAATCATGGAAAGGATGGAACAGAAGGCCGCCAGGGGCATGAATCTCACCAGCAGCGTGGTGATCTTCAGAAACAGTTCATTGCAGGCCTCAAAGAAATCGGTCAGCATCCTGGAATATTTTCCGATCATGCCTGCCGCAATGCCGCAGATCACCGCAAGGAAGATCAGCTGCAGCATATCCGCTTCCAGGAAGGGCTTTACAAAATTTCCGGGCACGATATTTACTATGGTATCCTTAATGGAAACGCTGATCTGCTGGGAGGTGATGGCGCTTGCATCCGCCGCCATGTCTGCCGCCATGGACAGGTTGCCCGGCTGGAACAGGAAATCCGCGCCGATGCCGATACCCGTGGCAATGAGGGTGGTAAACAGATAGAAGGCCATGACCTTGCCGCCCACCTTGCCCATTTCAGACAGATTGCCAAACTGGCCGATGCAGGATACGATGGAAAAGAACACCACCGGTGCAACCACCATCTTCAAGGCGTTCATGAACATGGTTTTCACCGGTACCAGCAGATTGCTGTTCAGGGCGCTGTTCAGGCCCGCCGGGGCGATGGCCTTCATGATCACGCCAACCACAACAGCCAGCAGCATTGCGCCCAGGGTGTAATACAGCTGGGCTCTGTTGGAGCGCAGCACCGTGAGCCGCACAGAGTTCACGCCGCGGCGGTTTCTGTATTTCAAATCATCGGCAAAAGATCGCAATATGATATTGCGCAGGGTTTCCTCGGCCTCATGGCTGATTTCATCCGTATCCAGCGGTACGCCGAACTGAAGGCTGCCCGTAAAATCATAGGCTTCGCCCGGAACGGAAATCTCTATGCTGATATCCCCCAGCACTTTTTTGATGCTCACCTGCATCTGTGCTCCCTCAGCGGCATGGGCAATCAGGCCGATCATCAATTCCTCGCTCGCCAGCATCGCCTTGTTGATTTCCTTCTTATTCAGCCGGTATTTCTCCAGCCGCTGCTGGACGGCATCCAGCGCCGTCTTAATGCCATCTGCATCCGGTTTCAGTTTCAGAATCATGCCTTTTCCTCCCCGTCAGTTGAGTTTTGATTGCCCCACCTGTGCTTTTATCCAGGCGGAACTTCCCTCCGAAACGGAAGTAAATCGCAGCAGGAACCCATTGTCCATGCTCCGCACAACCTTTGCAAACAGCTCGCCGCCCGCTTCAAGGCGAATATTATCATAGGGTGAAAGCGAACATGCAGTCTGCAACACGGCGCTGTTTTCCGAAAGGGCCGTAAGGCAGCCCTGCTGCGGCACATCGCTGCAATGCTTGCCCTGTATGGTGACAAAGCGCAGGGAAACAGGATGCGCAATTTTCTCCGGAATGTTTTCCTCCGGCGCGCAGGAAAGATTATAGGGCGCGCCGATCCCCGTCACCTGGGATATCCGCAGTGGCGTCTTCACACCCTTGGGGAATACTTCCTGTTCCTGCCGGATATCCAGCGGCTGCGCAATCATGGCGCGGGTTTGAGGCGAGATCAGAATCTGTCCGCCGGTGGTATAGCTTTCGATGCGGCCGCAGAGATTCACATGGCTGCCGACCACGCCGTATTTGGTGCGCTTCTCCGATCCAATGTTGCCAACGATCACATCGCCGGTGTTCAGGCCGATGCCCATCTCAAGCCGTGGATATCCGTATTGCATGTTCCACAGGTTGATTTCCTCCATGCATGCCTGCATGGCCACTGCCGCGGCAACCGCGTCCGCCGCATGATTATCATCGGGGACAGGCGCGCCAAATATGGCCATAATGCCATCCCCGATAAATTCAATGATCGTGCCATTGTATTTCTGGATGATCTGCGTCATTGCGCCCAGGTAGTGGTTCAGCATGCAGATCAGGCTGGCCGGCTCCATGCGTTCGCTCATGGCGGTGAAGCCGCGCAGATCACTCATCATGATGGTGAGCATCTTCTTTTTGCCGCCCAGCGCAAGACCATCCGGCGTTTCAAGCAGCTGGCGCACGATTTCATCCGACAAAAAGCGGCCGACGGTTTCGCTCAGCAGCTGGTTGCGCATTTCCAGCTGGGTGTTGAGCGCCTTGATGCGCTCCATGGCCTTCACGGCATCGCGCAGTTCGCTCAATTCACTGATATCATTGAGCACGGCGATCACGCCCATGCGTTCTTCGCCGTTTCGCAGATAGGATGTGGTGATCTGCAGCTGGCGCGTTTCCCTGCCGGTGAAGTAGGCCACGATGTTGCGGTGGGTCCTTTCCCTGTCGTACACCGCATCCAGCACGGCCTGGTTGAAGGCGTCGTTTTCAGGATATTCAAAGAAGCAGTGAACGAAGCGCCTGTTCAGCAGTTCATGCGCAGGTCTGTCCAGTATCACTTCGGCAGCCGGATTGATATAATTGATGATGCCGTCAAAGCCGATGACCATCACGCCTTCGGACATATCCCTGATGACGCTCTCGCGCATCAGATGCCGGTGATCATTCATATTTTCAGCCCTCCAAGCCAAACAATCCATGGTCGCGCAGGTAAGAAAGGGATTTTTCCACGTTCCGTATTGAGCCTACCTCCAACGTGACCGGCGCCGGCCGTTTGAGCTGCCGCCAGAGTCCATCCGCTTCGGCCCAATCTATCCCTCCCTCTCCGATGGGGAGATGATCGTCAAACAGGCCCATATTATCAGAAAGATGCAGATAAGAAATATGATCGCCCAGGCGGTCAAACCATTCGCGCACAGGTGCGCGGGAATAAGCCGCATGGCCAATATCCAGGCACACGGATACATCCGCGCCCTGAACAGACCGCATCAGGCGCTCAAGTGGAGCGGGATCCACATCCTGACTGTTTTCCACCCGGATCGCGAGGCCATACTGCCGGGCCAGTTCCATATAAAAATCCGCACAGCGATCCGCCCAAGATTCAAGATATGCACCCCTCAGGAATGGAAAGCAGCTGGAATGAAACACCACATACTCCGCGCCCAGATGCTGCGCCAGGCGGCAGCTTTCATGGCAGCGCCTTTGGGACAGCGCACGGAAAGCTCCATCTCCGCTGGCGATATTCACATCTATAAATGCACCATGGACCGCAGCGGTCCTTCCGCCTTCGCGATACCACCGCAGCTGTGGGTCCGGATTGGAAAGATCGATCTGCTCCGGGTTGAAAACAGGTTCTATACATTCAAAGAACAGCCCTTCCCTTTCAGAGAGGGCTGTCCATTCATTTTTATTCGCATATTGCGGCTGCACCTGCAGCAAAGTTTTTTTCATTTTCAGCGTTTAAAAGAAATGAGGATGGTGTATATCCACCATAAATTCGGGATGTTCTCTGGCAAAGCACATGGCATTGTTGTATTCCTCGATGAAGCGCTTCATGCTGTCCTTGAACCAGCTGTTCTTATCCCCCGCCGATTCGTTGGCCGCAGCATCGCTTACGGCGCGGCAGGCTTCCAGATAATCCTCGGAAAGCTTGCGCAGGCGGCCGCTCAACTGGCGCAGAATCATGAATACCTTGCCAGGCTTTTCCTGCATGAAGGTGGAAAAATCCGAGCCATCAATGCGCTGAATCCTGGTATCCTCCTCCAGGGCTACTGCGCTTGCAGAACGGGGCAAATTATCGATCATGCCCATTTCGCCAAAGAACTGGTCGCGGGTAAGTTCAACCAGCAGTTTTTCATTCTTCTGTCCATAGTTGGCATAGATGCCCACCCTGCCCCAGAGAATATCATACATGCACCTGGATGCTTCGCCCTCGCGGAAGATGATTTCATGCTCTCTGTAGGTGCAAATCCCGTTATCATCGGTCGCTGCACCCGTCATAAACGCATCGATATCGAAGGAAGCGCTGGGAGCAATGAAAGCCGGCTTGATGAAATCCTGCACGATCTTGGCGAGCTTCGCCTTCAGGCCGCTGCTCTTTTCGCTGCCCCTGCGGGCGGCTTCCGCCGCTTCCGCAATCGCCTGACAGGCTTCCATATAATCGTTGGTGAGGGAACGGATGCGCGCGCCCATATTGCTCATAATCTTCAGCAGAGCTTCCGGCTTTTCACGGAAATATTGGCAGAAATTCTGTTCGGAAATCATGGCAAGCTGGGTATCATCGGCAGCTACAGCCGTGGCCGTGCGCGCTACCGCTTCAGTCAGGCCAATTTCACCAAAGTAGCGTCCCTCTGCCAGCGTAGCCAGAAGAACCTGGTTTTCCTTTTCATAGTTCACATAGATTTCAACCGAGCCCTTTACGATGTCATACATCCATCTCTGGTTTTCGCCCTCGCGGAAGATTACATCACCTTTATTGTAAGTATGAAGGTTCTGCATGTTTATCTGCCTTTCCATTTTATAAT